>CAIZWU010000405.1 GCA_903936775.1 uncultured bacterium | reverse complement strand
TGCCTTTGCTGGACGCGATTTTCCAACGTTCCACCGCCCCGGCCATGGGACGCGCTGCGGCCTGGGCTGAAAGCGCCCGCGAATTTCTGGAGCAGTCCGTGGCCCCATGGATTCCTCAGGAAAAACTGCGGGTGGCTGAATTGATCAAGCTGCATCCCGTCCTGAGGGATACCGTGCTGGCCGGTTGGCTGCGGGCCCGGAAGGTGCCGGATGTTTCATCGGCCCTCCTCCGGCAGGCCACGTCGATGCTTAATCCGGCCACGGGACCGGCCCGTTGGAATCTGCCGGGAAATCATTTTCTGAGGCGTCGGGCCGGGTGGCTGTGGGTGGAGCGTGTTCCGCCTTGTGGGCCGGGACCGGACTGATACGGTGCCGCCCTTATGAGAAAACAGGTCCTCGGATTTCTGGGAGTCGCCGCGCTGGGCGTGCTGGTGCTTAGTTTAATGGCCAATGTGTTGTTGTCCGGAATGCTCTTCGGCAAAAAAGCCGACCACGTGCAGGAGCCCGACCGTTTCCAACAACTTCTCGTGCAGTCTGCCGCCTCGGATGCCGCCCATGGGCCCCGCATTGCCCAGATCGATCTCACCGGGGTCATCAGCTCCGACGAAGACGGGCGCGGTTCGAGCCTGGTCACCGAAACCAAACGCGCCCTTGAGCAGGCTCTGGCGGACCCGCGGATCAAAGGCATCGTGCTGCGCATCGACTCCCCGGGCGGCGAGGTCACTGCTTCCGATACGATTTATCACGCGGTAAAACAGGCCAACGAGCGCAAGCCGGTGGTGGTTTACATGGACAGCATGGCTGCCAGTGGCGGTTATTATGTGGCCTGCGGAGCCAGGAAAGTGGTGGCCAACGTCAATACCTGGACCGGCAGCATCGGGGTGATCATCCAATCCTTTGGGTATGGGAGCGCGATGGAGAAAATCGGCCTGACCAAGCGGGTGTTCCGCAGCGGGGTTTTCAAGGACAGCCTTTCAGGCCATCGTGAGATGACCCCCGAGGAAAATACCTACACCCAGGGGCTCGTGATGCAGACCTATGAGCGTTTTGTCGGCATCGTCTCAGAGGCGCGCGGCATTCCGGTGGAAGCGCTCAAAAACGGGATCGCGGATGGACGCATCATCAGCGGAGCCGATGCGGTGGACTTGAAACTGGTGGACCGCACAGGCTATCTGGAAGACGCCTGGCAGGCCGCCCGCGAACTCGCCGGGGTCAGTGATGCGGCGGTGGTGAAATACACCCGCCCGGCGCCCCTTATCAGTTTGCCTTCTATTCTGTCGAAAGCGTCCCTCGAAACCCAACGGCTGGAAATCGATATTGCCGATCGCCTCCTGCCGCGTCTGCGGGCCGGTCAATGTTATTTGTTGCCGGAATCCCTCGTTCCCTGACCGCTGGATGACCCCTGCCGAACACCATCTGCTCCTCCTCGCTCTGGCTTGGATTCTCGCTTCTGTGCCCTTGGCGCTGCTGGCTTTTCAAGTCTGGTTCCGGGCCCGGCCGGTTCATCCGGTGATTCCGCATGAGGATGATTCGCCGGCCGGAAGTTTCCTTGATGTGCCCCTGTTGCCGGTTCCCGGGCCGCGGGAGCACGTGGCTGGCCACCCGAGATGGAAGCGCGTGGACGGTTGGGTGGCCCTGGCCACTGTGGCGGTGCTTAGCCTGCTGATGGGCCCGTTGGTGATGCCGCCGGAGAGCGGGGAAACGTTCCAGCTTTCGGCGAACCTGATGCTGATGCAGTTGGTCTTCCAGTTGGGGATGGCAGGGTTGTTGCTGTTTTACCTGGCTGGGGTCCGGGGTTTCAATCTGCTATCCCTGTTCGGCCTGAAGCGCCAGCGGATGGTGATGGTGCCAGTGTGGGCGCTGCTGTGGATCGTGCCTGGCACTTTGTTGGTGGGTCTGGTCAATTATTTGACGATGCCCTGGCTGCTGGGATTACTGGGCCAGTCGGAGGCCTCCCCGCAATTGATCGTCAAAGCGCTCGGGCAATCCCCTGATGCCATGACCAAGCTGGCCGTGGTGGCGTGCGTGGGGTTCGGGGCGCCCTTCATGGAGGAACTGGTCTTCCGGGGATTCCTCTACAGCGTTGCCAAACGCTTCACCCACTGGTCCTATGCGGCGCTGGGCAGCGCGCTTTTTTTTGCCTCGGTGCACGGTAACGTCATGAGTTTTGTGCCGCTGGCCCTGCTGGGACTGCTGTTTACGGCTGCCTATGAGCAGACCAAAAATCTGCTGGTGCCCATCGTGATGCACGCGATGTTCAATTTGTGTCAGGTTGCCCTCATGTTTTATGCCCCAGAGCTCGCCCGGTATCTCGAAAAAACCTGACCGCCTCCCGCCGGAGGATGAACTGGTCGCACTCCTGACCAAGGGACTCCCCCAAAGTCCCCGCACCCTGACCGGTCCGGGGGATGACTGTGCGATGGTCCGGATTCCGGGTTCACCTCTGCGGCAACTGCTGAAGGCCGATGCCATGGTGGAGGGCATCCACTTCACCATGACCATGCCGCCGGCCGCGGTGGGCCGCAAGGCCCTCGCGCGGGCCGTGAGTGACATCGCCAGCATGGGAGGAAGGCCCAACGAGGCCCTGATCACGGTGGTGTTGCGGCCGGAGGTGTCCTTGTCCTGGGTCCGCGGGGTATATACCGGTTTGAAAAAAGCGGCCCGGCTCTGGGGCGTGGGAATTGCCGGAGGGGAGACCTCCTCGGCGCCGGCCGGTGCCCCGGTGGTGCTTTCCCTGGCTCTGACCGGTGAGGTCAGGGAAGACCGGGTGATCCGCCGCTCCGGCGCCCGGCCGGGCGATGTGATCGCGGTGACCGGGAAGCTGGGGGATAGCTTTGCCAGCGGCTGGCATTTGAAATTCACGCCGCGTCTCCAGGAAGCCCAATGGCTGGCGCAGCACTATCCGCCCCGCGCCATGATGGATCTCAGTGATGGTCTGGCCAAGGACCTGCCGCGCCTCGCTGCCATGGGAAAGGCCGGCTGGCAGCTGGATTTGGAACAAATTCCACGCCGCGCCGGAGCTACTCTGCCGCAGGCGCTGGGGGAAGGGGAGGACTATGAACTGCTGGCGGTTTTCCCTGCGGCCACCTGGCTGGAGCTGCAGCAGCGGTGGCCCCGCCAATTTCCCAAACTGGGCCTGACAAAGATTGGCGTGATGGCCGGGCCGTCCGTGAGGGAGCCGGAGCTGTCCGGCGGATGGGACCATTTTGGAGAAGGGTGAATCATGACCGTGGTCCCCTTGCCCGTCCTTGAAACGCCCCGCCGGGTCCTCGCCGTCAGGGGAGGGGCGCTGGGGGACTTTATCCTGACGCTTCCTGCGCTGGGTGGCTTGCGGGAGGCCGGCTTTGAAGTTCAACTCCTGACCCGTCCCGCTTACGGAAAATTGGCGCAGGATTTCCGCCTGGTGTCAGGCTGGCGCAGCCTCGAGGCCCCTGCCGTGGCCGGTTTGCTGGTGCCGGGAGCCCACGTGGACGCGGCATGGCGCGGGTGGTTGGCCGGGTTTGAATCCGTGATCTCATGGCTGCCCGATCAGGATGGAGCCTTCCAACAACAAATCCTGTCCTGTGGCGTCAAGCGGTTTCATCAGGGCGATTGGCGCTGTGCGGGCCCGGCGCCTGCTTCCCGGCAACTGGCCGCGGTGATCGAATCCGTTGGCGCGGGAGCCGATGACAGGGTCGATCTGTTGGCGGGTCACCATGGTCTGCCGGAGGCGCGGGGAAACCGGATCGCCTTCCATCCCGGCAGCGGAAGTCCCCGCAAAAATTGGCCGCTGGAGCGTTGGCTGACCGTGATTCAGCAGGTGCAGCGCGTCCAACCGGAAACCCGGTGGCTGGTCATTACCGGTGAGGCCGAAAGCGATCGCCTGCCGGCCATCACGGCGGCATGGGATGCCAGGAGCCTGCCTTGGGAGTCACTCCATGGGTTGGAGCTTTCCACGTTGGCGAACCGGCTCCGGGAGTGCGGCGGGTTCTTCGGTCATGATAGCGGTATCAGTCATCTTGCGGCGGTCTGTGGAGTCCCCTGCGGGCTGCTCTTCGGCCCGACGGATCCCGCCGTCTGGGCGCCGTTGGGAGATGATGTTCAAGTGCTGCGCGCAGCGCAGGGGAACCTGGAAAATCTGGGGCCGGCTGCCGTTTGGGAGTGGCTGAAGCCTTGGCTGATAAAAGCATAGTGTCCTTGCCCGGGAGCCGCTCCGGTCAGGCTTTTCATTGACATCCTGTGGCCCGGTGGAACAGGCTGGCGTCATGCAGGAAACGATTACCGGGAGTGGTCAGTTGAAGATCAACGGAGAGCCCATGAATATTTCGTTCACGGTACCCAAGGGCCTCTGTTTGCCCGAGGCCCTGCTGCCGGACGCGCAGCGGTTTGCCAATCAGTTGACGGATGTGGCAGTCGCGCGGGTGGAGCGGTCAGGGCACCGGATTTCCTGTGCCAAAGGTTGTGGCGCATGCTGCCGGCAGATGGTGCCGATTTCCCCACCGGAGGCCCGTCACCTCGCAGCCTTGGTGGAGGCCATGCCGGCAGCGCAGGCCGGGGAAGTGCGCGCGCGATTTAAATCGGCGCGGGAAGTGGTGGTCGCCTCGGGGCTGCCTCCCCATGGTCCGGCGGAAGGTGACCAGGCGGCCTACCGTGCCTTTGGGATCAGTTATTTTGGACTGGGAGTGCCCTGTCCGTTTTTGGTGGAGGAAAGCTGTTCCATCCATCCCGACCGGCCCTTGGTTTGCCGGGAGTATTTGGTGACGTCGCCCCCGGCGGCTTGTGGAGCCCTGGGTTCGGGACAGGTGAAGCAAATCCCGGTGCCGAGCCGGGTGTGGGCAGTATTTTCCCGCAGCACCTCGGAGGATGGCGGTCTGGCGTGGATGCCGCTGATTGAAGCTCTGGATTATGTGGCGGAAACCCCCGCTCCGGAGCCGGTCCGCACCGGCCCGCAATACGTGGAAGCGCTGCTGAAGGAGTTGAAGAAATAACGAAAAACGCCAGCGGGGAGGACCGGATCGGCGTTGCTGTTTTTTGGTAACGCGGTCGCAGTCCACCAGGTTTGGGACTTGATCCGGCAAGTCAAAGTGAATAAACAGATGGCATCATGAAACGATGGCTCTGGCTGATGGTGCTTTGGATGGGCGGGACTGTGGCGTGGGCGGGGCCGCTGGAGCGATGGGTCTATGCGCCCGTGAATCACCTGGTGCCGGAGCAGATCACGCGGTTGGAAAGGTTGCTGGAGCGGGGCAAGGCCGCGGGGTATACACACTTTCTGTTGGCTGATTCCAAGTTCTCCCGGCTCGGAGAAATGGAACAGCGGTATTTTGATCATCTGGCCCGGGTGAAACAAAAGGCCGGGGCCCTGGGCCTGCAATTGGTGCCGGCGGTGTTTCCGGTGGGGTATTCCAATGATATGCTATCGCAGGACCCCAATCTGGCGGAAGGGCTGCCGGTGCGGGGTGCCTTGTTTGAGGTGCACCAGGGGGAGGCGCGCCTCGTGGCTGATCCACCGGTATCGCTGCCCCCATTATCTGAGCGGAAGCGTTGGGGATTTGTCGATGACCAGCTGGTGGCGGACGGCGGGGGGGTGAAGTTGACGGACGGGCAGGGCGGCAATGCCCGCTTCATGGTGAAGGTGAAAGTGTCGCCATTCCGGCACTATCATGCCTCGATCCGGGTCAAAACGCAGGACTTCGAAGGGACGCCCGAAATCAAAGCACTGGTGCCGGGCTCGGACCGTTCGCTGTGTCATACCTCCCTGAAAGTACAGCGGATCCAGGACTGGGCGGTCCATCATGTGACCTTCAACACGTTGGAGGCGGCAGAGATCAATCTGTATTTCGGAGTGTGGGGCGCGGGGTCCGGGACCTTGTGGTTATCCGATCCCATGCTGGAGGAAGCGGGGCCCGTGAATCTGTTGCGGCGCCCGGGTTGTCCGCTGGAGGTGAAGACCTTGGACGGCAAGGGGCTGGTGGAAGGCACGGACTTTGAAAGGCTGTCGGACCCACGCCTCGGCAATCAACCATATGCCGGTGAATACGAAGTCTGGCACGACGCCCCACTCTTGCGCACGCGCCTGCCGGAAGGAACCCGGCTGCGGGTTTCGTGGTATCATCCCCACGTCATCCACGAGGGGCAGGTTTGTGCTGCGGTCACCGAACCGGCCTTCATGAAACTGCTGGAAGCACAGGCGGAACAGGTGCACCGGGCATGGGGGGCGCGAAGTTATATGATGTCGCACGATGAATGGCGGGTCCTCGGCTGGGATGCTGCGGCAATTTCCCGGCGCCTGACTCCTGGCCAAGTGGCAGCCGGTCATGTGCAGCGCTGCACGGGATTTCTGGAATCAGTAAACCCCGGCGGACGGGTCATGGTGTGGAGCGATATGTTTGATCCCCATCACAATGCCGTGAAGGACTATTACCTGGTGAATGGCGACCTGACGGGATCGTGGCTTGGCCTTGATCCGAAGGTGGTGGTCATGAATTGGAACTTCGGGGAGCGGGCCAAAAGCCTCGCCTTCTTCAGCGGGCGGGGGCATCAACAAATCCTGAGCGGCTATTACGACGCCGGACCGGAGCAGATCAAAGGCTGGCTGGAAGCGGCCCGGGGCGTGCCTGGGGTGATCGGGGTAATGTATACCACCTGGCAGAATAACTACACGGACCTCGAAGCCTTTGCCGGGCACGTCACGGCTTGGGAGAAGGGAAACTAACTCGCTGACGG
>CAIZWU010000404.1 GCA_903936775.1 uncultured bacterium | reverse complement strand
GAAAATTGTAGGCGAAGCCGAAAACGGGCGGCAGGCGGTTTCATTGGTCTCCCAGCTCGGGCCGGATGTGGTGGTCATGGATATTAGCATGCCGTCGCTCAATGGACTGGCGGCGACGAGGCAGATTCTGCAGAGCGCACCGTCCACCAAAGTCCTCATGCTCTCCGCCCATAGCGATGACTCCTATGTAGAGCAGGTCATGGCGCTCGGTGCGGCCGGCTATTTGATCAAACAAACGGCGGCCCATGTGTTGCTCGAGGCCATCCGTGAAGTTTATCAGGGCAGGCCCTACTTCAGCCCCAGCATCTCCCGACGCATCAAAAATCCTGACCGGAATGCCTCTCCCCGGGGAGATCACTCCGGCAGAAATGCCTTCCTGTTGACCACTCGGGAAACTGAGGTGCTCCAGCTCGTTGCCGAGGGCAAAGCTAATAAGCAAACCGCCAACGAACTGCATATCAGCGTCAAAACGGTGGAGAAACACCGGCAGAGCCTGATGAAGAAACTAAACATCCACGATACCGCCGGACTCACCCGCTACGCCATTGCTGCCGGTATCATTGAAAGCAGCGTGCAGGGTACGACGATTTAGGATCTGGCAGCGGTGACCCGGATTCGCCGGGCGGTCCGTTATCCGGGGAGGAATGGCGGGATGCTCCGCTCCCCATTCGGTTGCATCATCCAATCACAGGCCGCCGGAGTCGGCGATGCTGTCTGCGGACGGCTGGGTTACTGCTTCGGGATATGGGGCAAGGGCTGACCGTCTCTGTCAGGTTTCTTCATCCGTGGATAAGGTTTCACTCCCTGGCGCCAAGGGGGCCGCCAAGCTTGATTGAAATCAGTCGCAGAGCGGATTCCCTCAGCCGCCACTTATCTTCAAAACAAAGAGTAATCCCGGTCGGGGCACGCCTGCCAACTAATCCATCTCTCATGAATCCAATCACTGTCCTGCTGGCTGAAGACCATTTGATTGTCCGCGAAGGGCTCCGCGCCTTGTTGAACCTCGAAACTGATATGAAGATTGTAGGCGAAGCCGAAAACGGGCGGCAGGCGGTTTCATTGGCCTGCCAGCTTGGGCCGGATGTGGTGGTCATGGATATTGCCATGCCGTTGCTCAATGGACTGGCGGCGACGAGGCAGATTCTGCAGGCCTCACCGTCCACCAAGGTCCTCATGCTCTCCGCCCATAGCGATGACTCGTATGTAGAACAGGTCATGGCGTTCGGCGCGGCCGGCTATCTGATCAAACAAACGGCGGCCCATGTGTTACCCGAGGCCATCCGTGAAGTTTATCAGGGCAGGCCCTACTTCAGCCCCACGATCTCCCGACGCATCAAGAGTCATGACCGGAATGCCCCTCCCCGGGGAGATCACTCCGGCAGAAATGCCTTCCTGTTGACCTCGCGGGAAACTGAGGTGTTGCAGCTCATTGCTGAGGGAAAAGCCAATAAGCAAACCGCCAACGAACTGAACATCAGCGTCAAAACGGTTGAGAAACACCGGCAGAGCCTGATGCAGAAACTTAACATCCACGATACTGCCGGACTCACCCGCCACGCTATTGCTGCCGGTATCATTGAAAGCAGCGTGCAGGGGACGACGGTCTAGCATCTGGCGGCGGTGACCCTGATTCGCTGGGCGGTCCGTTATCCGG
This sequence comes from uncultured bacterium, assembly GCA_903936775.1. Taxonomy (GTDB): domain Bacteria; phylum Verrucomicrobiota; class Verrucomicrobiia; order Verrucomicrobiales; family V1-33; genus CAIZWU01. The sequence goes on along the minus strand of CAIZWU010000404.1, from coordinate 8,332 downwards.
GGAGGGACGGTGGGGTGCTCCGCTCCCCATTCGGCCGCATCATCCAACTACGGACCGCCGGAGTCGGCGATGCTGTCTGCGGACGGCTGGGTTACTGCTTCGGGATACGGGGAAAGGGCTGACCGTCTCTGTCTGGTTTCTTCATCTGTGGATAGGGTTTCGCTCCCTGGCGCCAAGCGGTCCGCCAAGCTTGATTGAAATCAGTCGCAGAGCGGATTCCCGCAGTCGCCACTTTACTTCAAATAACAATCCTATGTCACTGGGAACCATTTTACTGATTGTGATCATCCTCCTGCTGATCGGGGCCTTGCCGGCTTGGCCGCACAGCAAAAATTGGGGCTACGGTCCCACCGGTGGCCTTGGCTTGGTGCTGGTGGTCCTGCTGATCCTGTTTATGCTGGGCCGGATCTGAGGCTGAGGGAAAGACTGGGTAACGGACGCCATCTGCCGGAGCACTGGATCATGGATGCCCCCCCGCGCAGGGAGGGCCGGGCCCTGCCGACGCGGTGGGGCTCTGCGGCTCAGGCCCGTTGCCCGATCCCGCCACCATCTCCCCGGCAGACCGGGCGGGTGCTGCATGAAGCAGGAAAGATACGAGATCCGGACAGTCCCAACGGCCGGCCTCCCGGGGAGGCGGTCCGCCGCGTGGAGAGGACGAGGTCGCCATCCCCCGCGTGACCGGTCGGTCTGCTACAGGGCCGTGGCTACCTTGATGTCGCCGAAGCCTTTGGTGCCGTCTTCGTTGCGGATCGGCTTGGTGATGATGTCCTTGTAGGTCATGCCGCCGGGGATCATGGGCAGCACGTGCTCGGTGTGTGGGACCATGATGTCGAGGACGTAGGCGGTCTTGGAGGCCAGCATGCGCTTGAGGGCCGGGACCACATCCTCGCGGCGGGTAATGTGTTCGCAGGGGACTTCAAAACCTTCACAGATCTTCACGTAATTCGGATAGATGTCCTTGGGAGTGTCGAGCTTGCCGAGGAAGGTGTTGGCGCGGTTGGACTTGTATTTCAAGTCTTCCCATTGGACCACCATGCCGAGGTGCTGGTTGTTCAGGATGATGGCTTTGGCCGGGATGTTCTCGGCCACCGCCGTGGCGAGTTCCTGGATATTCATGATGAAGGAGCCATCGCCATCGATGTCCACCACTTCAGCGTCAGGGAAGGCGGCTTTGACCCCGAGGGCCGCCGGGTAGCCGTAGCCCATGGACCCGAGGCCGAGGCTGGTGATGAGCCGGCGGGGTTTGTCAAAGTGATAGTACTGCGCGGCCCACATCTGGTGCTGGCCGACCCCGGTGGTCATGTAGAAATCAGTGTCCTTGGTGAGGTCGTAAAGCTGCTCGATCACCCACTGCGGGGGGATCAGGGCGGGGTCCTCGTCTTCATACTGCATGGGAGATTCCTCTTTCCATTGGGCAATCTGTTCGTGCCAGGCGGCGTGACGGTTGCCGCCTTTTTCGTAGCCGGCCTTTTCGAGCAGGACGTTGAGTTTGCTGAGCGCCAGCTTGATGTCGGCTTGGATAGGGAGGCGGACCGGTTTGTTTTTGTTGATCTCGGCGTTGTCGATGTCGATGTGGATGATGGTGCCGTGCTCGCAGAATTTCTCGACCTTGCCGGTCACCCGGTCATCAAACCGGACGCCAAGGGCCAGCAGGAGATCGGCTTCGTTGGCGGCGTTGTTGGCGGCCACGGTGCCGTGCATGCCGAGCCATTTCAGGGAAAGTGGATGGGTTTCGGGGAAGGCTCCGACGCCCATCAGGGTGGTGGTGACCGGGATCTGGGCGCGCTCGGCGAATTCCAGCAGCTCGGCGGAGGCTTCACCGCTGATGATGCCGCCGCCGGCGTAAATGACGGGGCGCTTGGCCTGCTTCAGCAGGCCCATGGCTTCGTTGAGGGCGACCTCGTCGACTTCGGTCAGGAGCTTATAACCGCGCAGTTCGATTTTGTCAGGGTAAATGGGTTGGGTGCGGGTTTCCTGCACGTCCTTCGGCATATCGATCACCACGGGACCGGGCCGGCCGGATTGGGCGATATGGAAGGCTTCCTTCACGATCCGGGGAATATCATTCGGATCCGTGACGAGGTAGCTGTGTTTGACGATGGGCAGGGTGACGCCGAAGAAGTCCGTCTCCTGGAAGGCCCCGCGGCCGATCATGAAGGTAGGCACCTGGCCGGTGATGGCCACCAAGGGGGTTGAATCCAGATAAGCATCTGCGATGGCGGTCACCAAATTGGTGGCCCCCGGTCCGGAAGTCCCCATGCAAACCCCGGCTTTGCCGGTAGCGCGGGCGTAGCCTTCGGCAGCGAAGGAACCGCCCTGCTCATGGCGGGGAAGCACGGTCCGGATAATGTCGCTCTTGCTGAGCGCCTGATGCATCGGCATCGAGGCCCCGCCCGGATAGGCGAAGATCCACTCCACGCCTTCTTTTTCGAGGCACTTGACCAGGATTTCCGCACCGGGCATGAGTTCTCCGCGCTCGGGGGCGGCGGATTCAGCGGGTTTGGAGGAAGCGGGGGCGGCAGAGGTGCTCATGAGGGAGGGAAACGGGCGTTGGAGATTGAATTCAGCGGACGCGGAACCTACCGATGGAAGGGTTTTTGTAAAACGGGAAGTTGGCCCGCTGAAAGACCGGTTGTCAGCCCCGCCGTGGCCGGGATTGAGGCCTTCCGGCTAGGGAGCACCTTGCGCTCCCGGGACCCTTACGGCGGCAGGGTTTCCGGATTCCTGGGCGAGGGAGGTGAGTTCCGCGATCCATGCGGCGGCGTTGCGGTGGGCGAGGTTGGCCTTGATGATGGTCATCATGGCAGCCGAGGCAGGTTCCTGTTGCCCGGCTTCAAAGAGATCTTTCGCCTGGCTCCATTTCAGTTCCGGGAGGCGTTCTTTCTGGAATTTTTCGAGTTGTTCGGGCACCTTGGTCAGTTCGACCATGTCGGTTTCCTGGCTGATGCGTTTGGTCCACGCGGCGCCGATGTTGGCGGTGGCCTTTTTTTCCCGGTAATAAGGCAGGATCATCTGCTGATAGATCTCGCTGATGCTGCCGGGCGTGTAGGCGGCGGAGCCCCCCTGCTTGCGCGCCGAAACGTCGAGTTTGAGGTGTTTGCCAATGACGGAGTCGATCGCGCTGTTGCGGAGCTCGTCCTGCTTGCCAGCCAGTTTTTTCGCACTGGCCACAAAGTCGTCCAGGTAAGTGGAGGCTCCGTTGATCAATTCCAGGCGCGCTTCGTCGGATACGGCATCGGCCTGGAGAATGATGAGGGCGAGGAACTGACACTGGAGCCGGAGCTGGGTCGTGAAGGAGGGGTCGCCCCGCAGTTCCTTGGCCTTGCCATTGCGGAAGTCGGAGAACTCCGTGGCGGTCCGGCCCTGGGCTTCGTATTCCTGATCCCGCATGGCATCCAGCCAGAGGGCAAAAGCCTTGTCATCATTGGTTCCCGCTTCCTTCAATTTGGGCAGCACACTGGCATTGTAGGCGCTGCGTTTGCCTTTCAGCGAGGAATCGATTTCCTCCAGTTGGGCGAGCAGCTTGTCGACGGCGGCGCTATTCAGTGGCTTGGCTGCAATGGTCTCCCTTGCAGGGGGATCGGCCGGCGTGGTCCGGGATGGCAGGCCGGCAAAGGCGGGGGAGAACGAGGCAAGACTCAGCAGGAAAATGGAAGGGCAGCGCATGGGGGGTATTCTGGAGGGGAGGGGATGAAAAGGATTGACCGTTCAACAGCCTCGTGAGTCAGGCAATCCCGGGGATTCCCCGAAGCACGCGCCGGGGGAAAGCAGGGGTGGATGACTGGTGTGTTAGGTTGTGGGGCAGGGGCAGGCCGGTTATGGAGCGTCTCTGCGCGGGATGGCCAGGAGTGATAGCCGCTTCAAGGCAGCTTCAGGCCATGCCGTTGCCAGAAAGATTGGAGGGCGGCGGGGGAGCCGTTGAAGACGTTGCGTTCGATCGGGCGGTCAAGGTTTCCGAAGAAGGGGCTGAACCGGTAGCGGCTGTGGGAGTAGACCTTGGGCCGGGAGCGGCCGCCCTCCCAATCGACCCCGCCATACTGCCAGAGGGTCCAGTTGGGCCAGACACGGTATTGATCCAGCAGGCCCTGGGGATGGCCGGGAGCAGGGAAAACGGGTCCGGCGCCACTGTCATGCGCATAGAGGGCCAGCCAATAGGGGGCGCGGCGGAGTTTGGCTTTGGTGGCGGCATCGGCGTTGCCCAGCAGTAGTTTGAGGTGCTGGCTGTTTTCCAGATAGGCGACGGGAACGATGCCGGTGCGGGATTCCACGCGGTCCATGAAGCGGAGGATGTCGGAGAGCCGGGAGTTGGCATCATAATCGCCGCAGAGCAGCAGGGCCGGGGCGTTCCAGTTGCGGCTGCGCGCGAGGGCCTGGGCACGGTTCACCAACTGGTCGGCCTGGGCCACGGCATCGACATGATTTTGCAGACGGTAATAAACACCTGGCAACATTCCTGCCTTGTCCGCGGAGGCGAGGAAGTTGGCGCATTTGGTGTCCAGGTTGCCGCCCTTGCCGGCCCGGGCAATCAAACCCGAGGCCCCATTGGTCCGCAGGGCGGTGACGTTGTGCTCGGAGAAGCCATGGCCTTCCCGTTGCCGCTCCTTGGGATCATAAGCGGAGACGTTGATGATGGTCGGCAGGCCGGAAGCTGAGGCGGCGGCTGTGGTGGTGACGGGGGCGGAACCGCCGGTGCTGCATTGGGCGAGCAGGAGGACCAGGGGGAACAGGAGCAGGCGTTTCATGCAGAAAACGGATAGCGTGAGAGAGGCATCAGGGGCGGGCCGGATGGGCCGCTTCAAGGGCGTAGGCGAGGTGGGGCGTGTAGAGCAGGGGTTCGAGGAGAAACGAATCGTGGCCTTTGAGGCTGTGGACCGTGATGTGCATGACGTCACAGGCAGCCTCGCGGAGATGGCGGACGAGGGCGCTTTGTTCTTCCGGATAGAAACAGAAATCGCTGTCGATGCTGAAGATGAGGAAATGCTGGCCCTGGCGGCGGCAGGGCTCCAACAGGGCATCCCAGGAGGCGGCTGCGGCTTCGGCGACCGGGTCAAAGGTGCTCCAGGCCTCACAGATCCGCAGGTAGGTGTTGGCGTCGAAGCGGGTGACGAACTTCTTGCCCTGATGGAGCATGTAGCTCTCGATGCTGTCGCGCAGCCGATACCAGGCGAGCCCCTGTCCGGGTTGTTTGACTTCCCCCCGGGCGCGGCTTTCGATTTCATCGAGGTGGACGAAGCTCTTGTGGCTGATCATGCGGGCGAGCGCGAGTCCATACACCGGTGGCGAACTGTGATAGTAGTCGCCGGCGTTGAAGTTGGGATCGTTTTCGATCGCGAGGATCTGCTCGAAGAGAAAGAGGCGGTTCAGGACTGTGGTGGGGCCGCCGCTGGCGATGGGGACGACGAGCCGGACCCGGTCAGGGTATTGGGTGGCTACGGCGAGGGCACAGAGTCCGCCCACGCTGGGCCCGACCACGGCGTGCAGGGTGCGGATGCCGAGGTGATCGAGGAGGAGCATCTGGGAGGCCACGATGTCCGAAACGCTGACATGCGGGAAAGCGCTGCCCCAGGGCTGGCCGGTGGCCGGGTTTTCCGAGGCGGGGCCGGTGGAGCCATAACAGCCGCCGAGGAAATTCGCGCAGATCACGCAGTATTTGCTGGTATCGAGCGCCTTGCCGAAGCCGATGAAGTCGCTCCACCAGCCGTCGAAAAGATCTTCGGTCCAGCGGCCTCCGGTGTCGGGCACGTCGTCATTGAAACCTGCGGCATGCTGGCTGCCGGAGAGGGCATGGAAGAGAAGGATGGCGTTGGACCCGTCGGCATTCAGGGTGCCTTGGATTTCGTAGGAGAGGGTGAAGCCCGGCAACGTCTCGCCGGATCGCAGGGGCAGGGGGTGCGGGTGGTGGAAGAGGCGGGTCATGAAATTCGGGATGGTTCACACCGGGACGCGGCCCGGTTTGGGGCATGGCCGTCTTTTACAGTGCAGAGGCGGTGTCAGGCAACCGCGCAGAGGATGGCTCCCGCGTTTGGCCTCGATTTGCCGGCAGGATCAAACAGGCAGCGATGGAGGGCCGGCCGGTTTTGCCGGGATGCCTCTGCCGGCGGATGGGGAAACCCCTTGTTTCCGGGACGCAAAAAACGGCACCTGCCGGAGCGGGTGCCGTTTTTGAAAGAGCAGGACAAGCTGCCAGTCGCTTAGCGCTTGCTGAACTGGAAGCGCTTGCGGGCACCGGGCTGACCGGACTTTTTACGTTCCTTGGCGCGGGCATCGCGGCGGAGGTGCAGGCCGGCTTTGAGGACGGGACGCAGCTCGGTGCTGACTCCGAGCAGGGCCCGGGCGATGGCGAGACGGGCGGCACCGGCTTGGCCATTGAGTCCGCCGCCGGTGGCGTGGAGGATGATGTCAAACTTGGTGGTGTTGCCGGTGATCTGGAGGGGGGAGAGCACGGCCAACTGCTGCGCGGGGGTGACGAAGTAATCTTCGAAAGCGCGGTCGTTGACGGTGATGCGGCCTTCGCCGGCGACCATGCGGGCGCGGGCGATGGCGGTTTTCCTTCTGCCAGTGGCGGCGTAAATGGTTTCAGCCATAATGGTATTAAATAAGAAGTTGGAGAGGATTAGAAGGTGTAGGCGACGGGGTCCTGGGCGACGTGCGGGTGCTCGGTGCCACGGTAGATGCGCAGTTTCGTGAGAATCTGGCGGCCAAGGCGGTTGTGGGGGATCATGCCGCGGATCGCGAGGGTGAGCATCTGCTCAGGACGGCGGGCGCGGAGGCTTTTCGGCGTGTCACTGTGGTGACCACCGACATACCCGGAAAAGCGGGTATACTGCTTGTTCACTTCCTTCTTGCCGGTAAAGACGGCTTTCTCGGCATTGATGATGACGACGTGGTCGCCATTATCAATGTGGGGCGTGTAGGTGACTTTGTTTTTGCCACGCAGGAGGTTGGCGGCTTCGACGGCAACGGCACCGATGACGCGCTTGTTGGCGTCAATGATGAACCATTTCCGGTCTTGTTCTTCGTTCTTGGCGGAGAATGTTTTCATGGCTGGGATAGGAGCGGCACTGCCGGAAAGGCCGGTGCCGGGGCGCGGATCATAGACGCCGATCAACCGCTGTCAAACCGGAATTAAAGATTTCTCGTGTTGGAAAACGCTGATACTGAGGGGCATCCAGCATGAGGAAATGATTAAGCGCTAGTTTTTAACGGCTCCTGGAGCGGGCTAAACGCTTGAAAGTGAAGGGTCGCGGTGGTTCCAAATCACGAGATCGGCATAATGGACCCCCATCCCGCCAAAAATATCGAGGGCGCTGCCGACGGTGACATCGACGCGGCCCCCGGTGAGGTTATCGGCGAGTTGAAGGTCGGCGAGCGAGCGGGCCCCGCCGGCATAAGTGACGGGAATGGGGCTGTGGTCGGCCAGAAAAGGAAGCAGGGTTTCATCCATCCCGCGGCACTTGCCCTCGACGTCGGCGGCGTGGACGAGGAATTCTGCGCAGGAACCAGCCAGCCGGCTCAGGGTGGCGGGAGTAAGGGGAAGATTGGTGAAGGTTTGCCAACGGTTCATGCACACCGTCCAGCCGCCATCCGGGGTGCGGCGGCAGCTGAGATCGATCACGAGGCGTTCCCGTCCCACCGCCTCCGCCAGCGTGGCCAGCCGCTCCGGGAGGAACTGGCCGTCCGCGGAAAAAAGCCACGAGGTGACGATGACGTGCGAGGCCCCGGCTTCCAGCCAGTCCGGCGCATTGCCTGCGTTGATCCCCCCGCCAATCTGCAATCCCCCCGGATAGGCCGCGAGGGCGCGGCGGGCGGCATCGTCATTGCCGGGCCCCAGGCAAATGACGTGACCACCGGTGAGGCGGTCGCGCCGGTAGAGGGAGGCGTAGAATTCAGCGGGCTTGTCGCTCTCGAAATTCGTGATCAGGCCACTCCCCAGATCCGACAGGGTGCCACCGACGATTTGTTTCACATGACCTTCGTGGAGGTCGATGCAGGGGCGGAAGCGGGTCATGGGATGGGTGAAAATCAGGGGTTTCGGGGCCGGAAGTTGTGGAGGGAGCGGGCCTGAGAGATCATGCCGCCAAAAGCCCCCCCCGGCAACTCAATTGCCTCCGGCCGCCATGAGCGTGAGGGCGGTGATTTCATTGATGACATTTTTGGCCCCTTCACTTTGGCGGAACCATTTTTCGGTGTCGTAGCTGATTGAGGGGACGCTGATGACCCCGACTTGCCAGTCGGGACCGAGCACGTCCTGGAAAATGGCCCGGGAGCGGCGGGCGTGGGTGCCCAGGGTTACAATATTGATTTTGCGTCCGGTGTCGGGGACCGGTTCGTG
>CAIZWU010000403.1 GCA_903936775.1 uncultured bacterium | reverse complement strand
CCCCCCCCCCCCCCCCCCCCCCACCCCTGGTAGCTCCGCTCACAGTTATTTCCAGTCCCAGGTTTCGTTGAAGAAGCCGGCGTCGAGGACCTTTCCGGCGGCTTCCGGGGTGGGCGGGGAGGTGATGTCGAGGATGGCCCAGTCGGGGAGCTTGGGGTTTTGCTGGGAGTTCGTCTTGCTGTGCGCCTCCCGGAAGGTGGGGCCGCTGTTGAGGACGGTGTAGCGCCCTAAGCCCTCGTTGTAGGGGTAGATGAGAACAGGGAGGTGGCCAGCGGAGGGATATGCCTTGCCCTTTGCCTGTAGGGTTTCCTTGGTCCACTGGATCGGGAGCCCGAGTCCGGAAAGGAATTTCGCGATGAGTGAATTGCTGGCGGGGTCGCCCCAAAGGATCAGATTGTATTTTTGGCGGTCTTCGTCGGTAACCTCCGAGGCCTTTTTCACCCGGGCGTCGCCACGGAAGAGGGTGCGCCAACGGCTGATCTGCGAGGTGGATTCGTTTTGGACCCAAGTGTCGTTTTCGGGACTGAAGCCGGGATTGTCAGGGAGCACATGGAGGAAGGGGGAATTGAAAGCGTCGTCGAGGGGGCCTTGGAAGCCTGGTGCTTTTTGGAGGTGGAAGCCGGGTCCAGCGCGAACCCAGCCTCTTTTTTCCTTTTTGAGGTGGACCGTGGAACCAGCGCTTGCGGTGAGAGTCTGTCCATCGATTTGGATGGACAAGCTGCGCAGAGCGGATTCGCTTTTTTGGCGCATGATACTGAAGGAGACGATATTTTTGGTCGTGATGGAGATGTTGGTTGCCTGACGGAAAGGCTTGTCGAGCTCGGCATCGATGCGGCTGTCCTTCCAATGCTCCTCGAGGCCGGTGATTTGAAGCCAATGGAGCTTGTTGTAGGCGAGGGTGCGGGTTTGGAGGGAGAGTTTTAACGGAGCGGGGAGGGTGGGGTGGAGGAGGGCTTCCTGGACTTTGTCCTGAACCTGGGCGCGGACGGCGGGGTCGTATTTGTGGCCCATTCCGGGGCCGATGTAGTGGGTGAGGGCGGCGCCGTGTTTTTGGAATTCCCCGGCCATGATGTCGGCGGAGGCTTTTTGGGCGTCTTTTTCGCCGCTGTAGGAGATGACGGGGAGGTTGAGCAGGTTGCGGGTGTAGTCGGGCACGTCGTTGAGGCCCCAGAGGGTCTGTTCCCAGGCGGGGGTGGCGGCGATTTTGTCGGGGGTGAGCTTTTGGTAGCGCTTTACATCGACGAAGCCGGCGCCGGTGTGGACGACGGCCCACTTGTCTGTGTAATGCGCGCCGAGCAGCCAGGCCCCGGCCCCGCCCATGGAGAAGCCGGCGAGGGCGGTGCGCCGGGGATCGACTTTTTCCTCGTCGATGAGGAGCTGGCGGACATCGAGGACGTCCTGCTCGCCGGGTCCTTTATACCCGATGCAGTAGCGGCCCCAGGGATGGACGATGATGGTGCCGGGCGGCTTGAATTCGCCGCCTTTTTTCATGCGCTCGTGGATGAAGTGGAGGTCGGTGCGGGTGTCGCCGCGCCCTTGGAGCCAGAACCAGGCAGGGGCGTTTTGTTTGGGGGTGTTGTCAGGGATTTCGAGGCCGAAGGGTTGGGCGGAACCGTCGATATCGCTGTAATAACCACGGACGACGAAGCCGGTGGCGGTGAGCCAGGGGGAGCGTTTGGCGGCGAGGTCGGTGATGCGGCGCTCGGCTTCGGCGAGGAGGTCGCGGGCTTTGCCGGTGTCCTCGGGTTTGTAGAACTCTTTGTTTTCGATGGCGTAGCGGACGGCTTTGAGAAAGATCTCGGCGTTGGCGTTGTCGGGCTTTTTGGGGAGGGTGAGGAAGCGCTTGGTGAGGGCTTCGAGGGTGGCGGTGAGCCCGGTGCGGTCGGTGTCGGTGAGTTTATCGCCGATGGGCGGGATGACCCTGTCAGGAAGGGGGATTTCGGCGGGTGCGCGCGCCATGAGCAGGGCGGCGAGGCAAAGCAGGAGGAAACGTTTCATGTCAGGGCGCGGTGGAAGGGTATGGATAGCGGGGCGGCGGGGGCGGATGCAAGGCCTTGCTGATACGCGGGGGCGGGGCATGATCCATCATGCTGCGCCGCGTCTTCCGCCGGATCCTGACACCTCCGATGGTGGTGCTGGCGGCGCTGTTCATTTTTGTGGAGGAGTGGCTGTGGGTGCGGATGACCGCCGCGATGTCGTGGGTCACCCGGTGGCCGGCGATCCTTTGGTTGGAGGCGCGGCTGGCGCGGTTGCCGGCGTGGGCGGCGGTGGTTTGTTTTTTCCTGCCGGGGCTGATGTTGCTGCCGGTGAAGATCGGGGCTCTTTTCCTGATGGGGCGCGGGCATGTGATCACCGGGGTGGGAGTGATTGTGGCGGCCAAAGTGCTGGGGACCGCGGTGGTGGCGCGGTTTTTCCTGGTTTGTAAACCGGTTCTGATGGGCGTCGGGTGGTTCCGCGCGGGACATGATTTGATGATATGGGTAAAAGATGGCCTTTACGCCCGGCTGCGCGCGATGCCTGCGTGGCAAAGGGCGGTGCTCCTGAAGGATCGGGCAAAACGTTGGCTGAGGCGCCTTAAACCCGGGGTAGTCGCCCGGCGTTGGAGGGCCATTGGCGAGCGGTTGCGGCGACGGGTGAACCGGAGTGCGGACCGTGATTAAGCATCGGTAAATTTGAGGATTTCGACTTCCGGTTTGGAATTGTGGAGTTAACGTCCGGACTTCATGCGGAGAATTTCCCTCATCGGCTGCTGTGGCACGCTGCTTTTTGCAGCGGGGCTGACGCGTGCCGAAGACAGGCCGGCTACGCCGTTGGTGAGCCGCGGGGAGGAATGGCTGGGGGAAGGATCGGATCTTGGTTTGGAGTTGGCGCATGTGATTGCGGCCGGGCAGAAGGGGAACCCTGGACAGGCCCGGCGGGATTTGGAACTGATCGCGACGGAGGCGGAATCGCGGGGGCTGAAGGCGGTGTGGCTGGAGGCCCAGCAGTGGTGGGTGCGGTTTACTCTGGCGGATCAGCCGGACGCGGATTTGACGCTGGCGTTGGAGGAATTGCTGCACCGGGTGCAGGATTGGGGGCAGACTGGGGAAGAGGCTGAAATTTACGCACTCTGGGGGGAGGTTTTGAAAAACCAGGGGCAATGGCTGATGGCAGTGAAAGCGCAGGATCGCGCGACCCAGTTGTCGCTCGACGCAGGCCGGGTGCAGCGGGCGGTGGAGGCCTTTTTGGAAATGGCACGGCTGTGCCGGGAAGCGGGTCACGGCTGGCGCCTGCATCAGGTATGGGTGCGGCTGGATCAGGTGATGGCGGCCCGACCGGTGACCCTCCCGGATCCGCTGCAGGAAAGTTTGGCGGCCGAAAGGCAGGCGGGCGCGGGGCTGCTGGCCCGGACAAAACCGGCTGGACCGGCCGGGCCGCTTGCTGCCGGGGTGGATCTGCAGCCCAAAGATAGCCGGGTGATGGTTTCCTCTGCTGACAAGGAGTTGGGACGGAGCCGCTTTCTCCTGACGAATACGGGGGCATTTACAGTAGGGGGAACCTTGAAGGTGACGGCCAATGGGGCGGTGGTGACCGATTGGCAAAGTGGCAAAGCCGGGCTTTACATCACGCTGGGCCAGGGTGGAACGGAACTGGCGGCCCGCCCGTTGCGGTTGCTGCCCGGGCAGCAATTGGAAGTTTATGTGGAGCACGGACCGGGCCTGGCTCAGGACACGGTCCGGGTGGCGTGGGATGGCGGGGAAAAACCGGTCACCGGGTCTGGCACCTTTTATTTTACGGAGGGCTTGCCATCGGCCTCAGTGGTGAACGCCGGGGTATTTCAACTCCATGCCGGATGGAGTATCCCGCTCTACCATGAAATCTACCAGCGGGGACGCGGCAGCCGGATTCAAAATCTTGCGGTGCAGGCCAGCGCGGCCTGCCGGTTGGAGATTTACGATCACGATACGGGCCGGTTGTTGGCGGTCGATGCGGAAGGGGATGGGGCTTACTCGGGTCCGGGCGACCAGGTCTTCGGCGACGCAGACCGCGATGGCTGGCCGGATTTGGTGGTCGGGGACCGCGCCCGGGCGATTGAAATCTGTGCCTGGCCTTTGGGAGTAACCGGCGGAGGCATCACCGTCAGCGCCGGATTGCGTGCTGGACCCAATGGGGCTGGGGCGGCGACGGTAGTGGAAAACACCGTGTTGGGTCCGGTGATGACGGCTGGGCGGCCCTGAAGTGGAGGAAGGCGGGATTGCAGGGGAATTGCAGGATAATTTGACGGCAACTCCTGGCCGGATTTAATGACGGCATTGAATGAGCGGTTTTCCATGAAGTGCCCGCGTTGTGTCCAAAAGGCCGCAATGGGGGTGTCGTCCTGTCCACACTGCGGTTATTCCCTGCAGGTGGCCTGCGGTTTGTATGGCTCGGAGGCGGTGGTGGCGGAGCGCTTGATGGACGTGGATGGCACCTTGGTTCCCGAGCAACGGCAGGCGATCCTGGACTCGCTGGATGACTTTGGCCGTCTGTTTCCGCAATTGTTTTTCCTGGTGTATCTGGGAGCGCTGCCGCCTCCGGCCAGTCCCCGGCAATTTGCCTTCTGGCTGCTGAATCATGCGGCGGTGACCGACCTTGACGGCCTGCAGCCCAACGAGCGGGGCCTGCTGCTGGTGGTGGACCCCCGTGGCGGCACGGCCGTCCTGGCGGGCGGTTATTTCCTCGAAAGTCTGATGGGCCAGGAGGAACTGGATTTGGTGCTGAAATCGGCGGCCAAGGACTTCAGCCGGGCGGACTATCCAGCGGCGCTGCGGATCATCACTGCCGCGTTGGGCGGGCTGCTGAAACGGGTGGCGCGGGAGGCTCTGTGGACTCCCCGGCGGTGGCCATCCGGCTTGCCGGAGACGGTGCCGGCGGGCTTTCCTCCGCTCGTCAGGACGGGGGAGGTTTCCCTGCCGGAATCCATGCCTGAAGCATCCCCTTTGGAGCCGGAACGGCCTCCTGAGGAGATGGTTCCCTCCTCTGCCGCCGGGCGACTTGGCCGCCGAACCCGCTCCGCTGTCAGGCGGGCCAACCCAGGCCGCCGGTGAACGCAGGCTTTCCCATCTGGTGCGCTGTGCTCCTCGCCTCCGCCGGGCGGTTGGTGGCGCTGCCGGAAGAAGGCGGGCACGACCTCACCGGCGAATTGGAGGAAGCCGTGGAATTCCTTCCTGACAATCCGATTCCATGGCACGATTCCCTCCTCGGGCTTCCCGGATGGATGCGTCAGGAACTTACCGAGATCAGGGACCGGATCCGCCCGGCGAATCAAGGGGGCGGCCTCTTTCCCCCGCAAATCTGGCCGCTGCAGCCTGAGCCGGTCCAAGGTCCCCTGATCCTTGATTCCAGCCTCCCGGGGGAAGGGGACTCCGGCCTGGCACTGGATCCCAGGGCGGTGGTTCCGCTAGGGCCCGGACTCATGGGGCGGTATACTATGCAGCAACCTGTGGGGGTTTTGGTGGATCCGCAGCAGCTGATTCAAGACCGCTCCGGTGGGCAGATGGAGTCATTGGTGCAACGCTGGCTGAATGATCAATGCGTGTTCCGCACCACTCTGTTGGTCTTCGGCCCCGGGCAGCAATTGCCGTCGGATTTTGATCCCCAGGCGCTGCGCCGCCAGTGGGCTGGGGAAACGGATGATAGCCTGCTGGTCTTCTATTTCTACGAGCAGCCGGAGCGCACTCTGGCGATTTTTGGACATGGGGCGTGTGCCACTTACACCGCGGCAGTGCTGCGTTCCATCGTGGACGCCTCCGTCGTGGAGGCGGCCCGGGTTTCCGGACCCACGGAGCAGCTGGAAAGATTCTGCTATAAGATGTCGGTCCGTCTGCACTGGCTGGCCCGCAGCCCTCCTGCGAAGCTGGTGGACACTGGGGTTTCAGGGAATCCTAGCCGCCGCTGGTGGGGCAACATGGCGGTTTCCGTGGCGATCCTGGGCGCCTTGGGCCTGGCCGCGGGTTTTGGTGTGGTCCGGTTGATCCGGTCCCGCCGCCCCCGGTCTGAAGGGGGGCATGACGGCCCGTTTTTGCTGCCGGAAACGGAACCTTGTCCCCGGTTTGGGGCTCCCCATAGTGGAGGGTTTTCTGCGGTGATTACCTTCCCCCGTCAGTCAGCGCCTTGACAGTCTGGGGCGACATTTTGCCCGGACGAGGAGCCTGCCCAGCCAATTGAGGAAATCCGTCGGAGCGATGAACGATACTGAAGGGGCTGTCAGGCACGCGCTGCGGAGGGAGGATCCGGATGCCGCAGGTGGGGCAGGGGGCGGCCCGCCCGTCATACGTGGCCGGCTCTTTGATAATCAGCACGGTGAAACAGGAGGGGCAATTGAAGCCCAATTGTTGCGCGGAGGAAGCGGGCAGTTGCCGGGAAGGGGGCGGTAGGACCGGTTGGGCTGCGATTTCAGAACCAGGCTGGGGTGAAGGAGGGGCTGCGGGACGTTGGTGCCGGGCAGGCGGGGTATCACGCTTGGGCGGCAGGCGCAGGGCCTCAGGGAGGCTGCTCAAGGCCGCAAACCGCCGGCCTTCCATCGGGGCCATTTGCCGGCCCGATGCCGCGGCCATGGCGGCCAATCCCGCCCACGGAGGCGTCCCTATACGATCATTGGCCCGTTGGGAGCCGGGCACCGACAGAGATGGGAATCCTGGCCGTCCCGGGAGGACGGTGGAAACGGGAAGCAGCGGCTCGTTCAACACAACGTAACGGAAATTCTTAGACTACAAAGAAACTTAAACGGAAAGTCGTAGAATACAAAACAACTTAAACGGAAATTATAATAATAAATCGATCCGGCCGTAATTTCAATAGAAAATTTTTGCCATTCCCACCGGTTCCGCTTTTCCTGCCCCTTCCATTGACGGCCCTCGGTGATTCCGGCTATAGACGGTGCTGCGACGGGTTTGCCGCCGCCTTTTTCCGCTTTTCCCTTTTATGCAAAGTCTTTGGAACTCCGATGAAGCCGCCGCCTGCGGGGCTGATCCTCTCTCCCAGCGCGTCTACAGCTCCCGGCTGCTGGGGCGCAATCCCGCGCTGGTCCTGCACGGTGGCGGCAATACTTCTGCCAAGGCCACCATCCCTGATTTTTTCGGTGACCCCGTCGAGGTTCTCTATATCAAAGGCAGCGGAGGCGATTTGGCCAAAATCGGCCCCGAAGGATTCCCCGCCGTCAAACTCGATGTCCTGCTGCGCCTCGCCGAACTCCCCGTGCTGACCGATGCCGCGATGGTCCGTGAGCAACGCGCGGCCATGCTCGACCCCTCAGGCCCGAACCCAAGTATCGAAGCCGTGGTGCATGCCGTGCTCCCGCACCGGTTTGTCGATCACACCCATTCTGATGCCGTGATTGCCCTGACGAATCAGCCGCACGGAGCCGCCCTTGTCCGGGAAACCTGGGGCGACCGGGTCATCGTGGTGCCCTACGTCATGCCCGGGTTTTTCCTCGCCAAAGCGGTGCGCGAACTCATTCAGGACGCCGATTGGAGCAAGGTGGAAGGCCTGATTCTGATGCACCACGGCATCTTCACTTTCGGGGAGACCGCCCAGGAGAGTTACGAGCGCATGATCCAGCTGGTCACCGAAGCCGAAGATACCCTCGCCAACCGTGGCGGCGGTCCTGAGGTAGTGGCGCTGGCCGAGGCCGGGTTGGACCCCACTGACCTCCGGAGACTTGCCGCCATCCGCCGGGCCGTTTCGCGGGCAAGAGGACGTGCCGTGCTCGCCCTGACCGAAACCAGCCCGGAAGCGGCCGGATTTGCCAGCCGTCCCGATGCCGGGGACCTCGCCACCCGCGGGACCCTCACGCCTGATCACTCCATCCGGATGAAACGCGCTCCTGTGGTGCTGGGCAAGGATGGAGCCATTGCCGCCTTTGCGATCGACTATCTGGAATCCCACAGCCGTCTTCAGTCCGGGCAGCCTGCCCTCGACCCCGCGCCCCGCTGGGCCGTCTGGCCCGGCAAGGGCACCATCGCCTTCGACACCACCCTGGCCGGGGCCGGTATCATTACCGATATCGCCCGGCACACCGTGCGCACCATCCAGCAGGCCGAAGCCGCGGGCGGCTGGACCGCCCTGCCGGAGCGTGATCTGTTTGAAATTGAACACTGGGACCTCGAGCAGGCCAAACTCCGCTCTGCCCCCGCGCTCAAGCCACTCCAGGGCAAGATTGCGATTGTGTCAGGAGCCGCCGCCGGCATTGGCCGCGCCATTGCCGAGGAACTCCATGCCCAGGGGGCGGTGGTCACCGGTTTCGATCTCAATCCCGAAACCCCGGTGCGCCTCGGCGGTCGCGCTGGTCTCACCGGAAAGGTCCTCAATCTGACGGATTATCCTGCGGTCCAGCTGGCGGTCGAGGATGTGATCCGGCAATACGGCGGATTGGATATCCTGGTCAGCAATGCCGGGATCTTCACCGCCGGCGCCAACTTTGAGGACATGGACCCGGTGAACTGGGCCAAGAGCCTTGAGGTGAACCTCACCAGCCACATGAAGCTGCTTCAGTTTTGTGTCCCCTATCTGAAAAAAGGGGTCGACCCCGCCGCGGTCTTTGTGGGCAGCCGGAACGTCGCCGCGCCCGGAGCCGGAGCCGGCAGCTATTCCTGCGCCAAGGCCGCCGTCACCCAGTTGGTCCGGGTCGCCGCCCTCGAACTGGCGCCGGAGGGGGTGCGCGTGAACATCATCCATCCTGATGCCGTTTTCGACACCGAACTCTGGACTCCCGAAGCCCTCGCCCGCAGCGCGGAACGGTATAACATGACGGTGGAGGAATACAAAACCCGCAATCTCATGAAGACCGAGATCAAATCCCGCGACGTCGCCGCCATGGTCGCCGCCATGGCCAGTCCCCTCTTCGGCAAAACCACCGGCGCCCAGATCCCCGTGGATGGTGGCAACGACCGGGTTATCTGATGGAGAGCGGACTTGCAGTCCGCCCCGGCTATCCGGTTTCTAAAACATGTAAATGGCCCGACAACCTCAGTCGCTGTGAAAATCCAATCTGACTGGGTTCTGATTGTTGGATCCGTGTTGATGTGTATCGGTGCATGGCTGGCATGGCGGGAAGCAAAGTTTCTGCGTGAAAGCGATTTTGCCGCAGGTAGAGTCGTCGAATTGGTGAAGTCGTTTTCCAGCAAAGGGGCTGCCTATCGCCCGAAAATTATCTACCGGACGGCCACCGGGGAAAAGGCGGAGTTTCTGAGGTCATATGGAACAAACCCCGCAGGTCTGGCAGTGGGCGAGACAGTGCTGGTGGCGATTCACCGTGCGGAGGGAACGGTCAAAATAGCCAGCTTCGGACATCGCTTTGGGGTGGTTTTGGTTTTGCTGTTGATAGGAGGTTCCTGTTTGATGATGAGGCTGGGGCTGACGCTGGGGCGTGAATACTTCAAACCCGGCTCCGCCATCTTCCGGCTGGCCCGGCCGCTTCCTGCTGAAAAATAGCCGCGGCCAGGACGGCCTCTTCGGCCTCCAATGACAAGCCGCAGCCAAAACACAGGAATGGAACTTCAACAGCCATCTCTCATCCCCAATGGTTCGCTTTGACGTGCAAATTTCCTGGTTCATGGCTTCGCGGACCCCGTGAAAACCCGGAACCCCATAAAAATGGGAATCAAGTTCCGTGACCCGGCCGCCGCAGTCACGTCAGGCGAAAAGAGGGGCGGCGCGTGGCTGCTTCCTTGAAGACCGTGGTCCTTGGATGCATCATCATGAATGCGACCCACCGGACCTGCAATGAGTGATGCCCTCTCTTCCTTCAGCGCACTGGCGGTTGGATGGCCGTCCCGGATTCCCGGTTTTTTTGAAGTATCGGCGAAGTCCACCGCAGGGCTGGCGGGGCGCTACTTTCTATTTGCCGGGGTGGCGTGGTTGTTTGGCTACGTGTTGTTCGCCCGGCGCTGGCAGCACCGGAAGATTGTGCCCCGGCTGCCGGCGGGATCGGAAGTGAGGCGGGAAATTTTTTATTCCGCCGTTTCTGTGGTCATCTTTGGATTGGTCAGTGCGGCTACGGTGATGGCGGCGAAGGCAGGGTGGACCCAGCTTTATTGGAAAAGGGGTGACCATGGCACCGCTTGGTTCTGGGGTAGTATTTTTTGCGCGGTGCTGCTGCACGACACCTGGTTCTACTGGACCCACCGGCTGATGCATCACCGGAAGCTGTTCCGCTATTTTCACCGCACCCACCATCTCTCGCACAATCCCAGTCCATGGGCGGCCTACGCGTTCGATCCTGCGGAAGCGGTGGTGCAGGCCGCCATTTTCCCGATCGCGGTCACGGTGATTCCGATGCATCCCTATGCCTTCGTGATCTTCATGTTCTGGCAGATCACGTTCAATATCATCGGCCACACCGGTTATGAATTCCATCCGCGCTGGCTGATGGATTCCTGGTTGGGCCGGATCGTCAACACGCCGACCAACCACGCCCAGCATCACGAAAAAATGCGCGGCAATTACGGTCTGTATTTAAACGTCTGGGACCGGTTGATGGGGACCAACCATCCGGACTACGAATCCCGCTTCCGGGAAGTGACGACCCGTCCCCGCCCGGCGCCGGAACCCTGAGCGTGCCGCAGGATCTGCCTGGGGATGCCGCCGCGTTCAGGGGCCAGCGGGCAGGGCGGCCATTCGTTGTTTGATCCTGGCGGCTTCGGCGGACCACTCCGCGAGTTGATAACGTTTGTGGACCGGGCAGCAGTTCCGGTCGGCCTGCAGGGCATTGGCGGAGGCGTAAATGGCGTTCAGGTTCTGCTGGTAACGGAGGCGGGTTCCATTACTGCCGGATTTTGCCCGCTGCATCCGGGCGACGGTGGCATGGGCGGCTTTGGTTTCCGCAATGAGGGCGTTGGTTTCTTCATCCACCTCTTTTTGGCGTTCGGCAGCCAGCCACGCCGCCGCCTTTTCTGGATCGTAGGCAAAGCGTTCGCGCAGGCTGGCCTCCAGTTGGCCCAGCGGCACCTTGTCCAGGCCTGAGGCATGGCGGAACCGCAGTTCCCCCGGGGTGATGGAGAGGACTTCCACGTCTTTGAATACCCGGCCCGCTCCGCCATCCAAGGTCGCGAGGCGTTGGCCGGCGGCCCGGTGTTGGGCGCTCAGACGGTATTTTCCTTGATACTCTTCAAAGGCTTTGAGCACCTCATTCAGCTTCTTCTGCAGGGCTTCGCGTTCTGCTTTCGTTTCCTGTTCCCGGCGGGTCGCCTCCTCCCGGGCACTGTCGATGCTGCGTTGCGCTCCTTTGGCCTCACTGGTCACCCGCGCCACATCCTCCTGGAGAAATTGAATGCGCTCCTGGAGTTTTTTGGTCTCGGCGAGGGCCGCCCGATGCCCCTCCGTGGGACCGCAGCCGCTGGTAGCGAGGGTGAGGACGAGCAGGGAGCCGCAGCGCAATCGGTTCATGTCCTCAGGCCTATCGTAAAATGGATTTGACCGCAACTGGAGTTCTGGATGGCCGCCCTCCGGTTTTCCGGGAGAACCCCAAAGCCCGGCGGCCCCCGAAAATGCATCTTGCGCCTCCGGGGCTGCACGCTAGACTCGCGCTCCCGTTTTGGGACAATTTTAACTATTCCCTGCCCATGTGTGCTTATCTCGCTGCTTCTGATTTTCTGCTGCAAAATGGCATCCAGTTGGCCCTCGCCCTTGGGGTCTTCGGCCTGCTGGTGGCCGGCGTGCTGATTTTCCAGATCAAAAACGCCCCGGCCGGCAATGCGCGCATGGCGGAAGTGGCCGCGGCGATTCAGGAAGGGGCGGCCGCCTATTTGAAGCGGCAGTTGGTGGCGGTGGGCATCATCGCGGTGATCATCACCCTCCTGCTGGCGGCTTGGAAGCAGACCATGGCGGTGCCGGCAGGGTTTGTGGTCGGTGCGGTGTGCTCGCTGGTGGCGGGATTTATTGGCATGCGGATCGCGGTGCTGGCCAATGTGCGCACCACCCAGGCGGCGACCGAGAGCGAACCCAAAGCTCTGCGCGTAGCTTTTAATGGCGGGGCCGTGACCGGTTTGCTGGTGGTGGGTTTGGCGCTGCTCAGCGTGGGTATTTTCTTCAATGTGATGCGCGGCACCAGCACCGAACATGCGGTGGATAGCCTGGTCGGCCTGGCGCTGGGCTCCAGTCTGATTTCCGTGTTCGCCCGGCTCGGCGGCGGCATCTACACCAAGGCCGCCGACGTGGGCGCCGACCTTGTAGGCAAGGTCGAAGCCAATTTGAACGAGGACGATCCCCGCAATCCCGCCACCATCGCCGACAACGTGGGCGACAATGTGGGCGACTGCGCGGGTATGGCCGCGGACGTCTTTGAAACCTACGCCGTCAGTCTGATCGGGGCCTTGTTGATCGGTTTCCTCCAACTCGGGAGCGGTCCGGCCGCCGAAGGGGCCATGGTCTATCCTTTTGTGATCGGTGGGATCTCCGTCATCGGTGCCGTCCTCGGCATTCTTTACGTCAACATCCGCAGCAACAGCGCCAAAGCCGACCGCGTCCTGATGGAAGGCGTGCTCGTCTCCGGGGTGCTCTCCGCGCTCCTCTACTGGCCCGCCACCATCGGATTGCTCCCTGATACCCTGGAAATCGCCGGCAAAACCTACACCTCCACCGGCATCTACGGCGCGGCCCTGGTCGGACTGCTCATGACCGGCGCGGCAGTGGTCATTACCAATTACTACACCTCCACCGCCTACCGGCCGGTCCGCAGTATCGCGGAAGCCTCCCGCACCGGCCATGCCACCAACATCATCGCCGGCCTCGCGGTGGGGAACAAGGCGACCGCCCTGCCCGTGCTCTGCATCGTGGCCGCCATCTTCTTCAGCTACCAGGCTGGAGACCTCTTTGGCATCGCCACTGCCGTCATGTCCATGCTCAGCATGGCTGGCATCATCATTTCGCTGGATGCCTTCGGCCCGATCACCGACAACGCCGGCGGCATCGCTGTCATGAGTGGCCTGCCCGAAGAAGTGCGCGAGCGCACGGACAGCCTCGATGCGGTGGGCAACACCATGAAAGCGGTCACCAAGGGTTACGCGATTGCCTCGGCCGGGGTGGCCGCACTGGTCCTTTTCGGCAGTTACTATCTGGAATTGGAACGGAAGACCGGCCACACCTGGGACTTCTCCCTGAAGGACCCCATTGTGATTATCGGCATGTTCCTCGGTGGTCTGCTGCCCTGCCTGTTTACGGCCTGGAGCATGAGCGCGGTGGGCAAAGCCGCCGGTGCCGTGGTGGTGGAAGTCCGCCGCCAGCTCGAAAAATTCCCCGGCATCATGAACGGCACCCAGAAGCCGGAATATGCTGCCTGCGTGGACATCGTCACCAAAGCAGCGCTTCGTGAGATGATCCTGCCCGCACTCCTGCCAGTCGTCGGCGTGGTCGCCATCGCTGCCATCCCCGCGCTCGGCGCCAAGGCCCTCGGCGGCATGCTGGTCGGCACCATTGTCACCGGCCTGTTCGTCGGCATCGCCATGACCTCCAGCGGCGGCGCCTGGGACAATGCCAAGAAATTCATTGAGGAAGGCCACCACGGCGGCAAAGGCAGCGACGCCCACAAGGCCGCCGTCACCGGCGACACCGTCGGCGACCCGTACAAGGACACCAGCGGTCCCGCCATCAATCCGATGATCAAGGTGGTCAACATCGTGGCCATCCTGATGATTGAGTTGTTTTTCTGCTAGGAATCTTTGTTCGGCGGTTCAACTTCGCTCGTGCCATTGGAGCGGGCTGGGGAGGTCGAAGGCAGCATATTCCAAGTGAAGCACGCGCCGGTGACGCGTCACCGTGGAACGACCCGAAGCATGAAGCAGCAGGGGACGCATCAGCAAGGCGTCGCCGGCCGGTGCCGCGCAAAGGACTTCAGCCTGTTGGCAGCGCAGTTCCTGAATATCCATAGCGGAAAGGCGGCCCCTGCGGTGCGAGCCGGGGAGGACGCGCAACGCTCCGTTGGATTCATCCGTGTCGTCGAAATGCAGCCGCACCGTGATCATTTGTTCGAGCAGAGCCACCGGCGGCTGCACATGAGGAACTCCATCCTTCTTGCTCCATGGGCCGAAACCGGGCACTTCGATCCTGACATGGACCGCCAAGGTCAAATCCTGATGCCACGGCACCAGCCAATTCGCGTCCGGTGATTTATCGAAGTAGATCGCACGAACTGGAACCGGTTCGGTGAGGAGATGTGGGCGGATCAAATCCATCAACGGCTTCGAACGAGCCAAGGCCGCAACTTCCGGCTCGGACAAAAGTCCCCGTCTTCCTGCTCCGGCAACAGGTCCCAGTCTGGTAATCCATTTGGCCCGTTCGTCGGCTCCCAGAACCTGCGGAATGACCACAAAACCGTGTGCTTCGATCCCATGATGCATGGTTGGAAAAATGCCGGGGTCTCCCATTTCAGACCATTGAGAGGGGTGCTCCAATGCAATTTCAGATGGACGGAGTCACTTCCTCCTCATCACCAGGCTCATCCGGATCCTCTTCAATTTCCCGCCGCCATTTCCGGGAGACCCAGGGGCGGATCAGGCCGTAGAAGAGATAACCGATGAACAGCACCGCCACCATGATCTTGGGTTTGTAGGCGATGATCGCCACCAGGCTGATGGCTCCGAGGAACCATGGGATAGTGCGCTTGGTCTTCCAGGACAGGCCTTTGAAACTGGGATACTTCACGGTGCTCACCATCAGGAAGGACAGGAGAATCAGCAGAGCCGGCAGGAACCATTTCCAATTGCCCAGCTGGATTTGTTTATTGCTGAAATCATCCAGCAGCAACGTGATCGAACAGATCACCCCGGCGGCGGCGGGGATGGGGCAACCGGTGAAGTCGTTGCTGGGTTTCCCCTTCGGAGCCGATGCGGCCACGCAGTTGAAGCGGGCGAGGCGGATCGCGCCGCACAGGATGTAAGCAAAAGCGATGAACCAACCGGCCCGGTCGTTGCTCTCGATATCAATATGGTCCAGCACCAGATGGTGCATCAGAAAAGCCGGGGCCACCCCAAAGCTGACAATGTCGGCGAGTGAGTCAAATTCCCGGCCAAAGGGGGATTCCTCACCGATGGCCCGGGCGATGCGGCCATCCAGCAAGTCAAACAGACAGGCCCCCAGAATCAGCCAGATCGCGGTATAAACCGCGGTCGGAGCGGGATCGTGCCGCAGCAGCAGCATGGCGTAAAAGCCGCAGAACAGATTTCCCGCCGTCATAAAATTCGGCCAGAAGTGGATTTTGGGAAGGTCCTGATTCATGGGGGGTGGGGGGAGCGCGGGGAGCGTCCGGGTTGACCCGAGTCTAGGCGCGGCTACGGTATCGAAAAGAGGAAAATCCAGTCCGGTGGACAGGGTCCTCCCGCGTTCCCACCCCATGGTCCAGCCTCCTCCCCCTCATTCCGCTTTCCAAACGGATTCTCCGATTCATCCGGACCTCACCATGGGGGCACTCCTCGACGCCTTCCCCGGAGCCCGCCGCGCCCTCTTCGCCAAATACCACGTGGGCGGCTGCTCCAGCTGCGGTTTCCAGTTGAGCGAAACACTGGCCGAAGTCTGCGCCCGCAACGAGGACATGCCGGTGGACGAAGCCATCGCCCACCTCCTCGCCAGTCAGGAAAACGATGCGGCGATGCAAATCGCCGCCGCTGACCTCAAGGCCGCGCTGGATGCTCCTCATCCTCCGCGCCTCCTCGACGTCCGTTCCCGCGAGGAATTCGAAGCCGTCCGCCTCCCGGGGGCCGAACTCATGACCCAGCCCCTGCTGGAGGACTTTTTCCACTCCGGTGACAAAACCCAACCGGTCGTAGTTTATTGCCATCAAGGTCTCCGCAGTCTCGACGCTGCCGCCTACCTGATCGGCCACGGCTTCCAGCAGGTGAAATCCCTGGCGGGCGGCATTGATGCCTGGAGCACCGAAGTCGATCCGGCGGTGCGGCGGTATAAGTTGGAGATGGAGTGAGGGGATTTTCGACGGAAGGGCACCAAGGTCTGAATCCTGAGCAAGCCTTGAACCCGGGAAAAATCTCCCGCCTTTCCTTTCTGTCCTTCGTGCCCTTCTGTTCAAATAATTCCCCCACAACCCCATGGACGAACAACTTCTCAACGACGCCATCTCGAATCCCCGCAACCTCGGCGAAATGGCCGATGCCGATGCCGTAGGCACCGTCGGCAGCCCCGAGTGTGGCGACATGGTGCGCCTGTGGCTCAAATTCACCGAAAAGGACGGGCAGAAGGTGATCGACCGGGCGTCCTTCCAGAGTTTCGGCTGCCAGACTGCCATCGCGGTCGCCAGCATGGCTACGGAGATGTTGAAAGGCCGGACCGTGGCCGAAGCCCGGCTGCTTTCCGCCGCCGAAATGTCCACGCCGCTCGGGCCGCTGCCTCCGATGAAAATCCACTGCGGCCAGATGGTGGAAGGCGCCCTGAAAGCCGCCCTCGAAGCAGGTGCGCCGGCTTCCGCCCCGGCGGTGGCGGCTCCGGTTTCATCCGGACACCTCGCGGAAAGTCTTGGTGAAGCGGCGGCTCCCAAGTCCGGCAAGCTGAAGGTGGTGTTTGAGTAACCTTGGGAGGCCGGCCGGAGCGGCGTTGGGGACAAACGTCCCATGCATTCCGCCGTGGTGCCTGCCGGATTTCATGCCATTTGAAACGCATGGACTCCAAACGACTTTTTCTGCTCGATGGCATGGCGCTCGTCTACCGGGCGCATTTTGCGTTCGCAGCGAAGCCGATCATGACCAGCTATGGGCTCAATGCCTCGGCCATGCTGGGCATCACCAACACTTTGGTGGAGCTGATCACCAAGGAAAAACCGACGCATCTGGCCATGGTCTTCGATACCAGTGCGCCGACCGCGCGGCATGAGCGTTTCCCGGCTTACAAGGCGCAACGGCAGGAAATGCCGGAGGACCTGAGCAAGGCCATCCCTCATGTGAAACGGATGATGGAGGCCTTTCGGATTCCGGTGCTGCAGCTGGATGGTTATGAGGCGGACGACATCATCGGGACCCTCGCCAAACGGGCCGAAGCCGAAGGTAGCTTCATCACCTGGATGGTCACGGCGGACAAGGACTTCGCCCAACTGGTGGACGAGCGGACCTTCATGTGGAAACCGGGTCGGCAAGGCGGCGACCACGAAGTGATCGGCGTGGCGGAAGTGCAGGCGCAGTGGCTGGTGGAACGACCGGAGCAGGTGATCGATATCCTCGGGCTGTGGGGTGATGCTTCTGACAATATCCCCGGCGTGCCCGGGATTGGCGAAAAAACCGCCAAGAGTCTGATCCAGCAATTCGGCAGTATCGAGAATATCCTGGCGAATCTCGACAAGCTGAAGGGCAAACAGAAGGAGAATCTGGCGACTTATGCAGAGCAGGCGCGGCTCTCCCGCGACCTCGCCACAATCCAACTGGATGTGCCGATTGATATTGATCTGGGCGAACTGATCCGGCAGCCCCTGAACGAGGACGCAGTGCAGTCGCTCCTCGTGGAATTTGAATTCAATGCGGTGGGCCGCCGGTTGTTTGGCGAGAAATTCAGGGCGGGCCGGGGATTCCATCGCCGCGAGGAAGGCGCGGGGCCGGACGACACGGGATCGGCCCACTCCGCCCCTCCGGTGCCAGTGCTCCAGACGCACGACACCGTGCCGCATGAGTGGACCATCGCGGACTCTGCCAAGTCCCGCGCGGCCGCCCTGGCCAAAGCGCTGGAAGCGGGCATCACCGGTTTTGCGTTGGATTGGCAGGGCGCTGATGCCCGGGCCTCGGACATCCGGGGCATCGCGTTGGCTCCGGCGGCGCATGAGGCTTATTATCTGACCGGAGTCGATTCCGCAGCCCTCGCGGCAGAGGTGGCGGCAGTGTTGGGAAATCCGGAGATCACGCTGGTGGGACATGACTTGAAGGAATCCATCCAGGTCCTGCTGCTGCATGGTGCCGTTCCGGTCCAGGCCAGGGTTTTTGATGGGATGCTGGCGCAGGCTCTGATTGATCCCGAGCAAAAAGTCTCGCTGGATTATCTGGCTGAATCCTTGCTGGGATACATTCTGGCCACCCCGAAGGCCGTGGAACCCTCCGGCCAACTCCTCATGCCCGGCATGGAGCCGGAAGATACCGCCCGGCCGGACCGCGCCATGGAACGGGCGGATCTGGCCCTGCAGTTGAAACCATTGCTGGAGCCGAAACTGCACAAGCTGGAACAGGACCGCGTCTTTTATGAAATCGAAAGTCCGCTGGTGCCGGTGCTGGCCGGCATGGAGGCCGCTGGGATCAAACTGCAACCGGCCGTGCTGGGCGTGATTGGCCTCCGGCTGGAAAAGGAGATCGCGCAGTTGGAGTTGTCCGTTTACGAAAAGGCCGGAACCAAGTTCAACCTGAACTCGCCCAAGCAGCTCGGGGAAGTGTTATTCGATCAACTCAAACTGATCGAAAAACCGAAAAAGACCAAGACCGGCCAATACATGACCGGGGAGGATATCCTCGCGGAATTGGCGGATGAGCACCCCGTGGTGGCGGATCTGCTGGCCTATCGTGAGGCTTCCAAACTGAAAAGCACCTACGTCGATGCCCTGCCGCAGGCCATTGCCCGGCGCACCGGGCGGGTGCACACCACCTTCCAACAGGTCAGCACCGCCACCGGGCGGCTGGCGTCCAATAACCCCAATCTGCAGAACATTCCTATCCGCACCGAGGCCGGCCGGGAAATCCGCAAGGCCTTCATCGCGCCCGGTCCGGGGTGGTCCCTGCTGTCCGCGGACTACAGCCAGATCGAGCTGCGGGTGATGGCCAGCATCTGTCGCGATCCCCACATGATGGAAGCTTTCGAGCAGGGTATCGACATTCACACCGCCACCGCCGCCCGGGTGCATGGAGTGGCCCTTGCCGACGTCACCAGCGCCATGCGCCGCACCGCCAAGATGGTGAATTTCGGGATCATCTACGGGATCAGCGCGTTCGGGCTGGCGCAGCGCCTGGGCATTGCCCGGAGTGAAGGCGCGAGGCTGATCGAGGAATATTTCGTGCAGTATCCCGGGGTGAAGCGCTACATGGAAAACACCGTCGAGGATGCCAGACTTTGCGGTTATGTCGAAACCATCACCGGCCGCCGCCGCTACCTGCGCGACATCAATTCCAGCAACGTCAACGTCCGTAAAGCAGCGGAGCGCACCGCGATCAATATGCCGATCCAAGGTACCTCGGCGGACATGATCAAGATCGCCATGGTGCGCATCGCGGAAGCCCTTCGCCGCGGGGGATACGCGGCCCGGATGTTATTGCAGGTCCATGATGAACTGGTTTTCGAAGTACCTGATGCCGAAAGCGAAGCCATCCGGGGCCTGATTCCCGGACTGATGCAGGAGGCCTTGCCGCTGGCGGTCCCGGTGGTGGTGGAGCTCGGGCAGGGGGCGGATTGGTTTACGGCCCATGCGTGAGGGGCGGGGACTGCGGTCCACTTTCAAATCCCCGCTGGTCCCCGGCGCTTTCCGATTGAGTTTCCCCATCCGGGCGGCAGAGAGAAGTTTATGATCCGCTGGCTGAGCTTTTTCCTTCTGGGGTGGAGCCATTTCCTCTGCGCCGCCGAGGGCTCCGGCGCTCCGGGGGCAACGAACCTGACAAACGCTCCGCCGGTTGCGGGACCTCCGCTGCTGGACCTGCATCAGCCGCTGACCGAAGCCTGGCACGCTTCCGGTTTGGATTTCCGGAACAGCGATGCCGTGTGGGCGTGGGTATTCCGGCACTTGCCAGCGGAGGTGATGGTGTATCCGACGGAAAATTATTTTTACTGGCGGCTCACCGCCGGGGGGCGCGAAATCCGGGGCAACATCCGGCCCGCGAGCGGTCTGCGGGAAAAAGGCATCGTCTCATTTGCCTACGCTGAATGGTTGGAGTTTCCTGACGAAACGCTGGCCAGGGATCAGCTCAGCATCGCCCGCCGCCTCGGGGCGGAGGAGGGCGTCACCGTGGCCTGCCCGGATGCGCTCACGTGTGACATTTCGTGTGAGGGGAAAACCGTCCGTTTCCATCTCCACCCGCTCCCGCAGTATCCTCCCGCCGCCAATCTGCTGGGGCCGGGCCAGCGGTTTATTTCGCGGACTTGGGACGAAAGCGGTTTGCCGTTTTTCCTGTGTTATGACACCGGAGCCCAATGCTTTTTCTGGGTGCTGAATGAGGAAAAGCCCGTTGCCGAGACGTTCACTCCCCTGGCGCCGGACATTCTGAGCGGACGGCGCACCGGTTTTGTGTTCTGGACCGACCGGGCCCATGCGCAGCGGAAAGTCCTGACGGGCGTCCGCGAGGCCAGCATTCTGCGCAACGACTACTTCGACGGTCCGTTCGATCAACTCGCTGACAATTACGCGGCGCAGGTGCCGCTCCGCCAGACCATCGGGGAAGCCTTCCCGGGGCTGAAGGGTCAAATAGATCTGTATGGTTACTTCACCAGCGGTCCGGATGCCGGAAACCGGGTCGCCCTTACCAGTTATCTGGCTTACTCCAGCACGGCGGGGGCGCTCGCGTTCACCCAAAAAGCCATCGCCTCGGCTGATCCCATTGCGGCCATCGCGGCCGGGGGCAAGGACCGCTGACGTAAGCAGCGTGGCCCTGTTGCTGCGCCGCCGCCGCCTTGCATTCCGGTTCATTTTCCGTAAGTACCCGGATGCCCACCCTGCTTTGCTTCGGCGATTCCAACACCTGGGGATACGATCCCGATGCCACTGCGGCTTCGCCCGTGCCGGTCCGCCATCCGGCTGCATCGCGTTGGACCGGTGTGCTCGCTGCGGCGCTGGGCCTTGACTTCGAGGTCATCGCCGCCGGTCAAAACGGCCGCACCACGGTCTTTGAGGACCCGCATCACCCGGGACGGAATGGGCGCACCGCCCTGCCTGTTTTTCTCGAAACCCACCAGCCGCTCGACCTCGTCATTCTCATGCTGGGGACCAATGATCTGAAAACTGTCTTCCATGCCCCACCCGGGGAAATTGCGGCGGGGGCCGCGGCGCTCCTGGGCCTGATCCGGCAAAGCGAAGCGGGGCCGCGCGGGACGGCTCCGAAAATTCTGCTGGTCTGTCCTCCCGCGGTGGGTCCGTTCGGCCATCTGCCGGATCTGGCGGAAAAATTTGAAGCGGCGGCCGCCAAATCGCGACGCCTCCCGGACTATTACCGGCAAATCGCCACGCAAACGGGCTGCGCCTTTCTGGACGCCCAACCCCTCGTCACCGCAAGCCGTCTCGACGGGCTTCATTTTGATGCCGCCAATCACCGCCGCCTCGGCGAGGCGATGGCCACTGCGGTGAAATCGATCCTGTGATCCGGCCATTTGTCCGGTCCCTGAGGACGGTGGGCTTCCCAGCAAAGAAACCTTGTCAATTAGTAAACATCGCTTAATTATTAGTAATTCCTACAATCTCTCACCTTAACTTTACTGCCATGCGCCCTCTGACCCTTGCCGCCACTGCTCTGCTCGCGTTTTGCACCTCTTCGTGCGAACTTTTCAAGCCCAAGGAAGCAGCGGCGGCTGCCTATGACCCCTACGGCCAGCAATCGAATCCTTACGGCCAAGCCCCGGCCAGCAACCCTTACGGTCAAGCGGCCGCTCCGGCGCCAAATCCTTACGGCCAGACGGCGGCCCCGAATCCTTACGGCAGCTATGAGCAGCCGCAGACCACGGCGGCTCCAAGTCCCTACACGGCTCCCGCCCAGGCTGACAGTGGCGCTGCCGACAGCGGACGGACGGTCACGGTCCAAAGCGGCGATACCCTGACTTCCATCGCCCGCCGCAATGGCACCAACGTGGCTGCTCTGCGTTCCGCCAACGGACTCAGCGGGGATCTGATCAAAATTGGCCAAAAGCTCAACCTGCCCTGATCCGGCAGCCAGGGGGTGGCCCGGGCAGAATTCAGCTTGCCACGGGGCAACGTCTCAAGTGAGATGACCGGGCATGAAAACCGCCTTTGTTCTCCCTGTCCTTTCGTTCGCACTCAGCACCAGCGTCTTTGCCGACGTCACCCTGCCGTCGGTGCTCTCTCCCGGCATGGTGCTGCAGCGGGATAAACCGGTGCCGGTCTGGGGGCAGGCTGCCGCCGGCGAAAAAATCAAAGTCACTTTCGCGGGGCAGACCAGGGAAACCAGTGCCTCTGCGGAGGGGAAATGGCTCGTCAGGCTGGATCCCCTCGCCGCCAATGCTACCGGCCAGACGCTGACCGTTCAGGGAAATAATAAAATTGAGCTGGCCGACGTGCTGATTGGCGAAGTCTGGCTCGGCAGTGGCCAGAGCAACATGGAGTGGCCGGTCAGCCAGTCCGAAAATGGGGCGGCGGCGGTGGCGGCAGCCCGTTTCCCGCAGATCCGGTTGTTCCAGGTCCCCAAGGTGGTCAACCTTGATCCTCAACCCACCTGCGACGCCTCCTGGAAAGTCTGCAGCCCGGAAAACGCCGCTGGATTTTCTGCCGTGCTTTATTTCATGGGGGCAGAACTGCACCGGGAATTGGGAGTGCCCGTGGGTTTGATCAACAGCTCCTGGGGTGGTACGAGGATCGAACCTTGGACCCCGGTGGAGGGTTTCGCCATGGTTCCGAGCCAGCAGGAACTCTCCCGCGCGGTCCGGGCCAACGTTCCCGGTACCAGCGAATATGCCACCAGCATGGGCGGCTGGGTGGGCAGCGTCGAGCAATGGACCCGCGACTCGCGGGTCCGGCTGGAGCAAGGCCAGGCCCTGACTCCCGTTCCGCAACGTCCCGGAGCTCCTCCCCAGGGGGCGGTGGGCATGTACAATGCCATGATCCATCCCCTTGTTCCCTTCGCCATCCGGGGCGCCGTCTGGTACCAGGGGGAAAGCAATCTCGGTGAGGGGCAAGGTTACCTGGAGCGCAAAAAAGCCCTGATCGGCGGTTGGCGAAAAGTCTGGAACCAAGGGGATTTCCCTTTTTACACGGTTCAACTGGCCCCGTTCAACTACGGCAACCAACCCCGGGAGCAGGCCCGCCAAAATACGGCGCTTCCGGAAATCCAGGAAGCCCAGAACGACACCCTGACGCAAATCCCCAACACCGGGGTGGCGGTGATCAACGACATCGGCAATTTTTCCGACATCCACCCTGCCAATAAACTCGACGTGGGCCGCCGCCTTTCCCTGATCGCCCTCGTCAAGGATTATGGCCGGGCCAACCTCGTCTATTCAGGCCCTGTTTTTGCCGGCGCCACCCCGGAAAACGGCAAGCTCCGCCTCAAATTCACCTCCACCGGCAGCGGCCTCGCTTCCCGTGATGGCAAGCCGCTGCGGGAATTTGAAGTCGCCGGCCCTGACGGAAAATTTCTGCCAGCCGAAGCCGTGGTCGAAGGCAGCGATGTCCTCGTCTCCAGCGCCGCCGTGCCGGCTCCCACCCAGGTGCGCCACGCCTGGAACCAGATTCCGGAAGCCAACCTGATCAACAAGGAAGGCCTGCCCGCCTCAGCGTTCCGCACGCGTTGAAGCGATTTGTGATGGATGATGGGAGGCTCCCTGCGCCAATCCATACCCCCGTCCAAATCATCAATCCTGAATCATAAATTTACTCTTCCCTCCATGTCTCCTGACAATCCTTGGTTTCTCTTTCTGCTCTGTTCCGTCATTGGCCTTTACCTGCTGGAGACGGTTTCCGTGCTGCTGAATCTCAAGCATCTCAGCCAGCCCCTGCCGGAGGACTTCAAAGATGTCTTTGATGAAGCCGCCTTTGCCAAAAGCCAGGCCTACAGCCGCGAGAGCGCCCGCCACGACCTTATCGCCAGTGGGGTGCGCCTCGCGGTATTCCTCGGCTTCTGGCTGGAGGGAGGGTTTCCGTGGCTGCAGTCGGTGGTGGCCGGAGTCACAGCCTCGCCCATTTATCAGGGCTTGCTGGGCATCAGCCTGCTGCACCTCGGAAGCAGCCTGATCAGTCTGCCGTTCACTTGTTATGACACCTTCAAAATCGAAGCCAAATACGGTTTCAATAAAACCACCCCTGCAGTCTTCATCGCCGATCAGGTCAAAGGGCTGGTGCTGGGTGCGGTGATCGGTCTGCCGGTGCTGGCGCTGCTGCTCTGGTTGTTCGGCACCTTCCCCGGGGCCTGGTTATGGGCGTGGCTGGCGGTCACGGTGCTGGTGCTGGCGCTGCAATACATCGCCCCGCGCTATCTGATGCCGCTCTTCAATAAATTCACCCCCCTGGAGGATGGGCCGCTGAAAACCGCGATCCAATCCCTTTCCGGAACCTGTGCCTTCCCGGTGAAGGAGCTTTTCGTGATCGATGGCAGCCGCCGCTCCACCAAGGGAAACGCCTTCTTCGCCGGGTTCGGCAAAAACAAACGCATCGCCCTCTACGACACCCTGATTGAAAAGCACCCGCCGCCCGAATTGCTGGCCGTGCTGGCCCACGAGATCGGCCACTTCAAACGCGGCCATATCGTGCAGCGGCTGATGGTGGCCGTGGTCCAACTCGCCGTGATTTTCCTCCTGATGGGCACCGTGCTCAGCCATCCCGGCCTGCATGCCGCCTTCGGACTATCCAGTCCGGTGCTGTGGCTGGGTTTTGTCTTTTTCATGATCCTCTTTGAACCGGTGCAGACGGT
>CAIZWU010000402.1 GCA_903936775.1 uncultured bacterium | reverse complement strand
GGCGCGTCCGGATCCTTTCCCAGGCAGCTTTTCGTGCGGGATGGCCTCGAGCCGCAGCCCGGTCATCGTGGCTGGGAAAGTGCTGGCGGTGAGGGTATAGGTTGTTTTGTCAGGATTGCTGCCGGTGGCCAGATAGATTCCCTGCCCCCTGTCTTCCAGGGTGGGGCCATCCGACGCGATGCGCTGGGGGAAGAGCAAGGGAGTCCAGACGGGACGGAGTACGGCCTGCAACTGGGCGTTTTCCCAGCGCAGATAGGTGACTTCCGACTCCGGGGTGGTCGCAGCAGCGGCGGCCTGAAGCTGTTCCCTGGCGGCTGTGAGGGTTTCCTGCGCTTTCTGCTGCTCCGGGGTGTAGACCGGAATGCCGGCTTCCGGCGAGGCAATGATGCCTTCGTCGATATCCGCGAAGAAGGCCCCCATGGAATAAAAATCCTTCGTCAGCATGGGGTCGTATTTGTGGTCGTGGCACTGCGAGCATAGCCAGGTCTGCGCCAGCCAGACCGCTCCCACCGCTCTCACCCGGTCCTGCAGATAGCGTGCCTCGTAGTCCTTCGCCTGGGCGCCGCCCTCGTCAGTAGTGAGCAATAGTTTGTTGAAACAGGAGCCGACCTTCTGTTCCATAGTAGGCTGGGGTAGCAGGTCCCCGGCGAGATGTTCGATGGTGAGTTGGTCGAAGGGCTTGTTTTTGTTGAAGGAGTCAATGATGTAGTCGCGGAAGGGAGAAACATTGCGCTCCTTGTCAGAATGATAGCCGGCACTGTCCGCATAACGCACCAGGTCCAGCCACCAGACCGCCATGCGCTCCCCGTAGGCAGGGGCATTCAGCAGGCGGTCCACCACTTTTTCGTAGGCGTCAGGCGCAGGATCATCCGCAAAAGCATCCACTTCCTCCACCGGGGCCGGCAGCCCATGAAGGTCAGCGTAGAGGCGGCGGATGAGAATGCGGCGGTCTGCTTCCGGAGAGGGCTGCAGCCCCAGGGCCTGCTGGCGTTGGTGCACCAGATAGTCGACGGGATGGCCCGTAGCGGCAGGAATGGCGGGTTTCACCAGAGGCAGATAGGCCCAATGGCCCTCGTATTCGGCTCCCCCGGCGATCCACTGGCTGAGCAGTTCCTTCTGTTCCGGAGAGAGGCTCTTGTGGGTTTTTCCCGGCGGCATGAGGTCGTCCTCATCCTCCGTGTAAATGCGGGTGATCAGGGCGCTTTTTGCGGGATCGCCGGGCACGATGGCGGGCTCGCCGGACTCCGCCGGGCCGATGGCGCTTTCCCGTTGATCCAGCCGCAGTCCGCCTTTCCTCTCGGCGGCATCGGGTCCGTGACAGGCGAAACATTGATCCGACAACAGCGGCCGGATCTGGCGGTTGAACGATACCTTCTCCGCCCCGGGCAAAGCAGGCGCCAGCAACAGGCAGGAAAGAATTGCAGATCGAACAGGGCGCGGCATAGGTGTCGGGGAACAGGATAAAACCAATTAACGATATTACCCCGGCTGGTCTTGCAGTTCATTGCCGGACACGATGGGGTTGCCGCCGGAATCCGCCTGCGCTTGCGCCCCTCCCCTCCGCGGCCACACGGAGTTCGACGACTGTCACCCCGCGGGCCCCTCCACGGGTCCGACCGACCGGGTGGGTGGCCGTTTGCAGGATGCTGCATTGACAATCTGTGGTGGAGTGAATGGCTAGCAATTCATCAAACTGCTCCTCGCCACCGCTGTCATGCTCTCCTGTTCCCTCATCACTCACGCCCAGGAAAAGGCGGAGGCTCTTGTGGAAGCGGCGGCCGGAGCGGATCAGGAGACGTTGGCCGGGGAACCCGACGGGGAATAGGCCGGGAACTGGGTTGACGGGAAACTGGAGTGCAGGTCGGGTGTGAATCACAGCATGTTCCGCATCGGCCTTTTCCTTCGCTCCTTTGAATGGATAGCTCTGAATTCCGCGTGGCAGATTTTCGCGGTGATGCTGGCGCATCAATTGTTTTTTGTGGTCGACCTATGGCTGGCACGGAAGAGCCCACCTGATGCTATGCGCTCGCTGCGGCGGCGATTGGCCGGAGTGGCGGTCATAGGCCTTTATCTGCTGATGTGGTATCAATGGATTCCATCCGAATATGCCTATAATCTCTACTCCGGTGCTCCCGGTCTTGCACCTCCGAACCAAGCTTCGAAATGGATTCTTTCACGCCTGATCCCGGCCACCTTGCTGATCGTGAGTTTGCAGGCGATTCTGGAGAAACCGATCCAAGAGACGAGTGGAAGCCCTGCTGCCTTAAAACGCAGGTGGTGGAATCGGCGGCCTTTCAGAGTGCTGCAGCCTGGGTGGCCTTCCGGGGTTATTTTCGCCTTCATCCTTGCCGCCGCTTTTGCTGCTCTTCTGGTGTGGAGAGACTATGGGATTTGGAAAGTATATCAGTTGAAAAATGAAAGCCCAGTGCCTCTGGAACGGACGCACCTGCTGATTCTGGAAAGATATTCTCCCTCTCATTGGGCGGCCATGTCCGCGTGGTTGGTTTCTCCCCTTGTTCTGTGGTTGTGTTTACTCCGTAAGTGGATGAGGTGGAATGCTTTGGTTTATTCATTCCTGATCCTTGGAATGGTGGTTTTACAGATGTTGTTGGTGGTGGTGGTGCGGTTCTCCGGGAACCAGAGTCTGGCCAAGTTGACACTACCCTTTCCGGGGATGTATTGGCTGTGGTCGGAATTCCTACAGGCGCGCGCCGTGTGACGTTTCGGAGATA
Source organism: uncultured bacterium (assembly GCA_903936775.1). Lineage (GTDB taxonomy): Bacteria > Verrucomicrobiota > Verrucomicrobiia > Verrucomicrobiales > V1-33 > CAIZWU01. The sequence continues at coordinate 16 of CAIZWU010000402.1, read as the reverse complement.
TGATGGTTTCGAGGGT
>CAIZWU010000401.1 GCA_903936775.1 uncultured bacterium | reverse complement strand
CAATACCCGGGTTGGCACCGGAGATACGGTTCACGGCGCCATTGCAGCAATCGGCCGCAGTCCCGGCGGTATCCCAGTAGAAGTTCCCGTCTCCCCAGGTGGCATGGGCTCCAAAGAGCCGGGTCCCATTGCTGCTTCTGCCGAAAAAGGCAAAACTGTTGGAAACCACATTCAACTTTTGCCAGAAGGAAAAGCTGACCTGATCCTGGCTGGCCGTAAGATTAAGGATGGTGGCATTGGGCACGACCAACCTCTGACCGGCCTTGACCGTGCCCAGATCCAAGGCGGTGTCACCAGGCTGTCCGGTGCGTCCGCCGCCGGCTGCCGTGTAGGCCGCCCCCGAAGTCATGGTGCCCTTGGCACGGTAGATGGAATCCGTGGCCACTGCAGGATTCGAAGTATCGTTGAAGGACCAGTAGGCCAACAGATCGAGACCTGCGGTCAGCACCGGGAAAGAGGTGCTGAGATTCGGATTGGTGCCCGCATATACCTCGGTGTTATCGTAAAAACTATCACCGTCGGTATCAGCCTTGGTAGGATCACTACCGGGCTGGAGTGGACCGGTGCTGGCCAAGGCGGGGTTTTCGAGGCCATCGGAAAAACCATCACCATCCGAATCCGTATTCAGCGGGCTGGTGCCGGTATTGGTGGCACTGACGTAGAGACCGGTGCCGGTTTCGGCTCCATCCTTCAATCCATCCCCATCAGTGTCGGCAATCTGGGGCTTGGTGTTTTTGATATATTCATTGAAGTTACCCGATCCATCCGCATCGGGATCTCCGAGGGTATCATCCACCGTAATACTCAGGCCATTTGCCAGTTCGTAGGCGTCCGGCATGCCGTCGCCATCGGTATCGGCATTCGGCGGAACGATGGCCAAGGGACTGATGTTATTGACCGCACCAGTCCCGAAGAGGGTGGCGATATCGGCCGGGCTCAAGGCATCGCCGTAGACGGCAAAGTCATCAATCAGGCCCGCGACCTGAGTGTTTGCCTGATCGCAGCCGACCAGCAGTTCGGTGAAGTCCTGCGGCAAGGCGGTGCCAGTGCCGCTCAAGGTGCCGGAGTGGATCAGCAGGCCATCGATCCAGATCTCTTTTACCAAGCCCTTTTTCTGGATGACGATGTGGCGCCATTCCGCAAAATCCACCGGACCTCCGTTGGCGGCACTGACGGCCGTCGGGGTGTTGATCCGGGAATTGGGACCACAGCAGCCGGCCGTGTCCCAGTAAATGATTCCGTTGCTCCAAGTAACATGCGCCTGGGCTCCCCGTCCCCCGCCGCTGGAAGGACTTTGCCCCCAGAAACTGGTACTGGATGTGCTGGCGTAAAGCTTTTGCCAGAAAACGAAGGCAACTTCATCCTGGGTGGCACCCAGATTGAGGAACCCTCCGGGAGCCCGCATCCGGCGGGAAGCTTGGTCGACCCCGAGGTCCAAAGCCTTGTCGCCCGCGAGGCCAGACCGGCCCGTGGCATCAGCAGAATAGGCGGCTCCATTTTCAAAATTTCCCGGGAAGGACTTCACGGTATCCAAGGCCTGAGTTGGATTGCTGTCATTGTTGAAGTTCCAGTAAGCCACAATATCGACGAGGCTATTCCGCAGAGGGCGGGAGCTGTTCTTCGTCGGATTCGATGAACTGTAGATGACTTCCAAACCGTCGCGGAAGCCATCCCCGTCAGTGTCCGCCAGATTTGGATTGGTCCCCGGATTCGCCGCACTGGTATAAATGCCAGTGTTGTTTTCCACCTGATCATTGAAACCATCAGCATCGGAGTCAGCTTTCACCGGATTGGTTCCGGGGTTCGCGGCACTGGCATAAATGCCACTGCCATTCTCCGCACCGTCGGCCAGAGTATCTCCGTCCGTATCGGTGACCAGGGGGCCGGTTCCAGTATCGGCAGCATTGACAAAAACGCCCGTCCCGCTCTCCACGCCATCCAGCAGGCCATCATTGTCAGAGTCACTATCCTGCGGATTGGTGCCTTTCTCGTATTCGGCAAGATTTGAGGAGCCATCACTGTCGGCGTCTTCTGCGCCATCATTGACAGCGGGGTTGAGGCCATTGGCGGTCTCGAAGGCGTCCGCCATGCCGTCGCTGTCCCCATCCGGGCGGCTCCCGCCGGTGATGACCACTTCACCCAGTGCGAGAATGTTGGCATCGTCTCCCGTGGACGCCGCATCATTTGTCCGGGTAATCCGGATCTGGCGGCCCAGCAGCGGTGTCCCTCCGTTCAAAGCTTGGATATCCAACAGGAGGCTGAGGGGGCTCCCCAGCGTATTCCCTGGGTTCAACAGGTCGGAGGTCCACACCGGCGTTCCGGCATCCCCCAGGACTTCCACGGTGATATCACGCAGGCGTTCCGGGAAGGAGCCGTCACCGCGGTTGAAAATTTCGAGCTGCTGAATCTGCATCAACTCTCCCAAATCCACTTTCCACCATTGATTGGCGGTTAGGCCGGCGGCAGTGCTGCTGAAGTTGGAGGTATTGCCATCAAGGACAAGATTGGCTCCGGTTCCGCTGCTTTGCGAAGCGCCCAGATATGTAAGCAAGGCTTGGCCGAGATTGGTCCCGAGGGGCAGCACGGCCGGCCCTTTTTTATAAAGCTGGACTTCACCCACGTGCAGGAAGTTACCTGACTGGCGGAGCTCAATCACCTTCACATTTTGCGAGCTGGGGAACAGGTAATTCAGCTGGGAGGGCGAACCCGCCACCGGGCCAGAGGCGAAAACCTGATTCGCTCCGGCGGCATCGCTGAAGGCCCTCACCACGGTGCCATTGAGTCGCTCCGCACAGCAGTCGGCGCGGTTGTAGATACGGATCAGGTCGGCGCCCGCCGCTTCATTCAGTTCGACCCGGAGCCATTCGTCCGCTCCATTACCGGTGTGGTTGAAATCTGGATTGGCCCCTGAGGTATTGCCGTCAATCACCCGCTCCGGGGGGAAACCGTAAGGATTACTGGACTGGGTTGCGACCGCCCCGGCAATGAGATCGACCGGGGTCAGCACTGACGTGGCCTGCACGCAGCCCATGGATGAAACTCCTGCACAGACTCCCGCAAGGAGCGGGTATCTTCTTGATTTGAATTTTTTCATGATGAATTCGGCCAGTTTGAATTAACGACTTCCGATTTATTGCAGGATTTGTGGTTTGGTTGCAATATTTAATTCCGATTTAACCTGAATAAGAGACGCGGCAGTGTCCCGCTGGGATGAATTTTCGCCCGCAAGCCTGACGGGCGCTGCCTGGGATAGTTTTAAAGCTTGCTGGCCTCTGCCGGAAACTTTAGAAAATTTTGATGGTCCCATTGCCCTCCCCTTGGAAAAAAGCCGCAGGTATTTTCCTGCTGCTGCACACCGCGGTCTTCCCCGTCCACGCCCAATTGACGAATGCCGCCCTGGGTAAAACCGCCACCGCCAGCGGTGAGGTCTACGATGCCCAGCGGGCCCCGGGCATGATCACGGATGGCAGCGCCTCGACCTTCAGCCACCCCGCCGCCCCGGTCGCTCCCGCCACCGCGCTGGGTTTCAAATATACCATCGACCTCGGCAGCCTCCAGCCCCTGAACAAGTTGCGTATCCTGAACCGCAATGATGGCTGTTGCCCGGAAAGGCTCACCAATTACCGCGTGTCGCTTTTCGCGGCCGATCCGGCGGTAGCCGCGGCACCGGCCGTCTGGACCACCGTGGTACGGGCGAACGGCACGAATTCAGGCGCCGGCGGGGTTGATGAAGTGCTGGCTGGAGCCAACCCCGCCGGACAGTTCAATGGGCGTTGGATCCGTCTCGAAAACCTGAACAACACCAGCTATCACCCGCAGGTAGCCGAGATCGAGGCCCTGACGAGTCCAAACGTGGCCCTGTATAAAACCGTCACCGCCAGTGCCGCGGTGGGCGCCGGAGCTCCGGCTTCCGCTCTGACGGATGGGAACTCCACCACCTCCTCCTTCCCGGCCGGAGCTGCTGGAGCGACCCTCGGGTTTTATTACCAGGTGGATCTGAGCGGTGACTACGGCCTCGACCGGCTGGTGCTTTATTCCCGTCACGATTGCTGCCCCGAACGCACCACCAACTACCGCGTGACGCTCTTTGCGGACAATGCCGGCGTTCCCGGCGCCCCTCGATGGACCGCTGATATCCGCACCGACAACAGCTTTGCCACCGCCGCCTCCGGTGAGGTCATCCGCCCGGAACAAGGGGCGGGGGAAATGCGGGGACGCTTCCTCCGGATCACCAACCTGAGCAACGAGGCCTCCAATCCGCAATTCGCTGAAATTGAAGCCTACCGGGCCACCCCTCCCGCGATCCGCTACTTCACCACCACTGCTGGTAATATCACCAAAGCCGGCGCGGCCGGCCTTCCCGCCCAGGCCACGCTCTCATGGGATCTCCAGGGGGCAGCCAGCGCCACCATCAGCCCCGGAGCGGTCCCGGCCTCCCTGCCCTCCGGCAGCACCGTCGTCTCCCCCGCGTCTGCCACCACTTATACTCTCACGGCCACCAACACTGCGGGCTCTGTCAGCGCGTCCATCCTGATCGCAGTGGATGCCCCGCAAATCCCCCCGGGGATCAATGAATTTGTCACCGACAACGCCGCCGGACTTGAGGACGAGGACGGCTCCAAACCCGACTGGATCGAACTGTTCAATCCCAACAACTTCACCCTGCCACTGGCCGGAGCGCATCTCAGTGATGATGCGGGGATCCCGGCCAAGTGGACCTTCCCTGCCGGAACCACCCTGCCACCGAATGGTTATTTGACGGTCTTCGCCTCCGGCAAGGACCGCCGGGTGTCCTCCGCTCCACTGCACACCAACTTCCAACTTCAGAAATCCGGCGAATCCCTATCCCTGCACGCCCCGGACGGCACCACCCTGTGGAGCCGCATCCCCGGCGACTATCCTGCCTCCCTGACGTATCCGCCCCAGAGCCAGGACACCAGCTATGGGATGAACGGGACCGGCCAGTTGCGGTTCTTCCGGCCTCCCACTCCGGGAGCAGTCAATGGCGCTCCCGGTTTCACTACCGTAGTCGAGGACACCTCCTTCAGCGTGAAACGGGGGTTCTACACCACCCCGCAAAGCGTGGCCATCACGACCGCGACTCCCGGAGCCACGATCCGCTATACCACCAACGGCACGCGCCCCACCGAAACCGTGGGAACCGTTTACACCACCCCCATCACTATCACGGCCACTACCGTCCTGCGCGCGGTGGCTTCCCTGAATGGGGCGGCCCCCACCAATGTGGATACCCACACCTACATCTTCCCCGGGAGTGTCCAGACCCAATCCGCCATGCTGGCCAGCATTACAGGAAACGCCACTTTCGGCCCCCAGATTCCGGCGGCCCTGACGGATATCCCCTCAATCTCCCTGACCCTGCCCAGCACCGCGGCAATCAATCAGGACACCGAGGTCGAAACCGCGGTGGAGTGGCTGCATAACACTGACCCGCTGCAGCACACCCAGGTCGATGCCGCCGTCACCCTGTTTGGCGGCGCCTACACCGATTTCACCAAGAAGAGCTTCCGGCTCTACTTCCGTTCGGAATACGGCGACGCCAAACTCGCCGCCCCCCTCTTTACCGGTCATGAGCACGGCCTGAAACCGATGGAGGAATTCGATAGCCTGGAACTGCGCAATGGCAGCCACGATATGGTCGACCGCGGGTTTTACATGAGCAATCTTTTCACAGACCAGGTGCTCAAGGAGATGGGTCATCTCGCCCCGCACGGCCGCATGGTGCATCTCTACTTCAATGGGCGCTACCACGGCATGTATCACCTGCGTGAACGCTGGAATGCGGACATGCACGCGGACTACCTCGGCGGCAGCAAGGACGACTATGAAGCCATCAATGGGAACCTCAACGTCGGCGGCTGGGCCGATCCCGGCACGGTCTTTGATGGAGATGGCACCGCGTGGGAATATCTAAAAACCCGCCGCGCCAATTACAATGAACTCCGCGGGCTCCTCGACGTCCAGAACTACGTGGATTTCATGATCACCTTCATGTTCGGCAATTCCGAGGATGAATGGCGCGGGGTCAGCCCCAACCGCCTCATCGGCAATGGCAGTGGCGCCCGGTTCATCCTCAATGATGCCGACGGCTGGCTTTCCATCAATTCCAGCAACAGCGTCTCTGCGTGGGATGGCAATGACAACAACACTGCCCGCAACGCCACCTTCACCAATGGGAATTTCACGCCCGGTCGTGCCAATGGCGACGGCCCGGCCTCGCTTTTTTCGGCCATGCTCCTGACCGGTGGAGTCGATCACCGCATGCTGGTAGCCGACTCCATCCACCGTCACTTCTTCAACGACGGGGTTCTGACCCCCACCCGCAATGATGCCCGGCTGCGCACCATGTGCACGGCCACCCAGCGCCCTTTCATCGCAGAGGCGGCACGGTGGAGCAACCTCTACCGCACCCCTGCCAGTTGGGCCGCAGCGCGCGATGTCTGCCTGAACTCCTGGATCCCCAACCGCACCAATGCGGTGCTCAGCCAGTTCAGGACCGCGGGTTTCTACCCGGCAGTGAATGCCCCTGTCTTCAGCAAGAATGGTGGCGTCTTCACCCCACCATTCAATCTCTCCCTCTCCGTTCCCTCCCTGCCAGCCGGGGCCGTGATCTATTACACCTTGGATGGAAGCGACCCGCGGACTCCTGGTGGAGCCCTCAACACCACGCCCGCTCCCCTGACTTACACCGGGCCCTTCGCCCTCACCTCCAACACCATCGTCCGCGCCCGCACCCGGTCCACCGCCGGCGTTTGGAGTGCCCTGCAGGAAGGGTTTTTCCAGCTCTCCACGTCCTCGCCGGTGCCCGCCGGGGCAGTGGTGCCGGGCGAGTTGCACTTCAACCCCACTGGCAACACCGACGCCGAATTCATCGAACTGATCAACGTCTCGCCCGCCGCCGTCAATCTGCGCGGCTGCCGCTTTACTGCCGGGATCGACTTCGCCTTCAGCGAGTTCCGCGATACCCTGCTCGCCCCCGGCCAGCGGATCGTGCTGGTGCAAAGCGAATTCATCCACCGGCAACGCTACAGCTGGGACCGCCGCATCGCCGGCATTTATTCCGGCAGCTTAAACAACGCCGGCGAGGCTCTGACTCTGGTGCGGGGCCTTGACCCCGTGTTCAGTTTTGCCTTCAACAGCACATGGGAACTGCTGGCCGACGGCGGGGGACGCAGCCTCACTCTCATCAAACCCGCCCAAGGCAAAAACCTCGACGCTCCGGAAAACTGGCGCTCCAGCAGTATCACCGACGGCACCCCTGGCGCCGGGGATGCGGGTCCGGCCTTCACCGGCGTCCCCGCGTCGGATACCGACGGCGATGGCATTCCCGCCCTGATGGAATACTCGCTGGGCACTTCCGACAGCCTCCCCAACCCGGACACTGGCCTTGCCGCCTCTCCGCCGCCCCTTCCCGGCGGCCTGCCGCTCTTCAGCTACACCCGCGCCGCCGCCGCCGATGACACCTTCCTCGTGCCACAGATCGCGTCGGACCTCTCTACTTGGAACAGCGGGGCAACCTGGCT
>CAIZWU010000400.1 GCA_903936775.1 uncultured bacterium | reverse complement strand
GTGTGAAAGAGCCGGGCGCCTTCGCGGCTATCGCTGAAGCCGATGCGGACTGGAGCCCGGCTGGCGCGGGCGGTCAGGCCACTGCGGAGGAGGCCTTGGAAGTCGAGGGCCACATCCGGCTGCAGTTGTGAGGGAAGCTGTTTGAGCCAACGGGCGAAATTCAGCAGGCCGGCGGCTCCGCGGAATTGTTCGCGGGGAAAAAGGATCGTGCCTGACAAATCTGGATTTCCTTCGAGCAGCGGAGCGAAGGCGGGGTTGGCCAGCCAGGTGAATTCAATCTGCGGGAACTTTTGCTTCAGCAGATGGACCGCCGGCAGGGTATGGACCAGGTCGCCAAGGGAACTGGGCTTGATGATCAGAGCCCGCCGGCAGGAGCTGAGATTTGGCAAGGCGGCGGACATTGAAACCGAAGAAGGGAGCGGAAAATGGCTGAAACTAAACCGCGAAGGGACGCGAAGGGACGCGAATCAAGGCACTGAATGGAAGGAGTTCCAAGCCAAGTAAAACCTGTTTGATGGATTCGCGTTTATTCGCGTCCCTTCGCGGTTAAACCTCTCCTCATTTCCCCAGCGCCAGCCGCTCGGCGAGGGCGTCCGGGAGACCGGCCGCGCGGATTTTCCGCTGGGTGGTCTCGATGTCGTAGGGGAGGCGGCGGATGGAGATCTCCTGGTTGTCGTGGTCGTAAAGCGCGTAGGCACTGCGCCAGTCGCCATCGCGGGGCTGGCCAACACTACCGACGTTGATGAAATACTTCCGGCCGGGTTCGAGGCGGGTGTATTCGGTGTTCTCGACGGTGACGGTGGTGCCTTTTTTGTAAACCTTCGGGGTATGGGTGTGGCCGAAGAAGCAGACCTGGGTAAACTGATAGGAAAAGCTGGCCATGGCGTCGAACTTGTTCATGACGTAAGCCCAGCTGGTGGGGGTATCCAGGGTGCTGTGAACGATGGTGAAGTCCCGGACCTGACGGACCATGCGCAGCGCGCGCAGCCAGGCTTTGTCTTCTTCGGACAAAGTCCGGCGGGTCCATTCCAAGGCCGCCTGGGCTAGGGGATTCAGCCCGACGATGTCGGTATCAGCGGAGGCTTCCTCGTCATGATTGCCCTTCACGACGGGGCATCCGAGCTGCTGGAGCCGGTGCACGCACTCGCAGGGGTTGGCGTTATACCCGACCACGTCGCCAATGCAGACGTAGTCCGTTACGCCCTGCTCGGAGGCATCGGCCATGACGGCGTCAAAGGCTTCCAAGTTGGCGTGGATATCGCCGAAGATTGCGAACTTCATCGGATGGGCACAAAAACAACCGATTCCGGCAGGATGGGATGGAATGCAACAGTCGTTTGCCTGAGCGCGGAGCCGTCGCGGGGGAGCGGCGCCGGGCGGAGGGTCAGGATTTGCGCTTCGCCGCCGGCTTGGCAGGAGCGGGGGCCGGTTTGCTCTTGGATGGAGTGGCAGCCGGGGCGGTCGCGGCTTGGGCCGTTTCCACTGCGGCGGCGGCATCGGCGGCGGTTTTGGCCGCCACGCGGGCTCCCGCTTTGACCACCGGAGGACCGGCCGCGATCCCGCGCTTCATGACGGCGAAGAGGCGCTGCACTTCGAGCTTCTTCTGCGGCGGGATTTGATTCCAATGGGTGTCTGTAAGGGCCCCTTCAATGGCGTAGGCGGCGACGAGGGAGACCGGGTGACCGGCGAGCAACATACGGCGGCACACTTCGATGGCTCCCAGTTTGGCCATCTCGCTGCGGCTGCGCACGCCGGCGTCGACCAACCAGAGGGCGGTCTTTTCTCCAAGGTTTTTGAGGGCGGCAAGTTCGAGGACGACGGGATCGGTAGCAGACATAAATTTGAGTTTGGCCGGACGACGGCCTTTTGTCATCGGTAGAAAAGCAGAGTATTGAAAGAATTTCAGCCAATATTTTACAGGAATCTTCAATCCCTCCGGGAAAGGCCGCAGGCTCCCCAGGGCGAAAGGGGCGGTTTAACCTGATGATTTGGCATGCATGGTGCTTTTTTGCCCGGAGAATTTCAACGGATTGCCGGTAAATTGGCCGGGGCCGACAAAACAATCGGGGGTTGCTGCATAAAGCTGTGTCCGGGCGGGGAAACCCTTCCGGGCACAGCCATTTTATTCCACCTCCGTCCGGGAGACATTTCGGATGCGCCCGGAGGGAAACCAGACACGTTGCCCATGTCTATGGGCATGTCTATTACTACAAAAAGGGGCGATGAAGGGAAAACCGATCTGCTGTTTGGAGGTCGTGTTGGAAAATCCCATCCGCGCCTGCACGCGGTGGGGGAAGTGGATGAATTGAACGCCGCGCTGGGGTTGGTGCGGGTGCATGCCCGGGACATCACCGTGAAGGAGATCGTGGCCCGCGCCCAGCAGGATCTGGTCGCCTTGATGGGCCTGCTCTCCGCCGGGCCGGAACATGCAGAACGTTATGCCAATCAGGGATTCAAGGGATTGGGAGCCGATGCGGTGGAGCGGGTCACGGCGGAGTCCGCCGCCCTTGAGGCGACTTTCCCGGATGGATTTCACGGCTGGTCGATGCCCGGGGACCGGGGTGGCGCCGGGGCCGCGTGGTTGGAGTTGGCCCGCTGCATTTGCCGCCGGGCGGAGCGGGCCGTCTCGGCCTTGCCTCCGGAGGACCAGCCCGGCAATCCCAATCTGATTCCCTGGCTGAACCGGCTGAGTGACCTGCTTTGGCTGGCCGCCAGGGTCGAAGAAGCCCCCGCCGGGGACGTGTCGGCTTGATGGCCCCGGGGCGCTGCTTCCGCCGGAACCCGCCTGGGGGTTGGACTTTCGGCGGCACCCGGCAGAGGCCATGAAACTTCTCCAACCGGGGCGCGTTGCCTTTACACCGTGGGGAATGTGTTCCACGGTCCTGGTCCATGGCTTTACCTGTCCCCTTTACCCCACCGCGCGATGCGACGGCATCCGGCTTTGGCCCGATGCCCGGGGCCTTCTCGGGGCAAGCCCGGGATTTTCCGGGACCGGTGGAATTTGCTCCCCAGCCAGCAGTGCAACTTCTGGAAACAAAAGCGCTTCCATTGCCGGTGCTTTTTTCTCCTCCCGCCGGAATCGCCCCACCCGTGCCTGCGGAGCTGATGGGAACCGCGGATCTCCTGTCTCCCGGGCCCCCCATGGTCCCGGCGGAAACAGCCTTCAATCTGCAGGAACTGGCAGACGCGCTGGCCCGGCCGCTGCCGGCTCCAACCGTCCCGCCTGAGGCCTCCGCGGCAGAGGATTTCTCCCTGACGGCTTTGGCTGAACAATTGCACGCCCGGTTTTCCCAAGGGGATCCGAGGAGTTCCGGGAGCGCTGATTTACTGTCCCCTGCTTCACTGCCTTCACTCCCTCCTGTTTTGGAATCGCCCCCGGAGGCCTTGTCCGGGCTGGCGGCGCTGCTTCCCTCCCTCGGGCTGAAACCGCCTGCTCCCGCAACGCCCAAGGCCACCCATGCCAAGCTGGCCAATCCGCCAAAACCCAACACGCCGAGGCAGGGGGATGTCTTTTTTATCGATCCTTTGGCGGGCCGGCCTCACGGACATGGCGACGCCCCCCCCGGGCTCCTGGAGCCCGCCCCCTCTCTGCGCTTCGAGGCCGACCCCGTCGAAGCGCTGGAGGCGCTTGATCTGATGGATGCCCCCAACCCGGAAGGACCCTTATCCCCGGCTGCGCTCTTCCGCGCGGCACCCCTTGAGGAAACAGGGGGGCTGCTTCCCCCTCCCCTGCCCTTGGGGGCCTCTGTTCCCCCCGGGGAGTCTGCGGAAGCCGGCACCGGACTGATCATTGGGGGCACCGGACTGATCCTGATCGGGATATACCTGGCCTGCCGCCTGCCCATCTTTTGGCTGGAGCTGGAAGGGGCGGATGGGTGGACCCGGCAGAAAACCGAAGCGGCCCTGGTCATCCACGGAGCGGCCGCCCTCACCGCGCTCACCTTGGGCACCGGCTCAGTCTCCCTGCGCCGCTGGGCTCCCCCGCTGATCCATGCGGCAGGGTGGGTGGCTGCCCTGATGGCCTGTGGCATCATCGCTGTGGCCGGTTTTTCCTGGGTGCACTCTGAATCGGATCTCCCGGAGACAGGCACCGCTGCCTTGGCCGGCCTGCTGGCGGCTTTCCTGATCCCGCTCGGTTATATCCTTTATTACCAACAGGAATCCACCACGGCGGCCTGCGAAGCCGCCGATCCCCGGCTCACCTGGACCGACGGGCTGCCGGTCCCCGCCCTGATGGTTTTTCTCACTGGACTCAGCCTCGCCACTGGAGCCGCCGCCCTGCTTTGCCATCAACCCGCCCTCGGCCTGCCACCCGGCCAATTGATCACGGGTCTCCCTGCCACCCTGGCCTGGAGCGGGCTGGCCGTCACCGGACTGATCATCGCACTCTGCGTCCGGTTCAGGAAAGCTGCCGCCATCTGGCTGCTCCTGCTGGCCACCCTGGCGCTGGCCGGAACCCTCAGCCCGCCCGCTGGGGCGGGAGGATGGTTGTGGGATAGATTTCTCAGTGCCATGGGCCGTCCCACCGATGCCGGACCCACCGCTCCCCTCGTGCCACTGCTGGCCGCCCTGCTGCCCGTTCCGTTGCTCCTCATCTTTGCCATGGCGCGCCGCGCCTTCTCTCCGCCCCCACCCCCCTGATGCCCTCCAACCCTATCCACTTTTTCAACCGCTACACCGGCACCATTGAACAGGAGGGAATCTACGGCGAACCCTTCCTGCGGTTCGCCTATCAAACCCCGCCAGGCCGTCTCGCGGTCTCATGGGCGATTAAACGCGCCTGGTTCTCCCGCTGGTATGGGCAACGCATGGACCGGTGGAAAAGCTCCCTCCGCGTCCGCCCCTTTATCGAGAAATACGGCCTGAATCCTGACGAATTCACCCAGCCCATTGCCAAGTACCATACCTTCAACGAATTTTTCTACCGGAAACTCAAACCGGAAGCCCGCCCCATCGATGCTGACCCTAAATCCATCGTCTTCCCCGCCGATGGTCGGCACCTCGGTTTCGCCAAAGCCTCTGCCATCGACTCGGTTTTCGTCAAAGGCCAGCGCTTCGACCTCGCCACCCTGCTCGGCAACAAAGAACTCGCCGAACGCTACGCCGACGGCCCCCTCATCCTCAGCCGCCTCTGTCCGGTGGACTATCACCGCTTCCACTTCGTCACCGCAGGCACTCCCGTCTCGCCAAAACTCATCAACGGCCCGCTTTATTCCGTCAACCCCATCGCCCTCCGGCGGAATTTAAGCTACCTCTGGCAAAATAAGCGCGTCATCACCATGATGCGCACCAGCTCCCTCAGTGAGGTCATCCAAGTGGAAATCGGCGCCACCAACGTCGGCAGCATTGTGCAGACCGCCATCCCTTACCAACCTGCCCTCAAAGGCAGCGAGAAAGGGTATTTCCGATTCGGCGGCTCCAGTACCATCACCCTGTTCGAACCCGGCAAAGTCACCTTGGATGCCGATCTGCTCCATCACACCAGCGAGCAGCGCGAACTCTATGCCCACATGGGCGACCACATGGGGCGCATGATTTAGGACCGGAGCCACGCCGGGACCGCCCTGGCGATGCCCTGCATCCCAATCCGGCTGCGCCACGTTTGAGATGGGGAATTCTGTTCCCATTCCGATGTCGCCCTTCTTTTCCCGGCTAATTACCGCGCTGGCTACGCTTGGACTGGCAGCTTGTGCCACCTCCCCGTCTCCCTCCGCGAAGCCCGCTCCCACCGCCATGGCCGCCTCCCCAGCCCCCCTCCGCACCGTGCCCAAGGTCGATCTCGCCCGTTTCATGGGCGACTGGCGGGTCATCGCCAATATCCCTTATTTCGCCGAGCGCGGCAACGTGGACTCCATCGAATCCTACCAGCTCCGGCCTGATGGTATCATCGACAACGGCTTTGCCTTCCGCAAAAACTCCTTCGAAGCCCCGCAGAAAAAAATGAGCTTCACGGCGGAAGTCAAAAACAAGGAAACCAATGCCGAATGGCGGGTCCGCTTCCTCCCTTTCCTCAAAGTCGCCTATCTCGTCATCGATCTCGATCCGGACTACCAATGGACGGTGATCGGGCACCCCTCCCGGAAGTATGGGTGGATCATGGCCCGCGGAAAAACCCTGCCCGATACCACTTACACCGGCATCCTGAGCCGCCTCCAAGCTCAGGGGTATGACCCCGGAAAATTCGCCAAAGTCCCCCAAACCCGGGAACAATTGGCCAGTGGAGAGGTAAAAATCGCCCGTTGAAATTCCATCCACCCCCCCGGTCATTTACCACTTTAGCCGTTTGGCAAACGTCAATCAGGCATTTATAGACAACGTGCCGTATCCAGGCAACCCCTCCCGCGCTACCCCTACCAGACCCCATGTCCGAGCATCGCACTTTCCGTCGCCCCTCTTTATTGAGCCGCGTCGGCGTCACCGTCCGTCAATGGTTTGACTCCGATCACTTCCCCGGCGGCCCGGATGCCGCCCGCGCCAAGCCTGACAAATTTGAGTGGCGCCGCTCCCTGCCCTTCGTTTTCCTGCACGTCGGCTGCCTGGGGGTCATCTGGACCGGTTGGAGCTGGACCGCTGTCGCCGTCGCCGCGTTCCTTTACGTCCTGCGCATGTTCGCCATCACCGGATTCTATCACCGGTATTTCTCCCACCGCACCTTCCAGACCTCCCGTTTCATGCAGTTCATCCTCGCCTGCTGGGGGAACTTGGCCATCCAGCGCGGTGCGCTCTGGTGGGCTTCCACCCACCGGCATCACCACAAGCACTCGGACACCCCGGAAGATCCACACTCTGCCTTGGTTTATGGTTTTGTCTGGAGCCACATCGGCTGGATGACCAGCAGCAAAAACTTCCCCACCGACTACCGCGCGGTGAAGGACCTGGCCAAATTTCCGGAGCTGGTCTTCCTCAACCGCTTCGATCTCATCGTCCCCGCCCTGCTCGGCCTAACCCTTTATGGCACCGGCTGGTTGCTTGAAAAATACGCTCCCGGTCTCGGCACCAGCGGCGGCCAACTGTTCGTCTGGGGCTTCTTCGTCAGCACCATTTTCCTCCTCCATGGCACCCTGTTCATCAACAGCCTCGCCCACGTCTGGGGCAAACAGCGCTTCAAAACCACTGACCAAAGCCGGAACAACTTCTGGCTCGCCCTCATCACCCTTGGCGAAGGCTGGCACAACAACCACCACCGCTACATGGGCAGCACCCGCCAGGGCTTCTACTGGTGGGAAATCGACATCACCTACTACGGCCTCAAACTCATGTCCAAACTCGGCCTGATCTGGGACCTGAAGCCGGTGCCACGGTCTGTTTACGGCGAGGCGCAGACGCATCAGCATTAAGCGGCGCCTTCGCAGACCCATGTTGGAGCAAAAGATCCAGCAGGGCAGCCAGTCGCGCAATATCCGACGCAGGCCCTTGCCGCAGGGCTCTCCGTTGGCCTGCCACAGGGGTTTGTTGAGGTGGTTGCGCCAAGCCCGGTAGCCCGGTGACGCTGACGCACTCGTCCAGCAGGACGTGGCCTGCGGCCCGGCCAGGCCCGGCGGGAAGCTTTGGACTGCTGGATTTGAAGGGATGCTCTGATGCTGGAATGGCTCAGGGCCGGCGTCATGCCCTCCGGGGTGATTCTTTTTGAGTCGATGCGTTTACTGAAGCCGATCTCAGAAAAGTTTGCGTTCAGGGATCGGACGCCTAGGATCCTGACGCTCCAGTCCACGCCCCGCCAGGCCCCGTCAGACAAAACGATCACGCCCTCCATGCCAGAAGCCATTGATCCCTCTGCCGGAGAACAAAAACTTCCGCTGGTTCCTGCTCCCATCGGGCGGTCCCCGGATTTGCCCCCGGACCACGATCCCTGGGAGCCCGCTCCTCCGCCGAATCTCTGGCAGCGCTGGCGGCGTGGCTGGCGGCTGGTCCTGCTCCTCGCCATCCTGGTGGCCGCCTATGGAAAATGGCGGGGGGGCCATGATTATGCGATAGTGAAGGAATGGCGGGCGAGGCGTCTCGCCGCCGCCGCTCTCGAACCGGACAAAAACACGCCCGGACAAGCCGCCGCGCTGCTGGGGAAGGCGGCCCTGCTTGCGCCCCACGATCCGGTCGTGATGCGGGCCATGGCCGATTTTTGCGAGCCGCGCCAGGACCTCATGGCCATTTACGCCTTGCGTCAGGTGCTTAAAGCCGGTCCGGCGGATCCGGCGGTGCTGGAGCGACTCTGCCGTCTCGCTTTGGATTGGGGGCATCCGGAACTCGCAGACGGCGCCACGCTCCAGGAATGGGCGTCCGCTCCAGCCGCTTCCCTTGCGCTGACGCCGCTCAGGCTGAGTGCAGTATGGCTGGCCAGCCGCGGGCAATCCCAGGAAGGCGAAGCCCGCCTCCGGCAAGCCTTGACCTTGGCCGCCGGCACCCCGGAGGCCCTTTCCCTCGAAATTGCCCTGTCGCGCCTGCTCCTGAAAGCCGCCAGCCAATCCGGGTCAGCCACCGCCGCAGAGGAACCGCTGCGCCGTCTCTCCAGTGTCGCCTATAGCCCCTCGGCACCTTTGGCGCTCCGTGCCGAAAGCACCCGCTTGCTGGCCGGCCTTTTACTGCACCCCACGAGTCGCTCCTTTCTCACACCGGTCCGCGCCGATCTCCTGAGGGAAGCCTTCCTGGATCTCTCCCGGAGCGTCACGGACACTGACCCGGCCGCCGCGATCGAATATCAATTGTCCGCGGTCAGCGTCGATCTCGCCGCCACCCCCGGGCGTCGTGACGAATTGGTCAGGTCCGTGCTGGAAAAAGCCGCCAGCGCCTCCCTCGATGATCGGCTCGCGACCGCACGCTGGCTCAATGAAAACGGGTTTCCGAAGGAAGCGCTCGCTCTCTGTGAGGCCAATCCCGGCGAGGCCGGCCAAGTGGATTGGTTTACCGCGCAGATCGATGCGCTGTATGAGCTGGGAGAATTGGACCGGGCCACCCAGTTGCTCGCGGCCCCCTCCCAGCCGCTGCCTCCGCACCTGCAGCAATTGTTTCTCTACCGCCTCGAAAAAGCCGCCGGACGCGACGAAAAATCGTTGGCGGAGCGCCGCCGGGAACTGGAGCAGGCCGCCGTCCGCGCTCAACCCAACGAGATGTTATCGGCGGCGACCAGTCTCGAAAAATCCGGCGACCCCACCACGGCCCTCCAGCTTTATAGTGCCTTGAAAAATCATCCCCAGGCCGGGCTCAGCGCCCGTCTCGGAATGGTGCGCTGCCTTGAGGCCATGCCGGACAAAAGCCTCGATCTGATCCAGGCTCTGGAAGACGTGCTGCAACTTTGGCCCCAATCCGAGCAGGCCCGCAACGACTTGGCCTACCTTCACCTGCTGGCAGGCAATCCCACGGCCGTCGACCTCGAAAGCGCCGTCAGCCTCCATGCCGCCTCCCCTTGGTTCCTCCCGTTCCGTATCACCGCCGCGCTCCGCCAACTCCACCAAAAAGATCCCTCCGGCGCGCTGGCGCTGCTGCAGGCGGAGCCGGTGCGCTGGGAACGGGTCCGGCCAGGGTGGCAGGCGGTCTATGCCGCTATTCTCGCCGCCAATGGGAAAATCAGTGAGGCCAAAGAGATCACCCTGCGGCTGGCGGACGCGCCGCTCCGCCCGGAAGAGCGGAAGTTGATGGGGCCGGACGGTCTCCCTACGGGACCGCTGCCCCATCGGAAATAGTTGTCAGGGTGATCCCGGCCAGCACGGTCCGCTGGAAGGAGGTCCACGCGGTTTGCTCGTCAGGCTCGCCCTCCACGACTCCCATCAGGACGCGGGCGGTCTGCGGGTGGAATCGATGAATCACCGCCGCGGCGCAGAGTTGCCGGAGCGGGTCGGAAAACACCAGTCCCGGGACCCCTTTTTTCAAATAGAGCTCCCCCTGATCCCCTATCCAGACGGCTTTAAAGACATACAGGGGTGTTTTTGAGCCGGGGTCTTCAAAAATGGTCACCTCAAAGGACAGCTCCCCTCCCGCCCACGGATGAATCCGCGCCGGGCGCTTCTCTACTAACTTCCAGCCGATGTTGCCCATGCACACCTCCGGTGAATGACGGAACACCTCCAACACACTCCCCATATCGGTATCATCCCAGCAGAACCATCCCGCCCGCAGCCGTCTCCTGCCCACGTCTTGTGCGGCCAGCCAGCCGCCATCACAGCGCAGCGTCCGGCGGACTTTTTCAAACCCGCCACGATCCGAGGGTTCCGCCTGGCCTGGAAAGGGATGACTCAGACTCAGCAGGGTCCTATCATGCGGCGGCGGCGGATGCATCCAGATCCACGCGGCCACTTCGATGACCGCAACCAGCCCAGCTGCGCCTAGCGCAGGTAAGTTCCCACGCACCGTGCCTCCCCCCGGTTCCCCGGCACCGGATGCTTTTTCCGCCGGGGTCCACCGCTGATCCGGTTCCAGCCTGATCGCCAAAGCGTAGACCGCCAGCGCTCCCGTAAAAAACGCGAGGAGTCCAGCGGTGTCGTGCCAGCGCAGGAAGGCGGCTTCCCCATGGTCGAAGCGCAGCCAGGCCAGTCCCACCGCACGGCAGACGTTGGCCAGCCAAACAAAGCAGAGCGCCAGCACCAGCAGCACGACCCGCCCGGGCAGGCGCAGGCGCAGCCATTCCCCAAAAAACAATCCCACCATCAGAAACCCCTGAAGCGAGCGGATGCCGCTGCAGTCGTCCCCCACCTCCACCCGCACGCCCATCGACACCATGGTCTGGCCCATCACCTGAACCGGCCGGCCCATCAGTTCAAAAATCAAGGCAGCCATCTCAATCACCAGCCCTGACAAACGTTGGATGAGCGCCTGTTCCAGCACCGATGGCAGCGGCACGGCCGTGAGGGTGAACGCCGCGATGGGAAGGAAAGAGCGGACTCCGGCCTTCCCCTTGCGCTGCCAGACCCCCATCAGCGTCACCGCCAGCGCTAGTCCGGCCAGCCCCCATTGGGGAAGACGCCAGGCCGGATCCGCCATGGACAATAACCGCGCGGCGGCCCAGACCGGGGCCAGCGCGATGAGCAGAACCCAGCAGGCCCCTGCCCCCTTCGAGCCACCCCCGACCGTCGGCAGCTCCCGCAAATTCCGGTAACACAAAAGCATCGCCAGAGGTGGGACAAACCAACCGTAATCATAGTAGAGGCCGAAACGCCAGGCATACGAGGCCGCGAGGAACACCACGACCCACAATCCTATCGCAACATATAAAAGTCCTCCGCCCGGTGGACTGATGATGCGGTGCCGTCCCAGTTCCATTTCCCAGCGTTACGAAGCGGCTCGCGACATTCAACCCTGTTCTCTACGGTGTCTGCGCCCTTCGTGACAGAAGGGGACTTGGGAGAGCGGGCGGCTTGCCGCCGCTTTGCCGTAGGCAGCTTACTGTCGTTTCCGGGCGGTTCAGGCGATAGGGGACCTACGGCTGCGGCGCAGCAGGATACTGACCGCCAGCAGACCGGCCAGCACATTGCCCGGCTCCGGAACCGCAGACCAGGCCAAGGTGTTGCCACTGAGGGTGAAACTGCCGAAGCCCGCCGGTGCCGCGGTCTTGGTTCCTGACGCGTAGGAATAGGAGAACCCGGTGAACGTGTCGGCCCAACCCGTCAGGTTTGCGGTACCATCAGCATTCTTGAAAATATCCGTCCAAACGCGGGAAACCTGCCAATACGTATCCGAGAAGTCCTGCGTGTCCGTCAGCATGATCTTAAAAGTCGCGCCGACGCCATTAACCTTCGTGCCGGTAAGCGCCCCCGTATTGACCGCATCGTAGGTCCCGCCGCCGCCGAGTTGGCCGCGGAGTTGATTCGCTGGTGCCGTATCCAACTCCCACTCCAAGACGGAACCCGAGTCAAAGGTCGTCGTTCCTGCCACTTGCATAAGTCCTGGGCTATTACCGGGCGCCAGCACCC
>CAIZWU010000399.1 GCA_903936775.1 uncultured bacterium | reverse complement strand
GGCGTAGATGGGGAAAATCCCTTTCCTATCCCGCCGGGTTGTGCGGGAGTGCGTTAAGCCATATCTGCAGCTCCCCAACCTTCTTTTCCTGCCCGCTGGTTCCCCGGTTCGTAAGGTGTGTTTTTGATCGTGCCCGGTCTGGTCTTTACGTGGAGGCTCTGAGGTTCTGGGGAAAATACTTTTTGAGCATATTTTTTGCCGCACATTAAATTGCCAGCTAAAATAAAAAGAGAAAACTTGACTTCCAAACCATTTTTGATTGAAGTCACGTATGCCATCTGGCCGCTAATTTATTTTCCGTTACTTACGGTCTGAAGTTTTTAGCGTCATGTCGCGTCTGGCTGGGCGCGCTTATTATCTGGAACAGTAAAATGGCCGGGAGGAGTTCGTGAAGATGATGCGCGCTTACGAGGATGTCTGCGGGGTGGAGGTGCTGACGTGTTGTGTGATGAGCAACCATTTTCACCTGCTGGTGAGGGTGCCGGATCGGCCGGACGGGTTCGATGTTCCGCTGGATGTGGTGGTGGCGCGGCTGGACGCGTTGCATTTGCCGGAGGATTGGCAGATTTGCTATTTTGGGTGTGTGTTTCATACGATGCCGGAGGTGCTGGAGGCGGGCGTGGTGCGGCTGACGGGGACGAGCTGGGATGCGCATGGGTATATGATCCGGAAGCCGTTCGCGAAGTTTCTGGATAGCCAATATGGGAAGGTGAGCCGGGCGACGTTTGTGCGTCCGGTGGCGCGGGAGCTGGCGAACGATACGATCATGGCGGACTATCATGGGCAATTCCCGGCGTACGGGGTGTGGCCTCCGATGGCGTGGCAGGTGGAGGGGCTTTCCAACAATGAAAACTGTGTGCGGGGGAATTATTACCCGGATGGGAGGCCGAATCTTTTTGAAGAGATCGTGGCGGCGCTGGATGCGGCGCACGGGATCGAAACACCGGTGCGGGCACCGCGGGTGGTGAAGCCGCCGCCAGTGCGGCGGATGCCTGACGGGGGGGCCAGCAAGATGGTGGGGCAGGTTTCAGATTTTTCCCCGGAGGGAGGCACGAGTGCAAGCCCGCTGGCGCAGCGTGGAAAATGCCACCTTCTACGAATATCAATTCGTCACGGATATCGCCAATCCCGATGCCATCCCCTGGGAAACCCTCCCCATCACCGCCCACCGCACCGTCAGCGTCGACTTCGCCGGCCTCCCCATCGGTAACTTCCTCAGCTTCCACGTCCGCGCCATCGGGGCGAAAGGGCCCAGCCCCTGGTCCGAAACCGCCACCATCCGCATCAACTAACCCCGGCCAGAAACCGGAACTCCAAACCCCCAACAACATACCCCGCCGCCCGCCTCGCCGGACGGCGGGGTTTTGCATTCAGGAATGCAAAACGTTGGTGTATAGGCTTCAGTCGATAAAGTCCATTCGAGGCGCAGCCGCCACTTCCTCTCTTGGAGTGCCGCTTCGCGGGATTGTTCTTGATCGGCTGAAGCCTATACCCCAACCGGGGCTACGCCGCCCTCACATCTCGATCATCGAGAAAAACAACCCCGTCGGATCACAGAAAAACGTCCGCATGTAGAGGCCGAAGGTGAACTCGATCTTCTCCCGTGTGTCCGGCAGGATGTTGTGCGTCAGGGCGGCCTTGCTGTAGCTTTGATACATCGGGTCGAGGTAGCCGGGGAACTGCACTTCACCGAGGGGGAATGGTTCGATAGTCAGCTCCTTTTTCACGAGTTCCCGGTGCAGCAGCGCATTCCAGCTCGCCTGGTCGCGGAACCCGTTATCCCGCACTGGATCACTTTCGTCTATTTCCTCCCACTGCCGCATCACTTCATGGAATCGGCTGCCGCGCACCGCCAGGGTGCCGCTGTTGGCTCCTTCCCGCTGTGCGGCTGCTTCCATTTCCGCTTCGGTCAGAAAGGCATTGAAGCTGCCCCCATTCCCTGGCCTGTCCCGCTCCGGTTGGTAGCGGATGTCCCAATCTCCCTCCAGCAGATGATCAATATTCCGCAGCGCCAGGGAATCGCAGTCGAGGAAGAGGATCTTGTCATATTGCTCCGGGTTCTCGATCAGTTCCGCCACCTTGTATTTCCAGCACCATGCCCGCTCCGCCCCGGCCTGCCCGCTCATGGCTGGTGTTTCCAGATAGACTTCTTCCAGCCCTTTCCGCTCCACCAGAAAGAGAGGGGCCGCAGAGTTGCGGAAGACGAGGATGTCTCCCGTGAAAAAAGTCCTCACGAGGGAGGAAGCCAACATCTTCCCGAGAAACCGGTAACTCTCCGAGTCCGGCGAATCGAAAGCCACCGTGTAAACAAGGTTTTTTTTAGGAGCGCGGCGTGAGGAAGGATGCATGGTGACGGAATTGTTGAAGAATTTTGGAGATAAATCTTGTCAAGCAGTGAGAATCTGACTACTCATGGCTCTACCATGAGCAATAATAAAACACCAGAGAGCGAGAGAACGTGTTGTCAAGCTGATTGCAACCATCATAATTTGCCTGAACCTAGTTTATGAAATTCTACGCTAGGGAGAAGATCTTTCATGAAAAAAACCGGGGTGGCATCAGTTGCTACCGTAATTGCACTGAATGGATTTAAGACCGAGGTTCTTGCGAGCCCAAGTAATTCGGGTTGTGATGAAGGGGTTGCGGGGTGCCCTGGGGGTACTTCGTCAAGATTGATTTGTATCGGAGGGACGGTTCACAACATGAACAGTCACAATCATGCAGTGTCCCGAAATGGCTACACGATTCCGGCCACTGGGGGGGTATGGTCTCCCGCTCAAACGAATGCGGGTTGTCCAAATGGACAACATGGTGGTTAGTTTACAGCCCTGAATGCTTTGAAAACGTATTATAAAATTGCTGTAATCAGTGTAATATCTTTGGTAATTACATTTGCTTATTTTTATAAAGAAAAAACCGAGAAGACGGT
>CAIZWU010000398.1 GCA_903936775.1 uncultured bacterium | reverse complement strand
TTGCCCCAGTTCCCCTGGGTTTCGACCAGCAGGTCCTTCTGGCCGAGGCCGACAAGGGCTTCGAAGATCGCCGAGTCGCCGTGAGGGTGGTATTTCATCGTCTCGCCGACGATGTTCGCGACCTTGTTGAAACGGCCGTCGTCCATGCGCTCCATGGCGTGGAGGATGCGGCGTTGGACGGGTTTGAGGCCGTCGTTCAAGTGGGGGACGGCGCGTTCCAGAATAACGTAGCTGGCGTAGTCGAGGAACCAGTGGCCATACATTTCGCCGACATGACTCAGCCGGAGCGGGGTGCCATCCCTGCCGAAGGACGTGGAGGCGAGGGCCGGGTGCGGCCGCGGACCGGTGGGGATTTCCTCCAAGGCATCCGGGGGCGTGATTCCTGGAGCTGCCGCGGTGGCCTCAGAGGCCGCCCCATCCGCGGCGGCGGCTGCATTATCGTCCGGGAGGTCGAAAGCGAGCTGGTCGTCGGAGGAATCGGAAGGGGGAGTGGGGCGTTTGGACGGCATGGCCGGGATGGTCGGACGGAAAAGGGGAGCTTGCCCACGAGGGGGAAAAGATCAAGGCAACTTAATTAATGGGGGTGGAAAGGTGTCATGGCGGGGCAGTGGCCCCGGTAATTTGGTTTTGGAACGGCATAGACTTCCGGGTTCATACCGCCGCCGGGCTCTTGTGATAGCATAATTACAGGGGGCTGGAGGGATGTTGGCCTTGGACCAGGGAACCCGTGCCGGGGCGTGAAAATCGAAGCCGCCCACGTAGGGCAGGGTGCCACCCCAGGCGCGAAATGGCAGCCCGGCAGGCTTCATCCAAACCGTCCATCTTCAGTGGTTCAGGAAACGTCACGGCCCGTCCAGCCGGGGCCGGGGTCTGCTGTATCCTTCCGTCAAATCCTGCCCTCGCCCGGTGATGCGGCCGGCTCCGGATAGAGTGGGGATCCCTATTAAAAGTGAATTTATCATTAGCGATGAGTCGCAGTTTTTAGTTTATAGCCTGGATTGAATTCTGACCATTTAGTTACGCGGGAATGCTGTCCTCGTGGGCATGGATCGATGTAAAATAAGAGGATGCGCTATCCGGCTATTGAGGTAGCAGTGGTCCGGAGTGTCGTTTCTGCTGCGTGCCACATCAACACTCCAAGCTGCTGCATGAGCACCCTGATACCAGAAGCCCGATTGCCTCCCGATGCCCTCGGCGTGCGCCGACTGGAGTTCCGTGCGCTTGGGACGGACTGCCAAATCAAGTTCCGGGAGACCAACGACGGCCGGGCCCTTCAGTTTGCCGCCGATGCCTTGGATTGGATCGGGAAATTTGAAGCGAAGTTCTCGCGCTTCCGCCCTGATTCCATGGTGTCGCGCATCAATGACGCCGCCGGCCGGGCCTGGGTGGATACCGATGCCGAAACCGAGCAGTTGCTCGACATCGCTGATGAATTATTCAGGCTGACCGAAGGCATTCTGGATCCCACGATGTTGCCGCTGGTGCGGGTTTGGGACTGGAAGAAAGCCCATGAGAAGCTGCCGGATCAGTCCCTCGTGGCGAAAGCCTTGTCCTTGGTGGGTTGGGGCAAAGTCCGGCGCCGTCCCGGCGGGGTCTCGCTGCCGGAGGAAGGCATGGGCCTTGATTTCGGCGGGTTTGGCAAGGAACTGGCGGTCGATGCTTTGGCGAAAATTGCCCGCAATGCCGGACTCAGGGATGTGCTGGTCGATCTTGGGCGCGACGTATTTGCGATGGGCGGGAACGGGGCTCATCCTTTCTGGCACGTGGGCATTGAGGATGGGAATCAGCCCGGCAAGTGCTGGGGTGGTCTGGCCATCAGCGACCGTGCGGTTTCCGCCTCGGGAAATTATGCGCGGCAGTTCAGTCACCATGGAGTCAGCTATGGACACATTATAGACCCCCGCACCGGCTGGCCGGTCAGTAATAGAATGAGCGCGGTAACTGTTGTCGCCCGCACCTGCCTGGAAGCCGGCATTTACAGCACTGCAGTGTTTGTGCTCGGCACCCAAAAAGGACTCGAACTGGCATCCCGCGCCCAGGGTGTCTCTGTCTGCTCCCAGACCGTGGACGGCATCGACGGCAGCCGGGATTTCGGACAATGGCTGGTTCAAAGCGCCTAGCCGCCTTCAGCTTTCTCCAATCTTTTGCTCCAACACAATGAAATGCCTTCTGATTGCCATTCCATTTCTCCCGCGAAGCCAGCTTTGGCGGCTGGGGGGTGGGTGGCAGCGGATTCAACTAGCAATAATTCTTTTTCTCCTTTCCCCTCCCTCACTACCTGCAAAGTCATGAAACGCAAAACACCACTTGCTGTCAAAGCGCGTCGTTCCCTCTCCCGCTGCGGGCCGCTCCTCTTCGTATGCCAACGGGTTCCGATTAGTCAGGTGATTTCCCATGAGGCCCGCGTGCTCGGGGTGTCAGGCTTCAGCCAGGTGGCGAAATGGAGCATCGCGGTGGTTTCCGGGCTCGGGGCCTTTGACTGCGTTTCGGGGGCCACGGTGATCCAGCAGGTGGCCCCAGTGGCGGGTTCATCGATAGTGCCGGCGACCAACGGCAGACTTTTGAATTTCACTGTCCAAGTGACGGGAGCGCCCTCGAGGCCGAAAAGCTGGAAGCTCACGGGAGCGCTCCCAGCAGGCCTGACGCATCAGAACAAAGTCGACAGCTACTTCGATTCCGTGACTGGCTTTCCTACCCAGAATGGCACTTTCCCGGTTACCATCACTGCCTACGAGAAGGCGGACTACACGGGAGGGGCCGTGGCTGAAGCATTCACGATCACGGTTACTGAAGGAGTCAGTCCCCCGGCGATCACGATCCAGCCTGCGGCCTCAACCACGGTCAACGCCGGGAGCACGGCGGTATTAAGCGTGGGGGCCTCTGGGACTTCGCCGGTTTATCAGTGGTATGCCGGTGCTGCTGGTAATACCGCGAATCCAATTGCCGGCGCCGTGGCTGCTACCTACACCACTCCCGCCCTCCTGACGACCAGCAGCTATTGGGTCAGGGTGACGAATGCCGGAGGAGGCGTCAATTCAGGCACTGCCGTGGTGACGGTGATTGAGCCGCCCGCCATCTCCGGTCAGCCCGCGTCCACCAGCATCAATGCCGGTGGCACCACCACCCTCAGCGTCACTGCCTCGGGCACCTCCCCGGCGTTTCAGTGGTATGCCGGCGCCTCCGGTGATCTCTCCAATCCCATCGTGGGAGCACTTGGTGCCACCTACACCACTCCCGCCCTGGCGGTGACGGCCAGCTATTGGGTAAAAGTGACAAATGCTGCAGCCTCAGTCAATTCCGATACCGCCGTGGTGACGGTGATTGAGCCGCCCGCCATCTCCGGTCAGCCCGCGTCCACCAGCATCAATGCCGGTGGCACCACCACCCTCAGCGTCACCGCCTCGGGCACCTCCCCGGCGTTTCAGTGGTATGCCGGCGCCTCCGGTGATCTCTCCAATCCCATTTCCGGCGCCGCCGGCCCAAGCTTCACTACGCCTTCCCTTGCCGCGACCACCAGTTATTGGGTGAGGGTCACGAATCCAGCGGGTGCGGTGGATTCCAATACCGCAACGATTTCGGTTTCTGCGGTGGATACGTTTTCCAGCTGGGCTGCCACCCGTTTCACGGTGTCCCAGGCGGCGGATCCGGCCATTTCCGGCCCTGCCATGGATCCTGATGGTGATGGAATCACCAACGAGCAGGAATTCGTTTTTGGCGGGGCGCCCCTTGCGGGAGACCAGCCGGTCACCCAGTCGATGGATCCCGTGGCGGGCGAGTTTTCCCTGAGTTTTGAGGCCAGTTCCGCCTCGGGGCCGGGATACGCGGGCCTGACGCGCCACTACGCTGTAGAGTCATCGCGGACGCTCGGCGGAAGCGCGGTGTGGTCAGCCGTGCCTGGCTTCAGCAATATCATCGGTAATGGCCAAACGGTGAACTTTACGGCCCCTGTCCTTCCCGGGTCTGACTTTTACCATGTCAAAGTTTGGCTGGCATCCGAGTAGCAGCCCCGGTCGCAAGGGGGATGGGGCATGGCCGGGCGGGCCTGATGCGGTGTTAGGCTGGGGGCTGGTCAGAGTCGTCATTCGCGGGCCCGCAGGGCCGACCCGATCACCCGTTCCGGGGCTCCGCCGGGCATCCACTCCGATAGAGTGACAGAGTCCCTGTCACCGGGGTGGGTTGGACGAAGCGTGTAGCGATGACCTGCCCGGGCGCAAAAGGGTATCACTGGCCAATAATCGTAAGGCTCGGTGGAGTCACTGGCTTTCACGGAGGCGGGACCCGGGGGAATCCGGTAAGTGTCCCTCAAGCGCCAAAATCCAGTGAGCTGGCCATTGATGCGGTGGGAAAATACTTCGCGGCCCCGTCCGAAGAACCCCCTGAAGCCCGGAGGATTATCCGAAGTGAGGACCGCGTGGGGGAGGTTGCGCGGCACATCGCGGAAAACGTTTGGAGACTCGCAGGCGGTCCCGAGCGATCCAAGGAGTAATGTGAGCAGGACTTTCCATTCTTGTAAGGAGGGTTTGGTCATCATTTCAGTGGATGGATTGAAGTAGCCGGGAGTGAAAGTTCTGCCAATCTCCATTTTCCCAAGGGACTGACGATCTGTCACGCGGAGCGTGGGCGGGCTCTTTGGTGGTCTGCTTTGGCCTGCGCCGCTCCCTTGACGGCGGGGGCCATCCCGCCAGGTTCGCTAATGGCCTCCGCAGCTCCTGATTCCCCCACTTTCCGCACGATTCCCATTCTCGCCCTGTCCACGGCAGAGCTGGAAGCCTTGAGCAAGGCGATGAAGCTTTCGCTCTCGGCCGATGACATGGAGGCGGTGCGGGCTTATTACAAGGAAACCGGGCGCGAGCCGACCGATGTGGAGCTGGAAGTGATCGCCCAGACGTGGAGCGAGCATTGCAAACACCGGATTTTCTCCGCGAAGATCGAACACACCCGGGACGGGAAGACGGAGGTGGTGGATGGTGTCTTCAAGACGTTTATCCGGAAAATCAGCATGGACATCATGGCCTCGAAGCCTGGATTTGTGCTGTCGGCCTTCACGGACAATGCGGGATTCATTGAGGTGGATCCGGGGCTGGCGGTTTGTCTGAAGGTGGAGACCCACAATCACCCCTCGGCTATCGAGCCGTACGCGGGGGCGAATACGGGCCTCGGCGGGGTGATCCGCGATATTTTGGGCGCCGGGAAGGGTGCCAAGCCGGTGGCCTCGCTGGATGTGTTCTGTTTTGGCCGGCCGGACACCAAACCGGAGCAGATCCGCGCCAAGGATGTGATCCACCCGCTGGGCGTGATGCGCGGGGTGGTGCGCGGGGTGCGTGATTATGGCAACCGCATGGGCATTCCCACGGTGGCCGGGGCGATCCAGTTTGATGACACGTTTTGTTACAACCCGCTGGTCTTCTGCGGCACGGCCGGGGTGATTCCCTCGGCCGATATTCCCAAGGAAGTGACGCCGGGGCATCTGGTTATCGCGGTGGGCGGACGGACCGGGCGGGATGGCCTGAAGGGCGCGACTTTCTCCTCCGCAGCGCTTGGCACGGACAGCCACGAGGAAGACCAGAGTGCGGTGCAGATCGGGAATCCGATTGAGGAAAAAAAGGTGAGTGACTTTATCCTGAACGCCCGGGCGCAGGGCCTGATTGCCGGACTGACCGACTGTGGCGCGGGCGGATTCAGCAGTGCCGCAGGCGAGATGTTGAGCGAGACTGGTGGCTTGATCGACCTCGACAAAGCCCCGTTGAAGGAGCCGGGTATGTTGAGCTGGCAGATTTTCCTGAGCGAAAGCCAGGAGCGCATGGTGCTTTCGGCCGATCCGGCCCATCTGCCCGCGCTTCAGACGCTGGCGGATATTTATGAAACGGAGCTTTCCGTGCTGGGGACCAGCGATGGCACCGGCATTCTCAAAGTGCAGCACCACGGCCGGATGGTCTGTGAACTGGACTGCGGCCGCCTCCACGAGGCTCCCCGCCTGAACCTCAAAGGCACGTGGAATACCCCGGTCTGGCAGGCCCTCCCGGTGCTGGATGAAACGGCGGCCGGAGCCGACTTGAAACGGGTGCTGGCCGATTTTGCGATCGTTTCCCGCGAACCGGTGATCCGCGAATACGATCACGAAGTGCAGGGAAATACCGTCCTCAAACCATTGGCCGGGGCCACGGGCGATGCCCCGCAGGATGGCTCGGTGATCCGCCTCGATGGCAGCTCCCGCCTGATTGCGCTGGGCTTGAGCCTGCTGCCGGAGTGGGGCAAGACCGACCCGTATGCGATGGGCTTGGCCTGCATGGATGAATGCGTGCGGTCCCTCGTGATCTGCGGGGCCAATCCTGACAAGATTGCGGTGCTTGATAATTATTGCATGGGTAATCCCCACGATCCCGTGGAACTGGGCGGCCTCGTGGAAAGCGCCCGCGCCCTCGCGGAAGCGGCCGTCGCCTACGGCACGCCCTTTGTTTCCGGGAAGGACTCGTTTTATAACTACTTCCAGACCGAGGACGGTCCGGTCTCGATTCCCGTCACCGCGCTGATCAGCGGGATGGGGATTGTGGAAGACGCGTCCCATGTCACCGGGGCCAGCCTTCGTTCGGATGATAGTGTGCTGGTGCTGGTGGGCGCCGCGACCAGCGATCTCGGCGGCAGTGTCTTCGCCCGCCAGAAGGGCCTGAAAAACCTCAAAGTTCCCGTCTGCGATCCGGTGGCGGCGATGGCGCTCTACCGCTGCGCGCATGAAGCCATCAAGGAGGGTTTTGTGCTCAGCGCCCATGATGTTTCGGAAGGCGGCCTCGCGGTGACCCTGGCGGAAATGGCGTTTTCCATGAAGGCCGGGATCGAAGCCGATCTCGCCCGCGGACTGCCCGCCATGGTGCAGCTTTTCAGCGAAAGCCCGGCGCGGTTTGTGTTGGAAATTCCGGCGGAGGATCTGGAAAGCGTGCAGGAAATTTTCGCCGGGCAGCCCTGCGCGGTGCTTGGATCCACCACCGGAGAGCATCGCCGCCTGGTCATCCGGCAGGGAGCCGGACTGATCGTGGACGAGGCGCTGGCAGATCTGAAATCAATTTGGCAGGGTGGCCTGGCGGCCTGGTATTGATCCGCTGATTGCCGCAAATGCCGCCAACCCGCCAGAGCCGTCCCGGGACCCGCCCCATTGCTAGTTACATTTATGACCCGCAACTTCAGCCTCCCGATTCTATTGGCTTTGACCTGCAGCACCGTGTTCTCCCTGGAAACGGTCGGCATCGTTCCACTATTCGACAGCACGACGAAACTGGAGCCGGCGACCTCCGTGGACACCCCGGCGGCGCTGATCACGCATATCGCCGACCGGGCCCGGGACCGTCATGCCCGGGAGGATCTGGTGAATGGCACGCCCTTCCGGGCCTACGATCATTACCTGAGCTGGTATTGGGAAGAGCGGACGATTGCCTTGGAGATCGTGGACCGGGTGGCCAGGGGCGGTGCCGGTATCACGTTCAACTACACCACCCTCACAGCTCTCGAAGCTCCGGAATTCCGGGCTTTCTTCCGCGGCGGCAATACCGTGGCGGAGTATCATGGCAACTACTCGGCGGAACTGGCCGGGCCCAACCGTTATTCCTGGACCCTGACGTCCAAGCTGCCGGAAAACCGTCCCCTGAAAACGGGGGACCGCATTGAGATCGAGGTCAGTCAATTCCTCAAGGCCCCCCTCCACGGACGCAAAAACTACTATGGCACCGCGATGCTTTACGTGGTCGGGCAGGGCGTGGTGCCATGGGAGGGCGTGGGCGCGTCGCTCGACTCTTCCCCTTTGCCGGAGACGGCCTGGCTGGGTGGTCTGACGACCTTGCCCTATCAGTATTCCAATGAGCCGGAGCATCGGTTCAAGCAGATGGCAGGGAATCTGTCGCCGGTCAGTGCGCAGCCGTTCCTGCTCGGGCGGCGGCTGCATCACACGGATTTTGGCAGTGGGGTCCACTCCGAGCCCGGGAATCCAGCGTTTGAAACACAGGCCGGAAAACTCGGGCCGCACTTTGTGGAACGCAGTTGCATCGCCTGC
This sequence comes from uncultured bacterium, assembly GCA_903936775.1. Classification (GTDB taxonomy): domain Bacteria; phylum Verrucomicrobiota; class Verrucomicrobiia; order Verrucomicrobiales; family V1-33; genus CAIZWU01. Next base: position 16,868 of record CAIZWU010000398.1, on the reverse strand, counting down.
CACGTAAACAACGGCCGGGCGCTTCCGCCCGCCGTGGATGGGAGGATGTATCAGACGGTGCTGAAGGTCGGCAGTGATACCGCAGGAGCGCCTCATGCCACACTCGGCGGGGCCCTCCAGCCTCAGACGATCAGTGGTGAAGCCGAAGGGAGTGCCAGCATTGTCTCCTGGTCCACCACTGAAGGCACCTACGCTGACGGGACAGCCTACACGCTGCAAAAGCCGGTTTATGCCTTCAAAGGTGCGGTGCCTGCGCATTTCTCCGTGCGCCTGACCCCGCCACTGGTCGGTCTTGGGCTGCTCGAAGCGGTGAGCGAAAGCACCATCATGGCCTTGGCTGATCCTGATGATGCCGGTCAGGACGGAATCTCCGGCCGGGTCCAGACGGTGCGTGACGCGGAGACGGGAGAACGGCGCCTTGGGCGCTTCGGTTACAAGGCCGGCCAACCCCGGCTCCGCCAGCAGATCGCTCATGCCCTCAACAGCGACATGGGCGTGACGAACCCCGTTTTCCCCAGCCCTGATGGGGATCGTGGCACCGCCGCGGCCCCGCCCGAAGCCGCCGGGGCTGATCTCGCCGCCCTGACCCGTTATATCGCCACTCTCGGAGTCAGTGCCCGCCGCGACCTGAACAACGAAGCGGCTCTGCTTGGGGAACAGCTTTTCAGCCGTGCGCAGTGCGTGAAGTGCCATGTGGCGATGCTGACTACCAGCCCGCACCACCCTTTTGCCGAACTCCGCAGCCAGACCATCCGGCCCTACACCGACCTGCTGTTGCACGACATGGGTCCCGGCCTGGCCGACAACATGGGTGAAGCGGATGCCGCCGGTTCTGAGTGGCGTACCGCGCCGCTCTGGAGTATTGGCCTCACGGCCGGGGTCAGTGGAGGAGAAGCCTACCTCCACGATGGCCGGGCCCGCAGTCTTGCAGAAGCCATTCTTTGGCACGGGGGGGAAGCCGAGGCCTCCAAGGAAGCTTTTCGTATGATGCCGGCGGGGGATCGCGCCGCCCTCGTTCAGTTTCTGAAGTCATTGTAGGCCACAGGGACACCAGTGCGGGGAAAATGGGCCGGCCATCTCCGTAGACGGTAATCTGATCGCAACCGCTGCGGGGATACCCCATTGAACGTGACCCCACTTTGAACCAATTGAAGGCAGTTTGGCGCCAAATGCCAGAACCCTCATGGGAAAAAGAGATAGCCCAACCCTTTTGAATACGATATGTCAGCCGGTTCCACCATGTCCACTTTGAAACTCACTGATCAGATTGCCGTGATTACCGGGGCCAGTTCCGGCATTGGGCAAGCTATCGCCACCCGCTTTGCCGCGGAGGGCGCGCGGGTGATCAATCTTGATCTCCGCCCCTCCCTGGATCCCTCCATCACATTTGTTGCCTGTGACGTGTCCGAGCCGGACGCCGTCGCGGCCGCCCTCAAGGCCCTGCCGGTCGTCGACATCCTCGTCAACAGTGCCGGCATCGCCCACATCGGTACCGCCGAAAGCACCCCGCCCTCAGAATTCGCCAAAATCTTCCGCGTCAATGTCGCCGGTGTGTATCATACCCTGCACGAGGTGCTGCCGAAAATGCGGGCCGCCGGCCGGGGGGTCATCCTGAATCTCTGTTCCGTGGCCGCGAAGGTCGGGATTCCTGACCGTTTCGCCTATTCGATGAGCAAAGGGGCCGTGCTGGCCATGACGCTTTCCGTCGCGAGGGACTACGTTGACAAGGGCATCCGCTGCAACTGCATTTGTCCGGCGCGGGTCCATACTCCCTTTGTCGATGACTTCATCGCCCGGCATTATCCTGGCAGGGAGGCTGAGGTTTTCAGCAAACTGGAAGCCGCCCAACCCATTGGCCGCATGGGGACACCGGATGAAATCGCCTCCCTCGCCCTGTATCTCTGTTCCCAGGACGCCGCCTTCATTACCGGCTCCACCCACGATATCGACGGCGGTTTCACCCTGCTCCGCTGAACCACCCCCAGAACCACCATCTCCACATGAAACTCATCCGTTATGGCAACCCCGGCCATGAAAAGCCCGGCCTGCTCCTCCCCGATGGACGCCTCATCGATGCATCCGCCTTCACTCCCGATTATAACGAGGCTTTTTTCGCCGGTGAAGCCATGGAAGGGCTCCGCGAGTGGATCGTCAGGCATGCCGGTGACGCCCCTGTGATCGCCCCCGGCACCCGCCTCGGTCCTCCCTTGGCGCGCCCCTCCAAGCTCATCTGCATTGGATTGAATTACCGTGACCACGCCGCCGAAACCGGTGCGGCCATCCCGGCTGAACCGATTGTTTTTTTCAAGGCCACTTCCGCGATTTGCGGTCCCGATGACCCGCTCATTATTCCGCGCGGCAGCGTGAAGACCGATTGGGAGGTTGAACTCGCCATCGTGATTGGACGGAAGGCGTCCTATGTCGCGAAGGAGGACGCGCTGGACCACGTGGCCGGATATGTCCTTCACAACGATTACAGCGAGCGGGCATTCCAACTAGAACGTGGCGGGCAATGGGTGAAGGGAAAAAGCTGTGACAGCTTCGCTCCCCTTGGCCCCTTCCTCGCCACCAAGGATGAAATTGCCGATGTGAATGCCCTTCCGATGTGGCTTAAGGTGAATGGTGGAATCCGCCAGAACGGAAACACCTCGAATCTGATCTTCGATGTGCCAGCCATCGTCAGTTACCTCAGCCAATTCATGTCGCTCCTGCCCGGTGACGTCATCAGCACTGGCACCCCCGCCGGAGTTGGCATGGGGATGCAACCACCGGTTTTCCTCAAACCCGGTGACGTGGTCGAACTCGGTATCGAGGGCCTCGGTAGCTCACGCCAACAAGCGATTCCCTGTCCATGACCTTTCACAATAGAGCGGAACCGGCAGTTTATTCCCTGCCATTGCTCCCTCTCAAGGCTACCGCCACTTGTGGCCAATAACCTCCTTTGGGGATGGCCCGTCTCCGAAGTCTTCACAATAATCATGAACCGCCTCCTCCTGAACCTTGCCGGAGTCCTTTGCCTGACAGGTGCCCTGCTGACGGAGTCGGGAGCGCAGGCTCCTGACGCTTCGCGGGAACCAGCACCTGGGGAGAGCAGCCTCGGCACCGGGGGGGGTGCGCAATCGGGAGAGGTGAAAATTCATTACGTCACCTGCGGGAAGGGGCCGCTCCTGATCATGATCCATGGCTTTCCCGACTATTGGTATACGTGGCGCCAGCAGATGCCTGCCCTGGCGGAATCGTTCCAGGTGGTGGCCATCGATCAACGCGGTTTCAACAAAAGCAGTCAGCCCGCCGGGGTGGAGCACTACGCCATGGACCAGTTGACCGGTGACGTGCGCGCGGTCATCCAACACTTCCATCAGGAAAAGGCCGTGGTGGTGGGGCATGACTGGGGAGGCATGGTCGCGTGGTCATTTGCCATGGCGCATCCCGGCATGACGGACCGGTTGGTGATCCTGAATCTGCCGCATCCCAATGGGTTGCAGCGGGAACTGGCCACCAATCCGGAGCAGCAAAAGAACAGCGCCTACGCGCGGTACTTTCAAAAACCGGAAGCGGCCTCGCAATTGACCGCGGAAGGGTTGGCCGGCTGGGTCCGGGATCCCTCGGCCCGGAAACTCTACGTCGAGGCCTTCAAGCGTTCGTCCTTCGAGGGAATGCTGAATTTCTACAAGGCCAACTACCCGCGTGAACCCTACACGGCTTCCGCAGAGGCCCGGCCCATGGTCAAATGCCCGGTGCTGATGTTTCATGGCCTCAAGGACAAGGCCCTGCTGCCGGGAGCTCTGAATGATACATGGAAATGGGTCGAACAGGACCTGACCCTGGTGACGGTGCCGGAGGCGGATCATTGGGTGCACCAGGATGCGCCGGAATTGGTCACCCGGACCATGGTCAACTGGCTGAAACGCTAGGACGCGGTCTGACAGGAACCAACGATCCTCCATGATTCTCATGTGCCGTTTATCCCTTTCCCTGACTCTGCTGGGCAGCCTTTTTGCGATCACGGGGTGCACCATGATTCCGCCCTATCTGCGTCCGGAGGCTCCGGTGGCGGATACCTTTCCTGCGGGGGTGAAAGTCACCGGCGACGCAGGCGCGGCGGAGATTTCCTGGCGGACTTTTGCCACGGACGCCAAGCTGCGGAAGCTGCTGGAATTGGCTCTGGCCAATAATCGGGACCTCCGGGTGGCGATGCTGAATGTGGAGCGCAGCCGGGCCCAGTTCAACATTGAGCGTGCCGCGCGGTTCCCGCAGATCAATGCGGAAGGCGGCTTCCGGCGGCAGGGGGCCGGGGACAAAACGACAAATCTGTGGAGTGCCAGTGTTGGTAGCACGGCCTATGAAATCGACCTCTTCGGCCGGGTTCACAGTCTCAATGTTCAGGCCTTGGAGCAGTATTTCGCGGCGGAGGAAGGGAGGCGCAGTGCCCGGATCACCCTCGTTGCGCAGGTGGCAACCCAATACAGCGCGCTGCGGCAGGCGCAGGAGCAGCTGGAGCTGGCCCAGCAGACCCTCGCGGCCGTGGAGGAATCCTACAAGTTGAATAAAATCACCCGTGAGGCTGGCTCAACGTCGGAATTGGACCTGCGTTCCTCCGAAGCCCAGGTCCAGACGGCCCGCATCAATATCCTGACGTACGAACGGCTGGCGGCCCAGGCCCGGAATGGATTGGTCCTTTTGGTCGGTCAGCCGCTGCCGTCCGGAGTGCCCGGGGTGGGCGCTCCGGGCACCCGGCGGGTGCTGGCTGACGTCCCGGCCGGGCTGCCCTCGGACCTGCTGCAGCGCCGTCCTGACATTCTGCAGGCGGAGCACGTGCTGCTGGCGGCGAACGCCAATATCGGCGCGGCCCGGGCTGCTTGTTTCCCCTCCATTACCTTGAGCGCGTCTGCGGGCGGCACCAGTGCCGAACTCCGTCAGCTTTTTGGCAACAACTCCGGGGTCTGGAGTTTCGCCCCGCAGGTCAATCTTCCCATCTTCACGGGAGGGCGGAACCGGGCTAATGTTGAGGTCGCCGAGGTCAATGCACGCATTGAGGTAGCGAACTATGAAAAGACCATCCAGACCGCTTTCCGCGAGGTGGCGGATGCCCTCGTGGCGCGCACCAGCTACCGGCTGCAGATTGAGGCGCAGCAGGCGCTGGTCAAGGCCCAGCAGCGGCGTTATGAACTGGCCAGCGAACGCTACCGCGAAGGCGAGGAGCTCTATCTCAATGTCCTCACGGCGCAGCAGGACCTCTACAGCGCCCAGCAGGGCCTCATCCAGGCCCATTTTGATAGCGAAGCCAACGACATCACCCTCTACCAGGCCCTCGGGGGCGGCTGGAAATAAGCCCATGAAACCACTGCCATTATATCCTTGCCTCGCGGCGGCCCTGACCTTGTTTTCCGGATGCAGCAGGGAGACCACCCCTCCTTTCACTTTCCAGACGGCACCGCTCAACCGCGGTGAACTGGTCCAGCGGGTCAGTGCCAGCGGTTCCCTCAGTGCGGTGGTCAGGGTGGATGTCGGCAGTCAGGTCTCCGGCAAAATTTCCGCCCTCAATGCGGATTTCAATTCTCCGGTGAAAAAAGGAGATCTGGTCGCTGAAATTGATCCCTCGCTTTATTCCGCCGTCGTGCTGCAGGCCGAAGGGGAACTGGCCAGCGCCCGCGCCACTGCCACCCTCAAAAAGCAGAATCTGGAACGCAAACAGATCCTATTCCCCAAGCAGGCCGCCACGCAGCTGGATCTGGAGCAGGCCGTCGCGGAACTGGCCCAGGCCGAGGCTACCGTCACCATCGGGGAAGCCGCCCTGCAGCGGGCGAACGTGGACCTCAGCTACTGTAAAATCACCGCGCCGGTGGACGGGATTGTGATTTCCCGGGTGGTGGATCTCGGCCAGACTGTGGCCGCGGCCATGACCACGCCTATCCTGTTCACCATCGCCCAGGACATCACGAAGATGCACATCAAGGCCTCGATCTCCGAATCGGATATTGGCATGGTCAAGGATGGTCATACCATCAGTTTTACGGTGGATGCCTTTCCTGACGAAGTCTTCAAGGGTATCGTGACCCAGGTCAGGAAAGCCCCCATCATCACCAACAATGTGGTCACTTACGATACCATTATCTCGGTGGACAATCCCGGGCAGAAACTCTTCCCGGGCATGACGGCCGATGTGTCGGTGCTGGTGGCGGAGCGCAAGGACGTGTTGAAAATCCCCAACACCGCGCTGCGTTTCAGCCCTCCCGAAGGCACCAAATACTCCCGCAAGGCTCCTGAGAAAATTGAACGCAACGAGCGGCTGGTTTACACGCTGGAGGCTGATGGTCAGACCCTGGGGCCGGCGGTGGTCAAGGTGGGCATCACCGACAATGTGGACACCGAAGTCCTGAGCGGCCTGCCAGCAGAGGCCAGTGTCATCACGGCTTCCATTCCGGCGCCGAAAAAAGGTCTGTTCAGCGGGTCCTCCGACAAATGAGCACCCCCATCATCCAACTCGCCGCCACCGCCCGCGTGTATCGTGCGGACGGGGTGGAAGTGCATGCGGTGCGCCGGGTGAGCCTGGAAATCCAGCAGGGGGAATTCGTTGCCATCATGGGCAGCAGCGGGTCCGGCAAGTCTACCCTGATGAACATCCTCGGCTGTCTGGACCGCCCCACCGGTGGGGAGTATTTATTGGATGGGGTCAGCGTTTCCACGCTCAGCCGCAGCCAGTTGGCGACACTGCGGAACCGGAAGCTGGGGTTTGTATTTCAGAATTTCAATCTGCTCGCCCGTACCACGGCACTGGAGAATGTGGAACTGCCGATGTTTTACCGGAAGCCGCTGGTGGCCCTGAGCAGCCAGCGGCGCCGTGCCGTGGAGGCACTGCAACGGGTCGGGCTCGGCGACCGTCTCGGGCACCGGCCCAGCCAGCTTTCCGGCGGCCAGCAGCAGCGCATCGCCATTGCCCGGGCGCTTGTCAACGAACCTGAACTCGTGCTCGCTGATGAACCCACCGGCAATCTGGATACGCGTACCAGCATTGACATCATGGGCCTGTTTCAGGAACTCAATGATTCGGGCATCACCATCGTGATGGTCACCCATGAACTGGATATCGCCTCCTACTGCAAACGCATCATCGTGATGCGGGATGGCCTGGTCATCAGCGACGCCCCCAACCCGGAACGCCGCCAAGCCGGTCCGGAGCGGGCCAAGCTCGACGAAGCGGAGCAAATAGCCAAATTGGACTAACTCATGATTGCTCTTTTCCAGGCCCTCCTGCTGCGCCCGCTCCTTACCGCCATGATTGCCCTGCGGGCACTGCGGCGGAACAAGCTGCGGTCCATCCTCACCGCACTGGGCATCATCATCGGGGTTGCTTCTGTGGTGGCCATGGTGGCGGTGGGCAATGGGGCACGCAACAAGATCCAAGGCGAAGTCTCTGCCCTCGGTCAGAACCTCCTGCTGGTCTTCGCCGGCAATAAACGCTCCGCCGGGGTCAATTCCGGACTGGGCAGTGCCGCCAGTATCACCCTGGAGGACGCCGCAGCCGTCAAGAACGAGGTCCGCGACATTGTCGCCATGAGCCCCGAGGTCTGGACCAATGCCCAGGCCATCGCCAGCGGGCGCAACTGGTCCACCACCATCTCCGGGGTGGCTCCGGATTATCTTGGGGTGCGCGACTGGCCGGTTTCCGCTGGTGCCATGTTCACCGACCGCGAAGTGCGCAGCGCCGCCAAAGTGGCTGTGATCGGCAGCAAAACGGCCAACGAACTTTTCGGGGCAATCAATCCCATCGGCCAAACCGTCCGCCTCAACAATATTCCCTTCGTTATCACCGGCCAACTCAGCAGCAAAGGCGCCGGTCTCGGGAACAACAATCAGGACGACCGCATCGTCCTGCCCTACACCACGGTCATGAAACGCCTGACCGGGGAAAAGTCCGTCAAGCTGCTCAACATCAAGATCAACGATGCCAGCCGTATGGAGACCGCCCAGCAGCAGATCACGGCCTTGTTGCGGCAGCGCCACCGCACCCCTGCCGGCGAAGGCAATGACTTCAATATCCTCAACCAAAAGGAAATTGCTGACAAGGTGGCCAACATCTCGGGCATCATCACCATGATGCTGGGGGCCATCGCCGGCATGTCCCTGCTGGTTGGCGGCATCGGAATCATGAACATCATGCTGGTCAGCGTCACCGAACGCACCCGCGAAATCGGTATCCGCATGGCAGTAGGGGCCCAGGGAAGCGACATTCTCCTGCAATTCCTGATCGAAGCCATCACCCTCAGCTTGCTCGGGGGCGGTCTGGGAGTTCTCGCCGGATTCGGGATCGCCCGCGGCATAGGAAACGTCGCCGGCTTCCAGCCGGTGGTGACGGCCGGGTCCGTGATTTTGGCGTTTTCGGTCAGTTTCGCGATCGGCGTCTTCTTCGGATTCTATCCGGCCCGGAAAGCAGCCAAGCTTGACCCTATCGACGCGCTACGCTACGAGTAGGACCGGGCTGCCCCATGCGGCCTTCGGGGCTGCTGGTTTTTGACCGGCAACCTCCCTCCGTGGGCCTCTCTGACATCGTTGAATTCATGAAAATCCTCCGCCATTGCCTTCCCGTGATCTCCGCCGCAGTCCTGTGGTGCGGAACCCATTCCTCCCCTGGGGGCGACTGGCCGCAATTCCGGGGACCGGGGGCCATGGGGACGGTGGAAAATCCAAACCTTCCTGACACTTGGAGTCCCACGGAAAATGTGGCGTGGAAAGCATCAATTCCCGGCCGGGGGTGGTCCTGTCCCGTGGTTCAGGGCAAGCGGATCTTCCTGACGACTGCGATCAGTGCCACGGAGGAGGAACCGGTCAAGGAAGGCCTCTACTTTGGGGGGGAGCGCCCCACGCCGTCCGCAGTCCACGAATGGCGGGTGCTCTGCCTTGATCTTGATTCCGGTAAAACGCTTTGGGAGAAAACGGTCTTCAAAGGAGCCCCCGTCCATGCCCGCCATCTGAAGAATTCCTATGCTTCCGAAACGCCCGTCACCGATGGGGAACGCCTCCATGCCTACATTGGCAACGTGGGATTGTTCACCTTCGATATGGATGGAAAAGAACTCTGGAACCGCCAGTGGGATCCAGTCAAGACCCGCTATGGGTGGGGCACCGCGGCGTCGCCTATCCTGCACCGCGACCGGATCTATGTTCTCAATGACAATGACAGCGCCTCGTTTCTGACGGCTCTCGACCGGAAGACGGGAGAGGTGATATGGAAAGTGGACCGGGATGAGGGCAGTAATTGGTCCCCGCCTTTTGTCTGGGAGAATAAATTGCGCTCCGAGATCATCACGACCGGATCGGGCAAGGTCCGGTCCTATGACCTTGACGGAAAATTGTTGTGGACCCTGACCGGCTTGTCCTCCATCACCGTGTCCAGTCCCTTCGCGTCGGATGGTTTGCTTTATTTCGGGTCTGGTTATGTGGGCGACAAGCGGAAGCCGTTTTTCGCCATCAAACCGGGCGCCACGGGTGACATTTCCCTCCACGAGGAGGAGACCACCAATGAATTCATTGCCTGGTGCCAAAAAGGCGCCGCGCCCTACATGCCAACGCCAGTGCTTTATCATGACCGGGTCTATATCCTGCTGGACCGTGGCATGCTGAGCGCCTTCGATGCGAAAACCGGCCGTCAGCTTTATGACCGCGAGCGCCTCGGTGGGGCCACCCAATTCACCGCGTCTCCCCTCGCTTGGAATGGCAGGATTTTTTGTTTCAGCGAGCGGGGCCAGACCAGCGTCATTGAGGCTGGCGACTCTTTCAAACTGGTGCGCCAGAATGATCTGGGAGAAATGATCATGGCGACTCCGGCCATTGCCGGTGATTCGCTCCTGATCCGCACCGAAAGCCACCTGTGGTGCCTCCGGAAACCCGGTCAAGTCCCATGACCCGATGGGACGGGCGGTGCTGCGACGCCGGAACCGGGTCGGGATCAGACCATGATCTGTTTGACCACATGGGCTTCCTCGACTCCGGTCAGGCGGGTGTTGAGGCCGCGGAATTTGTGGGAGAGCCGGCCGTGGTCGATGCCGGGGGAATTACAAGGTGCCGCGTTTTTTGATGCCGACGTAGAGATTGCCAAGGGCGATCGGGAGTTCCGCCGCGGGGGCATCGACCGTGAGGATGCCCCCGCGATGGAGCTTTTCAAGCAGCTGGCGGCGTTCGTCCAGATACTGCTGAATGGCGCCGAAACGAACCGCAGAAGGGAGATCGGTGACAGGAACTCCGGCCTGCGCGGCAACTTCCTTTTCGCGCAGGCTGGCCACGACCACGAGGTGCTGGCGCCGCATCAGGGCCAGCGGTGCGGCGAAATGCGACTCGTCTTCACTGCGGAGATTGGTGGCGATGACGATCAGGGCGCGGCGGGACCAGCGGGCCAGCAGGGATTCGGCCGCTTCACTGAAGTCGCCGGGGGAACTGCCGGGTTGATAGTCGTAAAGATGATTCAGAATCGCGGGCATGGCGTGCGGGCCTTTGACCGGCGGCAGCCAGCGCGGCGGATCGCTGCCGAAGGACATCACGCCGACGCTGTCCCCTTGGCGGAGGGCGATGAAGCTGAGGAGAAGCAGGGCATTGAGGCTATGGTCGAATTGGGTCAGGTCCCCGTCCATGGCGCGGAGGCGGCGTCCGCAGTCGACCATGAGAATGAGGGTTTGGTTGCGTTGCCCCTCATATTCCCGGCTGGTGATGCTGAGGCGGCGGGCGGTGGTTTTCCAATCGATGTGGGACAGGGGATCGCCATCCTGATAGTCCCGGAGCTGGCGGAATTCGTGGCTTTGGCCGGGGCGGTGGACTTGGCGGATGCCCATCTGCGACTGACTGTTCACCATGGAGAGCAGGGCAAAGCGGACCACCGGTTCGTAGTTGGGAAAAATGCGGGTGGAGGCAGGCGTCCCGGCCCGGTAGCGGCGGTTCCAGAATCCGAGGCGGGAGCGTTGTTCGATATGCACCTGACCAAATTCCGCAGGCCCGCGTTCGACCGGATGCATCCGCACTCCGATGGTGATGAAACCACCCGCCGGGACGAGGCCGGACCACGGGAAATCGCGGGTTTCGAGTGCCGTGGGCAGGGTGTCCCATAGCCGGACCCGGGCCGGGATCGTGCCGGACTGGTGTAGGGTCAGCGGCACCTCCAGCGGCACCCCGAGCGCCATGCGGCCCGGCACTTCACGCGTCACCCTGAGGCGATGAGTGGTTCTCAAATTCAAGGCATCGATCAACGCCACGATGGCAAGAAGGATGCCGGCGCCGATCCACCACCGCACCAGTCCTGGCCAGAGGCTCACTACCACGGCCAGCACCAGCCAGCCGGTGAGGGCCAGCAGGAAATTACGGGCGGGAAGCAGCATGGCGGGATTTAGGAGGGTGTCCCGGCTGGGGTCCGCCGGGACATCATTTTTGAATGCCCAGGAGGATCAGCGGGGGGCTTCAACGGTGCGCAGAAGTCCGGTGAGGAAATCGTCGATGCGCTGGCCGCTGATGGCCAGTTCCGGGGCGAGGGCGACGCGGTGGCGGAGGACGGGGAGGGCGGCGGATTTGATATCGTCCGGGGTGACGTAGGTGCGGCCGGTGAGGAGGGCGAAGGCTTTGGCGACTTTGACGAGGGCGATGGCTCCGCGGGTGCCGGCCCCGAGGGCCATGCCCTGACTGCCGCGGGTGGCCCGCACGAGGCGCACCGCATAAGCGATCACTTCCGGCACACAGGCGACGCGGGCGGCGATGGCCTGAAGCTGGAGAATGTCCTGTGCGGTGGCGAAGGGCTGGATGTGCCGGACGCTGAGGGGATCCCTGCCGGAGGTGCTGCCCGCGACAATGGCTTCCTCGTGATCGGCGTTGGGATAATCAATCTGCACCTTCATGAGGAAGCGGTCGAGCTGTGCCTCGGGCAGCGGATAGGTGCCTTCCTGCTCGATGGGGTTCTGGGTGGCGAGAGTCATGAAGGGCGGGGAAAGCGGCAGGGTCTGGCCGTCGATGGTGACCTGGTTTTCCTGCATGACCTCCAGCAGGGCCGCCTGGGTTTTGGCGGGGGCGCGGTTGATCTCGTCGGCGAGGAGCAGGTTGCAGAAGACCGGGCCTTGCTTGAGGCGGAATTCCTGACGTCCCATGTCGTAGAGGGTGTGGCCGGTGACATCGCCCGGCATCAGATCCGGGGTGAACTGGATGCGGCGGAACTGCCCGCCGAACGTGGCCGCGAGGGCCAGTACAAGGTGGGTTTTGCCAAGCCCTGGCTTGCCTTCCAGCAGCACGTGGCCGCCGGCGATGAAGGCGACCAGGACCTGGTCCACCACGTCAGGTTGTCCGAGGACCACGGCACCCACAGTGGTGCGGATGCGGTGCAGCAGCGCGGTGGCCTGTTGATAGGGAGTTTCGGCTTCGGGTGGAGGCGGGAGTACGGGGCAGGGTGGGGCAGGAGGCGGGAGATCGTCCATGGTGGAGGGGTGGAAACTGGCTGAAGGTTGAAAATGTCAGGAAGCGGGTGGGCGTTGGGCAAAGGACTCCAGCAGGGTCTGGAGGTCGGCCATCTGGCGGGTGAAAGGTTTGGCTTCTGCCAGTCCGCCTCCGTAAAGGGCTGCCTGGACGCGATCAGGCGGCAGGCCGGCGCGGGTGGCCAGCAGGTCGGTGAAGAGCCGTTCGCCTTCGCGCAGACCGTGCCGGCGGGCGGCGGAAAGCACCGCCTGGCGTGGAGCCTCCAGCAGTGAATCAGTTAGCTTCTGATGCCAGAGGAAGGTGCCGGCTTCCTCCAGATGACCGGCAAAGCGGCGCTCGGCCTTCCGGGGCAGGGCGCGCACCGGACCGAAGCGGGGCAGCACCCCCCAGAGCCATGCCGCCACCAGCACTGCCAGCGCCAGCAACGCCGGCCAGGCGTGCTCGCGCAGCATACCCCAGAGATTGAGCGCGGCGGCTTTAATGAAAATGACCTGCTGGACCGGCGTTTGATCAACCAGGGCGAGCAGCAACGCGGCATGATCGTCATCGTCGATCCAGCGGTTCCGGAAGGCGTGCGCATGGGAGACGAGGGTGACCATGCCCTCGCCAGTTTGCAGGCTGGCGAGGGCCGTTGCAGGGTGGTTTCCCGCGGAGAAGGCGATGGGTTCGCTGGCGCCGGTGAGGTCGAAGCTGACTTTTTCCTTGAGACTGACTTTGAATTCCTCCCCATCAAGCGTGACGCTGCCAAGACCGGTGGTGCCCTGCGGAACTTCGGATTGGGTGACCCCGAGCAGAGTCAGCAGCGGGTGCGGGACGTCCCGCGGCGGATGGCCGGTGGGGGGATTTTCCCAGTCGTTGCGCCACGATTCCCCGCCTTCCGCCAGATAGATGAGGTGACCGCCGCTCCGGGTCCATGTCACGAAGCGGCGGGCGAGGGCTTCGGAGCGGATGGTCTCCGCCGTGACGATGATGACGGATGTTGGATCGGTCAGGTCCGGAATGCCGCGTTGCTGCAGCACGGGAAGGTTATTGAGTTCCAGGAAGCGGGTGGCCGCCAGCCAGGGATCGCGCCGGGCCTGGCCTTCATAGCCGATTTCCTGTTCCCGTTCCTCCCACTTGCCTTTGCATCCGGTGAGACTCACCGCCAGCAGCAGCAGGAGCGACACGATGCGGGGCCGGGTCGAGGGGGGCGCCGGGCCGGATGGTTCTGTCAGGGCGAAGGGCCAACGGTCGCAGAGGTCCCGCATGACTCCGGGGCCGGGCGGAATCTGCCCGTAGGCAGTAGCCAGCCAGATTCCTGTCAAATCTGCAAAATACTGCCGCCGTCCGGCTTCCGGCAGGGCTCCGGCGTGGCGCAGGCAATCGCCCTCGGTATCGCTCTCCCGGATGGACAGATGGCCCTGCTGCATCAGCCAGGAAAGGGCGCCGCGGTAGAGCAGCCGCACGGCGGCCCCCGGATCACCCCCTTGCCACAAGGCCCAGGCGGCGGTGGGGATTTCCGGCGGGAGCGACTCCGGGGTCACGTCCAGGCCCATCAGCGTGCGGGGGCCGCGGTCCTTTTCCCGGGCGGGCCGGCGGGGTCTCCGGGCCCGTTGATATTTTACGATCAGCCAAGTCAGCCAAGCCACCAGAGCGGCCAGACCGAGGGCCAGCATCAGCCGGGGAATCAACTCCTTCCAATCCCCGGATAAGAAACCTGTCAGGGCATCGCTCAGCCGGGTCAGCCAACTCCAGTTCCAGCCTTCCGGTGCTGAGGGGGTGGGGCGGGCGGGGGGCGGAGTCGGGGAGCCGGACACCCATTCCCGGTATTTTTTCACATGTTCCTTGAAGTCAGGATGGGTCAATACTTCCTGGATCTGGGACTTGGTTTCGACCGGATCGACAGCGCTGGCCCGGAGCGGTGCTGCCGTGCCGAGGCAGAGGATGAAGGCGACCAGCAGTGTGAGGGGAGGCGGTCCCTGACCTGGGGATGACCGGTCCCGCAGGCGCTTGCCGAGTTGGCGGAAGGCCAGGTCCACATCCCAGCCTTCGAGGTGGGTCCGGGTATTGATATAAAGCCCGAAGCCGCCACCGGCGTAAAACGGTTCCAGCAGGGCCACGGCGCTCAGATAACAAATCGCCAGGCTCCAGAGCAGCCCTGGAGGTGGTGCGGGGCTGGCCATCAGGGCCGCCGTGGACTGCGGGAACCATTCCAGGTATTCCTCCGGCAAATAAGGCCTGATGCCCAACCACAGCCCCAGGATCACCGCCATCTCCAGCAGCAGAAACAACTGCATGAAACCAAAGGCCGCCCCGCCGCCGTGGCGTTTCAGAATGCTGGTGCGTTCCTGGTAGAGTTTTCCGGTCAGGCCCTCCAGCACCACCACCGGCATGGTAAAACTCCGCCCGCCGGACAGCCGTCCCCACAGCAGGGAAAGTCCGAGGCGCTGACGCAGCAGACGGGGCCATTCGCGGAGTTGCTCCCGCAGCGTGGGGGCCGCCCCAAAAAGCGCCCGCCCCAGGTAAAAAAGTACCACCCGGCCGTAAAGGGGTTTCAGCCACCAGGCGATCAGCACCACCATGCCGGGATTGTTATGGAACACTGCCGCCAAACCTCCCCAGAGAGGGATCAGCAGGGTAAACCACGCCCGGTAAATCCCCGCCGCATCACGCCGCACCATCGCCAGACCGAGGTCCACCGCTTCCGCCTCGCTGCGCGGCCGCAGCACCGCCGAGATGTGTTCAAGCTTCATCGGAAGCGCCCCTCCCGGCGAATAACAACCATGCCGCCAGCAGCAGCCACAGCACCACGCCCACGATGTGCTTGATCTCCGGCTGCGCTCCCGAGGCGGACCAGAAGCCTTCGATGAAGGCCGCGATCAGCACCAGCAGGGGACCGCCGTAAATCAGCGGCAGGGCCTGTTTCGCGGAGACCTTCAGGGCTTCTGCCCGGCTCAGGGTCCCCGGATTCAGCACCGCCATCCCCAGCCGCGTGCCTGCCACCCCGCAGATCACCAGCCCCATCAGTTCAAAAGACGAGTGACCGGCCACAAAGGTGTAAAACCGGCCGGTATTTCCGGCGTAGTGCACATAACCAAACATCGCCCCCAGCAGGATGCCCTGGGTGGCGGTGGAAATCACCGCGCCAAGAGTCGCCAATACTCCTCCCGCGATGGTCCGTAGCCCGATGCTGATGTTATGCTGGATGTAGTAAGCGAACATCGCAAAATCCGAGCCGAACTGTCCCCGCAGTGCGTCGACCGGGGAATCGCTGCCATACATTTCGTCCAGCTGCCCCATGGTGCCTTCATCCAGCACCGCAAAGATCCAGCGCTCATCCTGATAGGCGGCGATGATGAAGGCCACCATGGGTCCCCAGAATAGAAGCATGTTCAGCCAGAACAGACGCCATTCCCGCCGCACTGCACGTGGGCAGCTCGACCACAGACGGGCCGCCTCGTCCCGCCGGTCGGTCAGGGTGCCCTTCGTCAGGGCCTCCCGGGTCCGGATCACCAGATCATTCAGCCGTCCGCAGAGCCGCTCCCCATACATGCGGTGCTGGGCCAGCGACAAGTCCGCGCACACCTGCCGGTAAAGCCCCGGCAACTGCACCTGATCCGGACTGAACTGACGTTTTTGGGCGGCCGCCAGCAGCGCCTCCGTGGCTTCCCAGCGGGCCTGGTGTTCCTGTTCAAATCGGAGCTGGGTCACGGTGTGAGGATGGGGAAAGCCGGGGGGAGGAATCAGTGATTTTAAAAGGACATTTCAGGAATCCCGCAGCCAGAATCCGATCCCGGCGAGGCGGCGAACGCCTTCGGCCCCGGAGGCTCCAGTCAAGGCCTGCACCTGCCCGGCCAGCTCCTGCCGCCGGCTGTCAGACCACATCGGCAGCCGTTCGTTGAACCGGATGATGGCGGCCCGCTCTTCGCGGCTCAAAGGCACTGGCGGGGGCAACGCTGCCGTCCAAGCGCCATGCGGCAGCAGCGGCAGGGTCCCCGCCTGCGGGCGGCTATAGACCACCATGGTATCCGCCACCAGATCCCCCAGCCGTTGGAAACGGCGGCTCAGCAGGCACGACATCAGACCGGTTACGTAAGCCGCGGGCAGGAAATCCGCCACCCGCAGCAGATTCCGCAACATGGCCGCGGTCCACGTCAGCGGCGCCCCGGACGTCATCACTACCTTCAATCCGCAGCTTTTTTTCCCGGGGGTCGCTCCCCTCAGTTTTTCATACACCACGCGATACCCCCAGCTCATGAAAAATGATAACAAAAGAAACAAGCCGCTGCCGCCCTCAAAACCGACCGCCAGGCTGCTCACCCCAATCGCCACGCCTGCCAGGGCCCAGGCCAGCCCCATCCACAACAGATCCAGCAGCCAGGCCTTCGCCCGCACCACCGGCCCCGCCGGATGCAGCTCCACCGCCACGCCGGAAGCCAATTCGATGC
>CAIZWU010000397.1 GCA_903936775.1 uncultured bacterium | reverse complement strand
TGGGCTGCCCGTTTCCTACACCGCGTGGCAGCAGCAGTATCTGCCGGCCGGGGCCAACAGTCCGTCACAGGATGCGGATGGTGACGGTCTGATGAATGCCTGCGAATACCTCTTCCATCTGCCGCCGTCCGGTGGCGTGGCGCCCCAGCAGCCCCTCACCCTCCTGGCTGACGGGGAGACGGGCCGGATCGACGCCCGGTTGGTCTTCAATCCGATCGCGGCCGATGCCGCGCCGGTCCTGACGTGGCGGGCGGATCTGCGGGATGCGGCCGGGGCCTGGCAGGACATGACGCAGCTCACTCCAGTCTCCACCACCCTGCCGGATGGCCGGCGGGAATACCGCTGGCTGGATTTGGAATCCATTCCTGCCTTGGCCACGGGCGCCGGATTCATCCGCGTCCGGGCAGGGCTGGACACCAACGCCGACAGCCTGCCGGACCTGACCTTCCACACCCCGGTGCTGGGATGGCGGGAGAGGCTGCATCAGGCTGGACTGGCCACCGCCGGAACGGGTTTCCTCCAGCCCTCACTCTTCACGGGCACCGTCGACAGCGCTGCAGGTCCAGCCCTCACTCTGACTACGGCGGCCGGTGGCGCGAGCCTGGCGACCCTCTTCCCGGTGGGAATTCCTTGTTATGCAGAAATTACCGCCGGTCCGTTCCAGGGGCACCGTTTTGAGATCGATGAAGCCGCCACCTCCGGGTCCGTGCTGCGCCTGCTGGCCTCCAGTCCCCTCCATACCCGTGCGGTGCCGGACCTGACCGGCGCCCCGCTGGCGGTGCGGGCACATTGGACGCTTGCCGGATTATTTCCTCCGGACCAATTCCTCGCCACCACCAATCCCGCCACCGCGGATCAGATCCTGACTTACCCCAGGCCCTCCTTCGCGGCCCATTGGCTGGTGGATCTGGGCAGCAGTCTTCGTTGGGTGCGCACCGATGACGTGAATCTGACCGATGCCGGCAACCGCCCGGTGCCTCCAGGGGAAGGGCTGTTTGTGGACCGCCGCAGTGTGGCCCTCAACGTGCTCGACCTCGGGGAAGTCCGGCCACACCGCATGGCCCGGCTCCTGACGGCTGGCTACACCCTGCAAACCAGTGGATGGCCGGTCCCCGGTTCCCCTGCCTCCTGGGCCCTGCGGCAGAGTGATGGATTCACCGGCAGCAGCAATCCCGCGGCCGCTGATGCCCTGCAGACCTGGCGGGCTGACAGCGCAGGCGGACAGCAAGCCTTCCGGAGCTTCTTCCTGCTCCACGCCAGTCCTCCCTATCAATACTGGGCGGACAAGGGTGATGTCAATCTGCGGAATCAGGAGGATCAGCTCCTCTTTGCGCCGGGCCGGGCGGTTTTCATGCAGCTCCGTTCGGATGTGCCCGATTCCTTTGAACCCTGTCCCTGGACGCCCTAAACGGTTGGCCGCCCGCCTTGCATCCTGCGTTACCCGGCTAAACTCCTGCCCTCATGCTTGAACATCTGCCGCCCCGCGTCTACTGGACGCTTCTCACTGCTGCCTTCGTTTTCGGATGCTGTGTCGGCTCCTACCTCAATGTGGTGATCTACCGGCTCCCCCTTGGGCTCTCCACCCATGAGCCGAAGCGTTCGTTCTGCCCGCTCTGCAAGTATGCCATTCCCTTCTGGCATAACATCCCTCTGTTCTCGTGGCTGATCCTGCGGGCACGATGCGCCAATTGCAAAAGCCCCATCCCGGTCCGCTACCCTATCGTGGAATTGCTGACCGGTCTGCTATTCGCCGCCGCCATGCTGCGCTTCGGTTATGACTGGAAGGTGTTCGCCGCCTTCACTTTCCTCGCTCTCTGTGTGGCGGGCAGTTACATTGATGTCGATCACCAGATTCTGCCCCACGAAATCACCTGGGGCGGAGCGGCGGCCGGATTGGTGGCCAGTGCCCTGATCCCGCTTCCACTGCATGGTTTCGAGGGCACTTGGTGGATGAATTTGCTCTACAGCCTCGGCAGCGCCGTCCTTGGTTATGCCCTGATCTGGGTCGTCATCCAGTTGGGCAAACTCGCCTTTGGGAAGCTGAAGTTCAAATTTGAGGAACCGACCGCCTGGTCTGTCCAGCAGCCCGAGGGCAGTCTGGAACCCGTGCTCAAAGTGGGGGATCAGGAGGAATTGTGGTCGGAGATCTTCAGCCGACGCAGCGACCGCCTCGTCGTCCAAGCCACTTCCGCCCTGCTGGGAGAGACCCATTACGGCCCCTGCGTGCTGAAGATCTCGGAAGATTCCGTCACGGTGACTCCGGAAGGAGGGGAGTCCGTGACCCTGCCGCTGGAAAACATTCCGGCCATGAGCGGGGCCTGTTTGGCCCTGGAGCAGCCCCGCGAAGCCATGGGGCTCGGGGATGCCAACTGGATGGCCTGCGTGGGGGCCTTCCTTGGCTGGAAGGCGGTGCTCTTTGCCATCTTCGGCGGCTCCATCCTTGGTGCGACCGTTTCCCTGCTGATGATTCTGCTGGGCCGCCGCGAATGGGCAGGCAGGATTCCCTTCGGGCCCTATCTTGCCGCCGGTGCCGTCATCTGGCTCTTCACCGGGCCGGAATTCCTTGAGTGGTACTTGGCCCTCGCCCGTGGTCCGGCGGCCGGGCCCTGACTCGTGCAGGGTCAGGAGGACTCTGGTGGATTATTCAACATCCTTCGAGGACGGCGGGACCTGGGGCACCGGGGCGGCTCTGGTCTCCCGATAGCCCCCGCTGGCGGCCTTGAAGGGGGCCTCCACAACCTGGCCGGTGGTCCTGACCGTGGTATCGACAATTTTGCCGGCGGTTTTCACCGGAACGGTGACGAGGGAACAGCCCATGGCGCAGAGCATCGTGGCCGCGGGAAGGAGAAGGTGGAAAGGTTTCATGCAGATGGCCCATTCCATGCGCCGGGAAGTCCCCCGGTCAAGGCCCCGCTCTCACCGCCTTTCCGGCGGCGTGCCCGGTTGCAAACCCGGCGCAGTCCGGGATGGTATATCGTGTTTCAGGTTATATTCAACGAGATCAGTGCGGCGGAGATATCGCAATTGGACACCATGCTCCAATTGGAACTGCTGACGGAATTCAAGGTGACCCCGGAAGATCTCCGGCAACCGGATGGGGTGCGTTTTGGCCAGATCGAGCGTGATGGCAAGCCGCTCTACCGCTACCGGGCCAAGGGCTACCGCATCTATTTTGAGGTGGTCGATGCCGGGGTGCGGGTGCACCGGGTGCTGCATAAGAATTCGCTGAAGGACTTCCTCTTCCGCAATGCCAGCAAACAGGACGGAGCCGAAGACGAAATCCTCGCCAAATCCAAAAGTTTCTGGAAACTCATCGAGGAAGGCCAAAAAGCCAAACGGGCCTGATCCTCCTCTTCTTATTACCCCTTTATGGAATCCTTCGGAGTCAAACTAACCAGCGGCAAGATCATGTGGGTCCACGCCGATGAGGCGGAGTGCCGCGATGGGGCCGTCGTCTTCTACCGCCTCAAGGACGGTCAGCGCACCGTGATCGCCGGCTTCAGTCTGACCCATATCAATCACTTTGGGGTGCCTTCGGCTTTTGGTCAGGCCGATCCGGTTCCGGTGCTGCCGCCCGCCTGATCCCCGGACATGGCGGCCCCACCGGTCACGGGGTAATATCCAATTTCATGGGACGACTGCCTGCCGCTTTCCTGCTGGTACTGCCCATGGCGGATTCCGCCTCACCTTCACGGCCGTCGAGGACCCCGCCGCCGCAGGAACGTGGTCCAGGAGCCTGTTGAAGAAGGGAGCACGGGCCTCCGGCCCGTGAATTTCACCGTGGCGCACCGCTGGATGTCTCCCTTCGGGGGTTGATGGATTTCAAACGGACGGGTCAGAGGCCCGTGCTCGTGCGCCATCATTTTCCAACAGGCTCCCTGCCTTCAGGGATCCATCTGCAGTTCCGCCGTGGAAACCGGGCCCGTCACCCCGAAGGCGTTGACGGTTCTGGCTTCCAGCCGGTTCAGGCCCGGTTGGATTTTCCAGAGGAAATTGTCAGCTGCCGGTTTCCATCCGCCTTCGCCGGACCGGATTTCAAACCGCTCGAAATTCGGAGTCATGGTTTGCAGAGTGACCCGGACCGCAGAACCCTCCGCCGCCAGG
>CAIZWU010000396.1 GCA_903936775.1 uncultured bacterium | reverse complement strand
TCTGGCGGCGTAGCCTTTCCCCCCTGCTTTCACAGGAGCCTCAAAGGCATTAACGAGCTGCAGAGGCTGGCCCTTTTCCTTGCGGATGCCGAGCACCTCAGTGGGCAGGGTGGCCCCGTTCATCGAATTTTGACGGGCCCCGGGAACGGCGGTCAGCACTGAAGTAATAAAGACACGCAGGATGGTCCGGCGCTTTTCGGCATCAAGGGCCGCGAGGTGCTTGGCGTCGAACAGCAGGTCCAAATTGATACCTACATAGCGGTAGTAGGTAGCGGAATTGTATTCCAGGGTGCCGATCATGCTGGCTCCGGCGTCTTCGGAATCGCCTTTGCGATCATCCACGGCCGAATAAAAATCGATCTCGTTGGCCGTGGTGTGAGTAGAAAGTGCGTGGGAAAACATCGCAGCCCCTTCAATGTTAAGGGTCGCGTCGTTGGCAATCATCCGGCCAAAGAACGCGATATCGGCAGCATCCAGGCGGTCAACTTTTTTGGCCGCCTTGGCGGGCTCTTCGCCTGCGGCGACGGCGGTGGCGATTTGCTGAATTTCGCCGGGTGATAGATAGACGGCGGTCGTGACCTGATCCGGCTTCTTGGCGTCCACCTTGCTAAAGACATCACAAAGTTCGGCGGCCTTCTTCGCTGCAACGGTTTCATCCAGGCCGGCATCCCGCAGGGCTCGGGTGAAGGGCTCAGACAAAAAGCGGCTCCGGATTCCCTCAAAACCTGAAGGTGATTCATCCCGTGCACGAAGGCGGGCGGCCCGTTTCAGTGACTGACTGGAGACCCGTGCGCGCTGGGTCCCTCCGAAAGTGGCGGATTTGGGCGAGCCAACGTCGTCGCGGTTGAGGCAAGTGACGGGGAAGGATTGGAGGATATGGAGTTCGATGAGTTTCATAGGATGAGAATGCTGGATTTTAGGGGTTATGGGGTTGCGAAAGGTGAGAGACAAAGCATGCCGAAGCCGAAGGCCTTAGCCGAGCCAATACCAGTATGAGTGGCTTGGATGAAAAGTGTGGGATCGGTGATCTTAAGGATGCCGACAAACTCTGTGGCGGTATGAAGGCCGGCGTGGCGCTGGCTGTCTGTTTTGCTTTTTTTGACAAACACCTGGCGAGGACGTGGGATGGTCTGGAGCGAGGAAGCGTCCGCAAGAAAACCGTGCTGGCCGCCTTTGCGTGTGATCCATGCCAAGAGGTCCTCACGGGTTGAAATAGGGACCCGTTTCGCGTGACTGCGCTTGCCTTGTGGGTCGCGCGGGGCGGCGAGCTTCCTCGTGGGATTCGCCAGCAGAGAGAAACGGTAGGCTGGATACTTGAAGAAAGTTTCCGGGATCGCCTTGGACTCCCAAGCTGCCACCGGGCAGGTGGCGGGGCGTTGCGGCGGGGCAGTAGACTGGATGAGGAAGCGGAAGCCGTCTCCCAAATCATCCAGGCGGGTGAGGAATTGCCGTTCTTCCAAGGATCTTCCCGGAAAAGCATCCCATGCCCATTGGTGCCACGCGTAGGAATCGCGGAGACCGGCCTTATGGGCGGTTTCGTAGTCAATCTCAATTTTAGTTAAGTAGGAATTCATGCTTCAGGAGTTGCGGGCTGTCCGGCGGGGGCCTGCCAGAAGGAGATGGCCCAGCGGGTTTTGACGGCTTCGGGGTTATTGCGGAACTGGCGGAGGTCACCCAGTAGCCTTGCATAGTCGAGGGGGATGGACTCGCGCTCCAGACGCTTGACCAAGCGGTGGAGCTGTGGACCGAGATCTTCCAAGGCGTCCGCTGATAACAGACGGCGGAAATGGCGTTCCATGGAGGGAAAGGCATCCGCTTGGGTACTGTTCCCCCCAAGTTTCAATGCGGCGCTGCCAATAGACGGACCACCTGAAACATGTGCGGGGGCACCATCCTTGGAGTGGACGGCGTAAAGCACCGCCAGCAACGTTTTACGGTCGTCATCGAGAACCGATAAATTTCCCAGGACCGGGTAGGCATAGTGGCGGGTGCCTGCGCTCCACCAACGCCGCAGGACGGCGCGGTGGCCGCGGTCCCGGCAGGTTCCGGCGAGGCGGGCGACAAAGTCTTCATTTTGTTTCTGATAGTCGGCGGAGGTCATAAGGATTGGGTGGCGTCGGGTTGTTTACGGGAGGATGATTTGGCGGCGGACTTTTTGGCCGGGGGGCGAAGCACGCGCAGGCCGGCCGCATAAGCTTGCAGCTGGCGGGGATTTTGGCGCGGACAGACCGCCTCGTAGGCCGCATCCGCGGCGGCGCGGACGGCAAGAGTCCAAAGGTCGCTGCCTTGGCCGAAGCCTGAAGCACCCATGGGATCAGCATCCGTGCCGATGCCCTTGAGTAACCGAAGAAGAATATCAGACTGTTGATCGAGGGTATTCCAGAAATGGCGCTTGGCGGAATCGGTGGGTGCCGTTTCCTGCTTGAGGGTGGCAAAATAAGTCTTCACAGCTCCATAAACACGGTTGGAAATTTCATCACTGAACGCCACTCCGTTGGCATAACGGGTCTGCCCCATCAGCGAGAAAAGTTGGAAGGGGACTGTGAATACAGATTCCACCGCATCCAGAATCTTGGCATCTTTTGCCTTGATGAGTTCTCCTGACCAAAAACTCACTTGGCCGTCATCCTGCGCTTGGATGTGGCTGCGGAAAGTCATCGGGGCGTGAGTCTCACCCTTTCCCAGGACGGTAATCAGGTGGAGATCTCTCCAGATGCCTTTTCCTACGCCGGCCCGGAGCAATACTTTGGCTTCCACGCCGCCCCGCTTGCCGACAATGATGGTAGCCGAGGTTTCGAGGATGCCTGAGGCTTCAAACTCCTCGTAGATCGTTCCCTGATCAATCCGGGTGCGTTTCCCGCCCTCAACCAGCCATAGCTTGCACGGCATGGGAGCAAGGCGGGCGAGATACCCCGAGCTTACACCACCTTCCCAAACCGGCTTCCCCAGGATACTTGGATGCAGGGTTTCCGCGTCGATACAATTGAGGCAGATGGTCTCCCGTAGGTTTTTCCCGATGAGGAATGAATGCAGGGCCTTGAGCGCTGGCCCGTTCCCTTTAACTTTGGACGCGAGACTGCCGCCGACGAAGTGATTCTGATAAACCAGCACCGCCCGCGCGATAAATGCCGGAGTGAGGTCGCGGTCCTCATCTCCCTCGTGATCCAGTAGTGTCGGGGTATTACCCGTTGCGAAATGGAAGACGATCTGAGCTGCCGGGTAATCCTTGTCATCCTTGATGGGCGATTGGAGGAAGCGGGCTTCTTCTCCCATCAGGTTAAAGTGTTCCTTCCATTTTGCCAGATAGCCTGCGGTGGCTGGTTCCAAATCATCCCCCCAACCGTCCCAGTCGTTGCTGGTCGCGGGGGCACCGAGGGCGGCCTGGGTGATGCAGACGAGGAGCCGCAGGATGGAAATCCGTTCTTGGGGAGGGACGGCAAGATCGGCGATGGTGCCAGCCTTTGCGAACAACTCCATGAGACTGACAGAGGCGGAGTGCCCGTCGAGATAACGGACCGGAATCCAGGGGGCGGTGGTGAGATTAAATGTCATGGGAAATGGCGTAGAGAATTGTTAAAACCAGGAATCAAGCTCTCCGGAATCGTCGAACGTGGCGCTGGGTGCGGCGACTTTCTGGTAACTGATTCCTTGATCGGGGTGGTAGTGGAGCTGATGGGAAAGACCGTCGCCGCCGATGACCTCGAGAATAGTGGAGCCTGGTGCGCAAACAGCGAGCACGGCATCGCTAATGTGTAAGCCAAGCCATTCCGGCTGCGCGGTGAAGGCGGAGCGTACCAGCCAAGCCGGAATGCGAACGGCGTTTTCGTGAAGAAGCTTGGCGAGGTCGTAGTTGAAACGACCAGCGGCCGCGATTTCGGGAGCGCCATCACGGGGAGTCACGACGGTTTCATAACCCTGGGAGCGGGGGGAAGCGAGCAACAGGACCAGCAGTGCTGATGGCTGCATGTTATAGCGGGTCTGGGCCCCTTCTGTATCGGGTAGATCCGGCTGATCGAACGGGCCTTGGCGGAGCGCTTTCTGAATCATGCTTTCTGTTTTTGCCGTAAGCTCCTCGGCAAGCTGCAGCGCTCCAACTGGCAGTGACTCCATCAGCGCGGCTGGAATTTCCAACAACGCCCTGATCCCTGTGGGTAAGATAACGCGTGACAGGCCTTTCCACATGACCTGCGAGAAATACAGCGCTATGGGCGGATAGATGAAAGCCGACGGGCCTAGTGCGGTGCGGATAGCTTTGGGATCGGAGCTCCAATCCGCCGCTGGCTGAAGGATCCGGCAAACGGCATGCTCAAAACCAGAGGGGCGCGGGCGGACGTGGCGATGAAGCCGCCCCAGGCGCTGAAGGAGGAGATCGGTGGGCGCGAGGTCGGTCACGAGAACATCAGCATCAATGTCCACCGACTGCTCCACGACTTGGGTCGCCACCAGCACGCAACCAAACGGACGGCGTGAGGCGTCCTTTCCTAGGATTTCCATCCATTTACCCTCGTTTTGCTGCCGGTGGAAGTGGGGGAAACGGCTATGAAGCAATCCTACCGGGATTCGATCACCCTGAAGCGCCGATTTCACGGCGCGATACGTCTGTTGAGCCGTAGCCACGGTATTCCGGATAACGAGCACGCAGGCCCCTGATTCTGCGGCGCGGGCGATTCCTTCGATAAAGGCTGGATTGCCTGCGTCCAGGTGTTCAAGGTGGACGGTGGTCTCTACGGCAGTGGAATCCACGACGGTATGATGGGTGACGGTTTCACCAACAACCCTTGTGATAAGCGGATAGGCGGACGGGGCGGGAAATGGCTCAGTGGATCCGGCTTTTGCGATCATGGTGCGACGACGTTCGGCCGTGAGGGTGGCAGATAGGACGACGACGGTGCAACCAACCTCCAACAGCCAGCGGATAAGCTGATCAACCAAAGCCGAGGTGTAAGGGTCGTAAGAATGCACTTCATCGATGACGATGATTTTCCCCGAGAGCGCAAAGAGGCGAAGGCCGGAATGCTTTGCGCCGATGCAGGACATGAGCGCTTGGTCGATAGTGCCGGTGCCAAACGGTGCCAGCAGTGGCTTCCGGCTGGAAGTGAACCATCGGCATGCCTCTGTGGCGTCGGCTCCGCTGGAGGCGCTGTTCGCTGGGGAGAAACTACGGACGTGCTCTTCGCTGAGCCAAGCGTTGCCGTGGGCCAATGTTTGGACAGTCTGGTCGGCAAGGACGTTTTCCAGAAACCCCGCAACCCGATGATGAATCCGGTTGCTGGTGAGTTGCGTGGGGAGTGCAAAATAGAGCCCACGTTCTTCGCCCTCATTCCACCGGCGGTAGGCCAATGCCAAGGCGGCTTCCGTTTTTCCCATCCCCATTGGGGCCTCCACAATGTAAAGTCCTGGTTGGTCTGCCAATTCAATCAGTGTCTTCTGAAGTGGCCGGGGCGAGAACGAGGAATGCCCCGGTTTCGCAAAAAGCTCAGGAAATGATAGGAGTGGAATGGTGGCCCGACGGTGCCAACCGATCAGTTCCAAAGCCTTGGTAGCTCCGGCGCGGGCAGAGCTGGGGGAGTAATGATCCCTCAGGGGTGTGGAGGGATTGAGGGCAAACCACTCGGTGTTTGAGCCAATCCAGTCGCAGAATGTCACGAAACCGGTGAGCCAATGGACGCGTGAGCCCGCATTCACCTGCTCACTGGGAAGTGCGCCAAAGTGCTGGACCAGTTCAGAAAGTAATTCGCGTCGCAATGAGTCCGGCCACTGGAGATCATTTTCCAGGCAACGCCTGGTTCCGAGATCCTTGCGCACGGAGGATGTTGGATAGGAACCATGATGTCCTCCCGCAGCAAATCCCCAAACCAGGGGGATACCCCGCGCGTCCTGCATTTCCGGGAGCGAAGCAAGGAAGGCCTGGCTCACCAAAGCATGATTTGACTGACAGTCCTGACTTCCCGGAATTTTGGCGAACAGGCTTAAGGGGCACTTTCTGAGAAATCCTGGAGTGATTTTCCCAATATCATGTGCCGCGATGAATGTGGACGTTCCCTTTGGGGGGAGTATCCGGCAAGCCAACGGAAGAAGGGGCTCGGCAGCCTCAGCGACTGCTCCAACGATCAAACAGTGATCCCTTACAGTAAGCGCAGGCATCCCGGTGAAGTAGTCCG
Organism: uncultured bacterium; assembly: GCA_903936775.1. Lineage (GTDB taxonomy): Bacteria > Verrucomicrobiota > Verrucomicrobiia > Verrucomicrobiales > V1-33 > CAIZWU01. The sequence goes on along the minus strand of CAIZWU010000396.1, from coordinate 7,029 downwards.
TCTTGGCCCAGCAGTCCTGAAGTAACATAGATAGCAGCTGTCAGAGATGGAAGAGGCTAAAAATAAAACTTTGAATATTAGGCGCCGTCAGAAGTTTGCCGGGCTCTGCAGTTTGAGTGTTTGGTTTGCCGCTGATGTCGTCATCGTGTGGATTGGCTTTGGCGGCCAGGTAATCCTGCCAAACCGGTGCGGATTTCCCCAGATCGTGCCAAAGACCAGTCAGGTTGCCCCAATCTTTTGCTGATTTGGATTCAGAAGATCCGGCCGGGAACATGGAAGAAGCAAAATGGGCGCACCACCAAGCCACTTTGTTTAGGTGGCCGTGATCGGGGGCGAGGATTCGGCATTTTTCGCAGTGCTCGCGCTGGCATTGGGTTTCGGGGTCGGTACCGAATGGCGTGAACAGCGGCTCCCAGAAAGATCGATCGGTTTGCCTTGGAAGGGTGTGCGCGTAGAAGTTCACGGCGGTGTTATCGGTGAGGATAAGGTGGGGTGCAAGGTTTGTTAATTATTTCTTCCGCTTTTCGATGACTTTGTCAGAGAGTTCCCGGAAGGCGGTGGCGGTGCCGGCCTGGTTGCTGACGAAATTCAGGGCGTCGGCGGCGTCGATGCGCAGGGCGGCGGCGGTGGCGATAGCATCCTGGTTGGCGGCGAGGAAGATAAATTGCCAGCCGAGTTCCTTCTTGGCTTCGATGAGGTCGGCGATGTGTGCGGCGGAGTATTCATGGCTGGCGTTTTCCTCGCCGTCGGTGAGGATGGCGATAATGATCGTGGCCGGTTTTTGTTCGACAGGGCGGGCGGCGAAGGAGCGGGTCATTTTTGACAGGGTGCGGCCGATGGCATCGCGCAGCGCGGTGCTGCCGCGGGGGAGGAAGGTGTGGTCCGTCAGATCCGGGACTTCGGTCAGGGGAATGGACTTATAGGGGACTTCGTATTTGTCATCGAAGAGGACGAGGGTGAGGCGGGTGGCGTCGCTGCCGGGCTCGCGGCCCACGTTGGGCTCGCGGCGCTGGGTGGCGAGGAAGGCGTTGAAACCGCCGATGGCATCGCTGGCGATGGATTGCATGGAGCCGGAGCGATCGAGGATGATGGTGATTTCGGTGAGCATGGGGAGGTTGGGGGCGGTTGAGGGAGGTTGAGGGAGGTGGGCGGTTGGCGGTTGGCGGTTGGCGGTGGGCGGTTGGCGGTTGGCAGTGGGCAGTGGGCTGAGCAGGAGACCGGGTGCTCTGGGGCTGACTGCAAGTCCGCGCTCCGGGTGGAAAAGGGTTGAAGTTTCAGAAATCCAGACTACTTTTAAATACGTATCGTTTTAAACGACGGTCCCGAATGATAACGGAAAGGGGCGTCCTGTCAAAATTTATTTTCAAAGAGCAGTTATGGGCAATTCGACCAATACGGAGCAGTGGGCGGCGATGGAGCGGCTGCGGTTTATCGAGCGGGCGGCGTGGTGGCGGGGGATGGTGGGGCGGCAGGATGTGTCGGAGGTGTTCGGAGTGGGGGCGGCGCAGGTGAGTGCGGATTTCCAAAAGTATCTGGAATTGAATCCGGGGGCCCTCGCCTACAGTCTGAGCCGGAAGCGTTATGAGGGGACGCCGGGGATGAGACGGCTGCTGGACACCAGCACCCTGGAGGAGGCGATCACCCAGTTCATGGACCGGGCCGGTCGTCCGCCGGGAACGGGGCGTCAGGAGGTTCCGGGATCAAACCGGGTGGACTGGCTGGTGCTGCCGGACCGGCGGGCGGCCGCGGAGGTGGAGCGGCAGGTGTTCCATGCGGTGCTGCACGGGAAGAAGCTGGAGGTGTTGTATGCCTCGGCGCATGGGAAATCCCGGAAGTGGCGCTGGATGATGCCGCATGCCCTGGCGTGGAGCGGGCATCGCTGGCATGCGCGGGCGTGGTGTCTGGAGAACGGGGCCTACCAGGATTTTGTGCTGGGGCGGATGGAGGAGGCGCGCTGGCCGGAAGCCGCGGAGCCGCTGCTGCTGCGGGATGAGGCGTGGGATACCTACGTGACGGTGGAAGTGCGGCCGCACCCGGAGCTGGACGAGGAACACCAACTGGCGGTCGCCAACGAATTCCGGATGGAGAAACGGCGGCTGAAGCTGCGGGTGCGCCAGGCGATGGTGCAATATCTGGAGACTGCGCTGGGCTTGGTGCCGGCGGACGGAAAACCGTTGCCGCCGCGGCTGGAACGGGTGCGGTGAGCGGGAGGAGATGGTGGAGGGCAGCGGTCGGCGGTCGGCGGTCGGTGGTCGGTGGTTGGTGGTTGGTGGATGGTGGTTGGTGGATGGGGTGGTGAGGATACCCGCGCGCGCTGAAATCATCGTTGGAACCTATCGCTGCCCCGGGCCATCGTGCCTGATCATGTCTGTCAGGGAGGTAATCCGTATGCTGGGGGTGGGGTTGTTGGCCCTGGGTTTGATGCTGGCGCCACGCGGGGTTCCCCGCGAACAGCCGTTTTTGAAGGAGACCGGTTTTACCCGTATGGCGGAGGCGGGGGCTTTTGAGGAAGGGAGCAAAATGCTGCGGTTGATCGGGACGGGAGTTTTTGTGATTTCCTTGGTGCCACTTCCACCGTGGCGGGCTAGGAAGACCTCCCCTGAAAAACCTAAAAAATGAAACTGATCCGATTTGGAGAAGCCGGGGCCGAGCGGCCGGGATTGTTGTTGGCGGATGGGATGCGGGTGGCCGCGCCTGATTTCTGCCGGGACTATGATGAACGGTTTTTCGCCTCCGGCGGGCTGGACCGGCTGAGGGAGTGGACGGCGGGGGATTTGTCAGGGGCGGAGCGGGTGCCGGAGGAGGTGCGCTGGGGCGCCCCGGTGGCGCGGCCTTCGAAGATTGTCTGCGTGGGGCTGAACTACCGGGCGCACGCGGTGGAGACGGGGGCGGCGATTCCGGGGGAGCCGGTGTTGTTTATGAAGGCGGGCTCGGCCTGGAACGGGCCGTATGATGACGTGTGGCTGCCGCCGGGATCGGTGAAGCTGGATTGGGAGGTGGAGCTGGCGGTGGTGATTGGGAAAACGATGCGGCGGGTGCCGGAGGGGGAGGCGCTGGATTTTGTGGCGGGCTATGGGGTGATGAATGACTACAGCGAGCGGGCGTGGCAGAAGGAGCGCGGGGGCCAGTGGTCCAAGGGAAAGAGCGGCGACACCTTCGCGCCGTTCGGCCCCTGGCTGGCTACGCCGGAGGAGATCGGGGATCCGGGGAATCTGGCTCTGGGATTGAAGCTGAATGGGGACGTGAAACAGGACAGCAGCACTTCGGATCTGATTTTCGGGGTGGCCCACGTGCTGAGTTACATCAGCCATTTCATGACGCTGCTGCCGGGGGATGTGGTGAGCACCGGCACGCCCAGCGGGGTGGGGGCGGGGCATCGGCCGGAGTTGTTCCTGCAGGCGGGGGATGTGGTCGAGGCCACGGTGGCCGGGCTCGGCACCCAGCGGCAGCGGGTGGTGGTGACGCCGGAAGGGTGAAGCCGGTTTAAAATACGCGTTTGCGGATGAACCTTTCGGAGGGAGCTCCGTCCAAGCAGGAGTGAAGCAGCGGTTTGGCTGGTGCCGGACCGGAGGCTTCCTGTAATCCCAACTCCCCAACACCCATGAAAACATCCCTCTCCCTCCTGCTCGCTTTGGCGGGTCTGATCGCCCTGTCCGGCACGGCCGCCGCTCAGGATACACCCCGTCCAGCCCGTCCTGAGGGCGGTGGCGGTGCCCGCGGCGAATGGCGCGAACGCATGATGAAGGAATTCGACAAGGACGGCGACGGTAAATTGTCCGACGAAGAGCAGAAAGCGGCCCGCGAGGCCGGTGAAAAGCGGATGCTGGAGCGGTTCGATACTGACAAGGACGGCAAGCTGTCCGACGACGAGCGCGCCAAGGCCCGTGAGGCGGGGGGTGGTCGCGGCCCCGGAGGTCCTGGAGGAGCTGGAGGTGATGGCCTGCGCCGTCCCCTCACCCCGGAACTACTGAAAAAGTATGACAAGGACGGCGACGGCAAATTGAACGAAGCCGAGGAGAAAGTGCTGCGCGATGACCGCCAGAAAGAGGCCCTGGCCAAATACGATGCCGACAAGGACGGTAAACTTTCCGACGAAGAGCGCGGTAAAATGCGGGAGGACTGGCAGAAGGAACGCGCGGCCCGCACCGGGGGCGAGCCTGCTAAAAAAGTCGAGGCTCCCAAAGCGCCGGAAGCACCCAAGGCTCCTGAAGCCCCGGCCGCGGAGCCGAAAAAAGCATAACGTGGGTTCTCCCTAGCTCATTCCTCCGCCGTCCCTGTGCCCGCCGCGCAGGGGCGGCGGTTTCCTGTTCCACCATCACCTGAATTGATGCCATGATCCGCTCCGCCCCGTTTGCTTTTTCCATCACGCTCACCCTCGCCGCGCTGGCGTGGTGGGCCAGTCCCGCCCGGGCCGATTGGCCGCAGTGGCGGGGTCCTCTCGCCAATGGCGTGGCTACGGGGACCACTCCTCCCACGGAATGGAGCGAAACGAAAAATGTGAAGTGGAAAGTGAAAATCCCGGGCAGTGGCACCTCGACGCCGATCATGCTGGGCGATAAAGTTTACCTGACGACAGCGGTGGCCACCGGCAAAAAGAGCGCGCCTCCGGTGCTGGATCCTTCCCTGAAACAAGCCGACACCCCGCCACCAGCCCCCCCACCCGGTGGCCCCGGAGAGGAGCGGCGGGAACGACGCCGCGAAGGCGGCGGCCCGCCCGGAGGTCCTCCGGGAGGCGGTGGCCGGGGCCGGGGACTGGCTCCGGATGAGGCCTATCAATTTCAACTGCACTGCCTCGACCGCGCCACCGGCAAGACCCTCTGGCAGGAGACGGCCATTGAGCAGCTGCCGCATGAAGGGCACCACCAGGACCATGGGTATGCTTCCCATTCGCCGGTGACCGATGGCACCCATGTTTACGCCTACTTCGGCTCGCGCGGCCTGCATTGTTATACCCTGGAAGGGAAACTGGTGTGGTCCAAATCCCTTGGCCGGATGCAGACCCGCAATGGGTTTGGAGAGGGTAGCTCGCCTCTGCTGACGGGCGATGCCATCGTGATCAACTGGGATCATGAAGGGGCTGACTTCATCGTGTGTCTGGATAAAAAAACCGGGGCGGAACGCTGGCGCAAGGAGCGCGACGAGCCCACCAGCTGGGCGACGCCCCTCGCGGTGGAGCATGACGGCAAAACCCAGATTGTGGTGAGCGCCACCAACCGCATCCGCAGTTATGACCTCGCGTCCGGCGACCAGATCTGGGAGTGCGGCGGCATGACTACCAATGCGATCCCCACCCCGCTGACGGGCCACGGGATGCTTTACGCCATCAGTGGGTTCCGGGGCAATGCGGTGCTGGCGATCCGCCTCGGCCGCACCGGTGACCTGACGGATACCGATGCCATCGCGTGGAAGTATGAAACCAAGGCTCCCTACGTTCCTTCGGGGTTGCTGGAAGGGGACCGCCTCTGGTTCTTTTCCCAGAATACCGGGATTCTTTCGTGTCTCGATGCCAAAACCGGCAAGGTGCTGGTCGATGCCGAACGGGTCGAGGGACTCGGTGGGGTGTATGCTTCGCCGGTCATCGCCGATGGCAAAATCTACCTGACGGGCCGCAATGGAGAGGGCATCGTCCTGCGCGCCGGACCGAAGCTCGAAATCCTCGCCAGCAACCAATTGGACGAAAAGTTCGAAGCCTCGCCCGCCCTCTCCGGCAAGGATCTGCTGCTGCGGGGGCATGAGTTCCTGTATTGTCTGTCCAACCCCTGAAGCGGGCATTTCCCCCCTGGGGATTCCCCCATGCAGTTGGAAATGCTTCCCAAACGGGCCAATCGCAGCATAAGGTGACAAAATGGTCACTTCTCCCCCCATCCGCGGTGTTGCCGCAGTCCTGCTGCTGCTGGGCGCCACGGCGTCTGCCCAACAGGTCGTCATCAATGAAATCCACTATAATGAGGATGATCCCACAGTGCACAGTGAATACATTGAGCTGCACAATCCCGGGACCTCGCCGCAGGATCTGTCCGGGTGTTATTTCAGTGAGGGGATTTCCCTGACGTTTCCGGCGGGCGCGGTGGTGGCGCCGGGCGGGTTTGTGGTGGTTTGCGAGGACCCGGCGGTGCTGCAAAGCAAATGGGGGGTCAGCGGGGCCGGGGTTTTCAGTTGGAATGCCGGAGTGGTGCCGCCGGTTTACGGTCAATTGAAGAACAGCGGGGAGACCCTCACGTTGCGCTCCACGGCGGGCACGACCCTGGATGAGGTGGACTATGGGCAGGGGTTCCCCTGGCCGACCGTGGGAGATCCACCGAACTATTCCATCGAACTGATCCATCCTTCGCTGGACAACAATCTCGGCGGTTCGTGGCGCCGCTCGGATGCGGTGGGCGGAGGCGGATCGCCGGCGGTGACTTACGTGCCGTTGGGTAGTGCCTCCTGGCATTACCGGAAGGCGCAGAGCGAGGCGTCCTCGCCGATGGAGGCATGGCGGGCGCTCAGCTTTACCGAAGATGCCACCTGGCTGACCAGTGAGGGCGGCGCCCCGTTTGGTTATGGAGAAACGGTGGATACCCTCCTGTCCGATATGACGCCGAATGCCTCTGCGGTGCCTCCGGTAGCCGGCTATTCCGGGATTTACCTGCGGCATACCTTCCCGCTCACCGGTCCGGTGCCGGGGCAATTGCAGCTGACGGTCTTCAACGACGACGGGTTTGTGGCGTGGATCAATGGCACCGAGGTGGCCCGCTTCGGGCCAGCCGCCGGGCAGGCGGTGGCCTTCTCCGACTTTGCCGGGCGGAATCATGAATACCCGGCGGCTGATGTCGTCACCATCCCCACGCCGAATGCGATCCTGAATCCCGGCACGCCCGCCGCGCCCGCGCAGAATGTGCTGACGATCCATGCCTTGAACGCGAATTTCACGAGCAGTGATTTTTACATTGATGCCAGTTTGGCCTTCCCGGGCAATACCAGCCTGGCGGCTCCGTCTCCCCGGGCTCCCAATACCGTGCTCTCCACTCTGGCCCCGCCCGCGGTCCG
>CAIZWU010000395.1 GCA_903936775.1 uncultured bacterium | reverse complement strand
GTGGTCCCCAACCGGGGCTCCTCGGATCCGGCTGAAACCGGCGACTTTGACACCGGGGTGGCGGCCACCCCGGACGGTCCCTACATGAACTACCCGGATGAGGGGGACCGCCGGAAAACGTTGACCGATGCCTATTACAAAAAACTCTTCATCACGGTGCCAAAAACCAGTGCCGAGGGGATTGGAGGACAGAACATCTCCCCGAATTTCCTCGTGCGGTCTCCGGTGGACTTTGGCTCCATCCCTACCGGGGTGATGAACCGGGTGCCTTGGCAGACGCTGCGCTTCCGCCCCGATATCGGGATGAACGATCCGGGCAAACGGATGAACAACCTGAACAGCACTCCCCCTCCCGGGATGCCTTTCGCCAACTTCTGTGGCCCGCGGGATCACTTCTTCCTCGACATGTTCTGGATGCCGGTGGTGGAGCCATGGTCCATCAGCGAACCGTTCTCGACCAAGGGGACCATCAACCTCAATCAGCAGATTTTCCCCTTCATGTTTATCGAGCGCACCACGGCACTGCATGCCCTGCTGCGGGGAGAGCGGATGTATGCCATCCCCAATACCGCTGCTGACAAATACAAGAACGTGAACGCGAGCACCGGAGACCCCGCCGGTGGTGAGGACGCCACCTACCGCCGGTTTATCAATGCGACGGAAACGCTCCGGCAGTTTACCCGCCGGTATCAGCAAGGGACTGATTTTGACCCGATTCCCGCCCAAGGAAATCCGTTGGCCTTCAACTGTTTCCGCAGTGCCAGTGAAATCTGCGAAATGTGGTTGGTGCCGGAGAACGCCACCAGCACCAGCGCTGAATCGACCTTGGAGAAAGTCATTGGTACGGTCACTTCGAGCGGTCAGCGCAACGGCTTCTGGACGGACCACGCCCTCACCGGGGACAATCTGCGGGAACGCCCTTACGCCAACCTCTATCCCCGGGTGACGGTCCGCTCCAATGTGTTCAAATTGCATCTGATCGCCCAGACTCTGCAGAAAGCCGTCAGTGAGGACCCTGCCACCTTCGATTCGGTGAAGGATACCGTGACCGCAGAATGGCGCGGCTCCTGCATGATCGAACGCTCGATTGATCCCCGCGATACCAAGCTGGCTACGATCGACTACACCAGCCTGGATTCGAAGGTGATCAGTCCCACCATCACCCCGAAATTGGACCGTTACTACACCTATCGCGTGACGGAGGTGAAACAGATGACCCAGTAAAAACCTACTCACGTCTGAGGGGCGGCTGGCGGGAAATCCGCTGCCGCCCCTCATTTTTTTGTGCGGAAAGGGCTGAACGTGATTATTGGTCGAGCATGAAACCCCGCCGCGCGCTGGAGCGCCCTCCCATTGAGGTAAAACCCGCTGTAAAACCCGCCGCCAAATCCCGGTCTGCCCGCAAGCCGGCTCCCGCACTCGATTTTACGGGCGGTTGGGACTACGCGCCTGCTCCAGAATCCGTGAAACCTTTGATCCGGGCCGAATATGGGCTTTTCATCGATGGAAAATGGTCCCGCGCTGCCGATGGCCGGACCTTTGAAACGATCAATCCGGCCACGGAAAAACCGCTCGCCCGCGTCGCGGAAGCCAGCGCCGCCGACGTGGACCGTGCGGTGAGGGCCGCCCGCCGCGCCTACGAAAAAGTCTGGTCCAAAACTTCCGGAAGCGATCGTGGTAAATATCTCTTCAGGATCGCCCGGCTGATTCAGGAAAAATCCCGCGAACTGGCGGTGCTGGAAACGATGGATGGTGGCAAGCCTATCCGGGAAAGCCGGGACGTGGACCTGCCGCTCGTCGCCGCCCACTTTTTCTACTACGCCGGGTGGGCGGACAAGCTGGCTTATGCCTTCCCCGGCCGTGCTCCGCGCCCGCTCGGAGTCGCGGGACAGATCATCCCGTGGAATTTCCCGCTGCTGATGCTGGCCTGGAAAATTGCCCCTGCGCTGGCCTGCGGAAATACGGTGGTCCTCAAGGCCGCCGAAACCACGCCGCTAACCGCCCTGCACTTTGCGGAGATATGTCAGGAAGCCGGTCTTCCGGACGGGGTGGTGAACATCCTGACCGGAGCCGGATCCGCCGGCGCGGCCATGGTGAACCATCCCGGGATCGATAAAATCGCCTTCACCGGCTCGACCGAAGTAGGAAAACAGATCGCCCTCGCCGTGGCCGGCACCCCAAAAAAGCTCACCCTGGAACTCGGGGGAAAGGCCGCCAACATCGTGTTCGCCGACGCTCCGCTCGACCAAGCGGTGGAAGGCATCGTGCAAGGCATCTATTTCAACCAAGGGCATGTCTGCTGTGCGGGCAGCCGGCTGCTGGTGGAGGAAAGCGTGCATGACATCGTGGTGCGCAAGCTGCGCGACCGGCTGCGCACCCTCCGGGTAGGCGATCCCTTGGACAAGAATACCGACATCGGGGCCATCAACAGTCGTCCCCAGCTCGATAAAATCCGGGAACTGGTGCAGAGCGGGGTTCAGGAAGGGGCGGAGCTGTTCCAACCCACCTGTCCGCTGCCGGGCCAAGGTTTCTTTTTCCCTCCGAGTTTTTTCACCAAGGTCACCGCCAGCCACCGCATCGCGCGGGAGGAAATCTTCGGCCCGGTTCTGAGTATCCTCACCTTCCGCACGCCGGAAGAAGCGGTGGAGCGCGCCAATAATACTTGTTACGGCCTCAGTGCCGGGGTCTGGACGGACAAGGGCAGCAAGATTTTCCAAATCGCCAAAAAGCTCAAAGCCGGCATCATCTGGGCGAACACCTTCAATAAATTCGATCCTGCCAGCCCCTTCGGAGGCTACAAGGAAAGTGGCTTTGGCCGGGAGGGCGGGCTGCAGGGTCTGATGCCCTACGTCACCCTCGACTAGCCGGAACCACTGGATTCCATGCCCGCTCCCGCTGCTGTCCTGCCTGCGCCTGTCCCCGGCGTGAAGGGCGCGGGATTGCCGGATTTCAGCGAGCGGCTCAGTCCGATGCTGGTGAAGGAACTGCGGCAGGGGATGCGTTCGCCGCTTTTTGTGTGGGGATTGATCTCCATGAATCTCTTCCTTGCGGGCGTGGTCTGGCTCACCATGGGCGACCCCGGGGAAAACACGCTTCACCAGGCCTTTTTCGGTGGCTACTGCGCGCTGGTCTGCGGCCTGCTGCCCCTGCGCGCCGCCGGGGCGCTGCACGATGAACTGCGGGGCAATACCATTGATACTCTGATCCTCACCCGCCTCACCGGCTGGCGGATCACGCTGGGCAAGTGGGTGGCGGTGGCGGCCCAGCAACTCCTCGCCACAATTACAGTGCTGCCCTATCTGATCGTGCGGTATTTCGCGGGAGGGGTCGATGTGCCGATGGAGCTGGCCTGGCTGGGCATCTTCCTTCTCACCGGCATGGGTTCGGCCGCTATCCTGACCGGTTTTTCCTGGATCAGATATTTTCTCTTCCGCTCCGCCATCATGATGGGCCTGACTTTTGCCACCGGGGCGTTTTGCGTGGCGGTGTTGGAGGAGATGTTCGGTTACCGCCGGCAATACCTGTTGGATGAAATTTTCCGGACCGGGGGATGGCGGGTTTTTCTGCTGGTGCTCCTGCCCGCCGCACACGCCGTTTTTTTCGCACTCGATGTGGGGGCTTCGAAGGTCGGATCCATGGTGGAAAACCGCCCGGTCCGGCGCCGGGTGGTGGGGACGGTGGTGATTTTTGCCTACGGGCTGCTGGCGTGGTTTTGCCACGCCAATGAGTGGTGGGTCCTGATATGGAGCGGCACCCTGGCCTTGGCCACGCTGCTGGTCATCGGCCTGCAGGCGCTGCTGGAACATCCCGTCAATCTGCCGGCGGTGGTGATGCCCATGGTCCGGCGTGGCTGGTGGGGACGTCTGGCGGGACGTTTCCTCTATCCGGGCTGGCCCTCAGGGGTGAATTTTGTTTTTTGCCTGCTGGTCGCGGCCGGGGTGTTTTGTTCATGGCGCTGCCACGGTCAGTTCCCGCTGCGCTACCTTGGCGCAGTGCCCTATCAGCCGCGTTCCGATGATTGGGCAATGCTGGTGGCCGGGTGGGGGGCCCTCGCCGGGATGTTGCCGGTTCCGTTGGTGCTCTGGCAGGTTGGTTTTCGGAAGCGCCTGCCGTGGCACCTCGGTATTTACGTATTGTTATTATTTGTGGTGGCGGCGTTGGAGGTGGCCGTGATCATGATGGCGGCTTCCCTCGAGAATCAGAATCTCCTGAAGTGGGGTTGGCCGGTCCCAACCATGGGCTGGGCATGGCTGGACCGGGTGGATTACCGGTTGGACGACAAGCCTTGGGATTCCGGAAACCTCGGGTGGTCCTCCCCGTTGACGGAGGTGGATCCCGCCCGCTTCATGAATTGGACCTATGAAACCATCGCCGTCAC
>CAIZWU010000394.1 GCA_903936775.1 uncultured bacterium | reverse complement strand
TGGTTACCGAAGGATGGCGCATCGTGGCAGGTGCTCTGGCCGCAGGAATCGTTGACCGTGTCAGCGGCGGTGCCACCTGGTGACAAGGGTTTTATCAAAGTGCGCGGTCCACGGATGCCCCTCACTTACGCCGCGCTGGAACTCACCACCAGCGCCGGGCCGCTGTGGGCGCACCTGCGCATCAAGCGCGAGGCCTTCGACATCAGCGGCGGCTGGGTGAACGAGGCGGCGACCCATGAGCCTTATCTGAAACTGCTCCGGCATCTCCATGTGAATGCCGGGCAGATCGACCATGTCGCCGGCTATACAGACAATCCGGCGCTCTATGACCGCTATCCGCTCAAGCTTTTCAACCGCCTCTGGCCGCTGGAGAAATGGGACACCGACGCGTGGCTGCCAAAGATTCACGCGGTGGAGTTTATCGGTGAACCGCAGTTCGGCGGCGGCAAGGTGGTGCCGCCCCAGGAGGTCTTCGACCAGCTGCTGCCCTATCGCATCAGCCGCCTGCCCACCTCCGTTACGCTGAGCGATGAGAGCACCTGGCGCTGGTATGCCGGGCTCTCGGACTACCCGCACTACGATGCCTACCGCGTAGTGGCACCGGCAGCCGATGCGTGGGGCGAATACGACCGCTGGGGCGGACGCCGCATCCGCTGGGGCGCCCCGCTGGAAACCATCGGCGACATGTGCCGGTCGCTGCGCGAACTGAACCGCCCGATGCCCTGCGCCCACTGGTCGCAAGGGCCACATGATGGCTGGAAAGGCGGCTGGTTTGGCAGCGGTAGAGCGCGTCGTTCGCCGACGCCGGATGAGCTGCGCGCGCAAGCCATGCACGCGCTGTCCACGCGCATCACCTCGCTCTACTGGTTCAATCTCAGCCTGAAATCGCTGCTCGCTTTTCCTGACACCTGGGAACCCATCACCCGCATCGGCCGGGAAATCCGCATGCTGGAACCGCTGCTCCTGGAAGGCGATGCCTACCGATTCGAGCGCCGCACCCGCGATGGGGCGCCCGACTGGGACCTCGCCTCCATCGCGGCGCCGGAAGCGGCCGTGCTTTTCGCCAACGACACCGCCTACACCGCCGATGAGCAGGAGAACGTTTTCACGTTCGGTCCGCCGCGCGCCGTGAAGTTCAGCTTCGCCCTCCCGCCATGGCTGCGTGCCCCAAAGGATTTGTTTCGCATGGATGCCGACGGCATTCATGAAACGAAGTGGCGGAGCGTCGGGCAGGGAGTCGTCATCGAAGACACTCAAAGCCGTGATGCCATTTACGTCGCCACCTCATCACCAGCCGTCCGCAGCACCATGGAAGAACGGCGCCAGTCTGCGCTGGCTCTGGAAGCTGCTCATTCCATCGAACGTAAAGCTCTCGAACTGATCAAGCCATGAACCACCGACCTTTGTCTATCTGCTTTGCTGCGCTGCTCAGCTTCGTCTCTTCCGCCACCGCCGCCGGGGAGCCGTGGTTCAGGCGCCACCTCACCGGCATGGAGGTCGGCCCGACGGGTGCGCAGTTCGGTCATAGCGACCCGCATGATGGGCGCTACTGCGCGCGCTTTGATGGAGCCGAAATCGTGCGGCGCGCCATCGCGGCGCACAGCGGGTATCTGGTGCTGTGGGTACGCGACGGCGACTATGCCTATTACGATTCAAAGCTGCTGCCGAAGGCCCCGGGGCTGGGCGCGCGTGATCCATTGCGCGAGGCGATGGACGAGGCCCGGGGGCGGGGATTTCCTATTATCTCCTACTGCGTGGTGCAGCAGGCCGGGCATTTTCTGAAGGCGCATCCCGAATGGGAAATGCGTGGGGCGGACGGCAAGCCGATTGGTCGCTTCTGCCTGAACTCCGGTTATCTGGAGGCGATGAAAGGCATCGTCGCCGAGCAACTGGCCTACGGCATTGATGGGTTCCATATCGACATGCTCGACCAAGGGTTTGGCCCGCCCTACGGCTGCTGGTGCGGCACCTGCCGCGCGCAGTTCGAGAAAGAATTCGGCCGCGCGATGCCCGGGGGGGCGACGTGGGACGCGGCATGGGACGACATGCTGGAGTTCCGTTATCGCACCAGCGAAGGATTCGAGCGGCAGCTTGCGGCGCACATCAAGTCGCTCAATCCGCAGGCCACCGTGGATTTCAATTATCATGGCAACCCGCCCTTCTCCTTTGAGGTCGGGCAACGTCCGGTACAGCACGCGGGCAACGCTGATTTCGTGACCGGCGAGACGGGCGTGTGGGGGTTCAGCGCACTGGGCGTGGGGCTGAACGCGCAGTTCTACCGCGCCAGCACGCCGGGCCGGCCCTATCAGGTCGCCATCCAGCGTGGCGTGCGGATGTATCACGACCAGACGACGCGGCCACTAGCTGACATCCGGTGGGAACTCTTCACGCTGCTCGCGCACGGTGCGTTCGTGACGATGGTGGACAAGACCGCCTTCGACGGCGCCCTGGATGCGGTGGCCTACGACCGCATCGGCGAAGCCTTCGGGGAGGCGCGGGCCAAGCGGCCGCACTTTGGCCAGCAGCCCGTTTACGAGGTGGGCCTCTACTACAGCAGCCGCTCGCGCGACTGGCTGGGCCGCGAAAAACCGATGGCGTGGATGCAGAGCTTTCTTGGCGCGCACAAAGCGATGGCTTATGAACATATTCCATTCGGCGTCGTGCTCGACGAAAACGCGACGCTGGAAACGTTGCAACAATTCCCTGTCGTGCTGCTGCCCAACGCGGGCATTCTTTCGACAACTGAAATTGCGCTTTTCCGCCGCTATGTCGAAGCCGGCGGAAAACTGCTCGTGACCGGACAGAGCGGCCAGTTTGACCGCATGGGCCAGCCGCTCGCCGAGTCCGCGTTGAGCGAACTCGTTGGAGCGAAGGTAACGGGGCGATTGGAGTCAGTCGACAATTGGGTGCGCTTTGCCGAAGGTCATTCGAGCAAAGGCGTGGTCGCGGACGACCTGCCGCGGGACTGGCCCTTCCTCGTCAAAGGCCCGGCGACCATTTACGAAACCTCGACCGCACGAGCGACCGGCGAACTTCTCAAACCCCACCGCACCACGCGCCAGCGCGAAGGCAAGGAAGGCACCGAGTGGCCCATGAGCGCCGACGCCCCGGCCGGCCCGGCGCTTCTCATCAACGAAATCGGCCAAGGTATGGTGCTGACCTTGGCGGCCTCGCCCGATTTTGCGACCGCGAGCGAGCACCACACCGTCGAAGCCCGGCGCCTGCTCGCGAACGCCGTCCGTTTCCTGCATCCATCACCGCGCATCAAGATCACCGCGCCCGCCAACGTCGAGACTGTCATCACTGACGACCCGGTAAACCGCATCCTGCGCGTTCACTTCATCGCCTATAACCCAACGCCGCAAACAATGCCAGTGAAGGATCGCCCCTACGTCATTCCCGGCCTCATCGAAGACGCGCCGATGTTCCGTGCCGCCATCACCACCCGGGAGCCACTGAAGGACGTGTCGGCCTTGAACCGGTCCACTGAAATCAAACGCGAGGGCCTTCGTGTGGAAGCCATCATCAACGACATCCACGAGGTGCTCGTGCTGAGTTATTGAGTGAGGACAGATAAAACAGGAAGACGCCCGTTAAGCTCATCGCTGCCAGCTGCTTCATCCTGAGTCTGCCTGAAAGCGTCCGTCCGCCGATCAACAAAAATCCTCAGTGGCACTGCCGGCCAATTATTCCGCTTATGAAAATCAAAGTTCTGTTACTCATCATGCTGCTCTGCGGGAGCGCCCATGCGCAGACGGATCCTGCCAAGCCACGCACCGATTGGAACTTTGACGACACCGCCAATCGCGACGCGCTTCCAGTGGTGCCGGATGGCTTTGAAGTGACGATGTTTGCGAGGGAGCCGCTGGTGCGGAATCCCTCTTCGATTACCTTTGATGCGCGCGGGCGCCTGTTCGTCGGGATGGGGCCGCAGTATCGGAATCCCACGCCGCAGACGCCCCCGGACAGCGTGGTCATCCTGCGGGATACGGATGGCGATGGGGTGGCGGACAAGGCGCACCCTTTTGCCACCGGTTTCAATTGCATCCAGGGACTTGCCTGGCATGGACGCGATTTATGGGTGGCGAACGCGCCTGACCTCACCATTGTGCGCGACCGCGATGGCGATGATGTGGCGGATGAATTTGTGCGCGTCTTCACGGATTTGGGAAACATCGAGCACGCTTTGCACGGCCTGAACTGGGCGCCGGATGGCAAGCTCTACATGACGAAGGGGAACAGCAAGGGCCTCGCGATGAAAGCAGTGGTGGAGGGCGAACCGGAGCGCATCGCGCCGAAGCCGTTCCGTGAGCTGGCGGGATTTCCAGGTCCGGCCGGGGCCCCGGATTTTCCCGCGCCGGAAACCTTTACGAGGGACACCTACAAGAGCACCTATCAGGATCCGCGGGACGACTGGGGCGGGCAGGGCGGGGTGCTGCGTTGCGATGACCTTGGTGCGAATCTGGAGATCGTTTCACGCGGGCTGCGCAATCCGTATGGAATGGCGTTTGATCACGGCTTTGAATGGCTGGGGACGGACCAGGATCAGAACGAGGGCGACCGCTTGTTCATGCCGTTTTTTAGCGCGGACTTCGGCTGGTCGCACGCGTGGAGCACTCATTGGACGGGCGACAATCATCTCCCCACCGCGCCGATCAGCGGCCCGGTTTTCGCTGGCAGCGGCACAGGTGTGATCTTTGCGGACTCGCCCACGTGGCCGGCGGCTTATCGTGGTGTTTGGCTCATTAATGACTGGTTGCTGAAGTCCACGATGCTCTATCGTCCCGGCTGGAAAGGCGCGCTGTTGCAGCCGGCGGGCGGCAAGTGTGAGGACTTCGTTTCGGCCAGGGAAGAGCGTGCGCTGTATCGTCCGGTGGACATGGCGTTCGGGGCGGATGGCGCGCTCTATATCTCCGGCTGGAGCCGCGGTTATGGGGTGGAGTGGGACAAGGACGGGCAAATGAGCAACGAGGGCCGCATCTATCGGATCACGCCCACCGGAACGAAATCGCTGCCGCCGCCCCCGGAAATTCCGGTCGCGGAAATGAGGGTGCCGCAGTTGCTCGCGGAGTTCGACAGCCTGCTGCCGGTGCGCCGCATTGATGCGCAGGATGAACTCGTGCGCCGTGGCAAGGCTGCGCACGAGGAACTCATCTCCGCATGGAAAAGCGGCACGCTGACTCAAGCGCGGGAAACGTGGACGCTGTGGGCGCTGATGCGCGCTGGCGCGGAGGACGAGCTCTTCGCCGGGATCGCGGCAGAGGCGTCGTCGGCCCTAAATCCACGTCTCCAGGCTCTCCGTATCCTCGGTCAGCGAAAATCCGCAGCGCTGGGGAGCGTGATCGCATCCGCGCTGAGTGACCCGGAACCGCGCGTGCGCTTCGCCGCCGTGCAGGCCGTGCATCAAGGCCGGCTCGCGACTCTCACTGCGCCGCTCATCGCTCACGCAGCCGTGGAAAAAGACCGCGTGACCTATTACGCCCTATGGCACGCGCTGCGCGATCTCGCCGGCGCGGAGAAACTGCGGCCTTTGCTTGCAGATACCCGCAGCGGCGTGCGTTGCGCGGCCTTGCTGGCCTTGCTCGATCTCCAAGCCATGGCGATGGCGGAGCTGCCACCCTTCACCCGCGACGAAGACGAAAATGTGCGCAGCGTGGCACTGCTCGGCATGGGCGGCGGAACCCGTCCGGACCCGAAATCCAAGCCTGCCACCGCGCCGCTCTTTGCGCTCGCGACGAACATTGTGGCGGAGAGTGGACGCAACTACCACGCCGGCACCCTCCGCGAGGGCCAGCCGGCCTATACGGATCGCAACTACGTCTTCAAACAGGTGCCGGAAGCATTGCGCGACGCCTTCATCATCCGCACTGCCAACGAGGACGACCACTCCCAGGGCCAGCGTTTCCTCACCTTCGACGTCGCGCTGGAGTCCACCGTTATCGTGGCGCACGACACGCGCATCAAAAAACGTCCCGCGTGGCTGCATGGCTTTGCCGACACGGACTATCGGGTGCTCACCGACGACACCACGTTCCATTTGTGGTCGAAGGATTTTCCCGCGGGAAAGGTTATGCTCGGAGGCAACAGCGATGACCAAGCGTCCGGCAGCATGGCCCATTACTTCGTCATCGTGCAGCCCAGGCCACTGTCACCGCGCGCCACCGCGACCACCATGGACGCCGCGCTGGCTGCGCTGCCGTCTGCGAATCCGCAACGGGGCGAGGCACTTTTCTTCCTCAGCGCAGCCTGCGCAAGTTGTCATCGCATGGGGAATCGTGGCATCAATTTCGGCCCCGACCTCACCAATGCCGGCGACCGCATGGAGGCGAAGTTCATCGTGCAATCCATGCTCGATCCTGGCGCGGTCGTTACAGAAGGCTTCTCCGCGCATGTCGTCGAGGCCGCCGGCAGGAGTTATTTTGGCATGTTGCTCTCCAGTGGTAAAGTGCTGAAGCTCGGCCTCGCCGGAGGCGAAAGCGTGGAACTGCCCGCCGACACCATCACAAGGCACGAGACGTTGCCCGTCTCGCCCATGCCACCGCAAGGCGGACTGCTCGGCCCGCAGGACGTGGCCGATGTCACGGCATGGCTGCTTTCACAAAAGGGCCAAAAGGCCGGTGCCGGCATTCCCGGGACCGTGCCGGCGGGTGCCGGCTTCCAGTTTGACCTGCGGGCGGACCGGCTCGTCATCGGGCACACCGGCCAGCCGGTGGCCGAGTTCGTCTTTCGCGATGAGAAGATTCTGCGGCCTTACTTTGCGAATGTTTATGCGCCCGGCGGCTTGAAAGCCACCCGCAATCATCCGCCTGTCGCCGGCGCGGATGCCACGGACCACGACACAATGCATCCCGGCATCTGGCTGGCGTTCGGCGACCTCAGCGGCGCGGACTTCTGGCGCAACAAGGGTCGCATCGAACATGTGCGGTTCTCCGAAGCGCCCGCCGTCCGGGATGGTCGCTTAACTTTCGCCACCGAGTGCCGCTTGCGCAACGCCGATGGATTGACGCTTTGCGCCATGAGCAATCGTTTCACTGTCACCGCCCTGGCCAATGACTGGCTGCTCGTCTGGGACGCGACGTTTCGATCCGATGATGGAGAGTTCACTTTCGGCGACCAGGAGGAGATGGGTTTTGGCGCACGCGTCGCGACTGCTATCACTGAGAAGAGCGGCGGCCTGATCACTAGCAGCGCCGGCCTGAAGACGGCGAAGCATACATGGGGCCAGCCTGCCGAGTGGTGCGACTACTCCGGCACCATCGACGGCCGCCGCGTCGGCATCACCCTGGTCGCCGACCTGGCGAACTTGCGCCCAAGCTGGTGGCACAACCGCGACTACGGGGTGCTGGTCGCGAATCTTTTCGGCCGCGCCGCGATGAAGCAGGGAGACAAGAGTGTGGTTACCGTGAAGCGCGGAGAGATTTTCCACGTCCGCTTCGGTGCGGTGATTCACTCAGGCGATGGTTATGACCCCGTCGCCGCTTGCCGCGGGTTTTTCACGTCTGCGGCCCCGGTAGAAGCCGCTTCCGACAGGCAGGAGCTGGTTCAACCGGAGTCGCGGAAATGAAGTGCTGGTCCCAGCCGTCCTGCCGTTTCGGCGGCCTGGTCCTCCTGCTGGTCTGCGGCCGGTTGACGGACTGCAAAAAAAGCTAACTTGGAGGGTATCGCGACATCCTGGCCCGCGAAGCGCCGAATTAGCGTGACCATTCTTTAGGGCCGTTGAGTTCATCCGGGGCGGATGATTCGCTGGCGGGTTTCGCCCCTTTCCCGCCTGAAAAAACTGGGCCCGGGCAGCAGTGTCAGCTTTCCCTCCACCGCCGTCTCCGTCAGCACGGCATGCTTTACACCCTGCTCAGAACCGATGGAGACGGACTGGACGGGCAGGCCCCGGCGGTGACGCTGATCACAAAAGGAATCGTGTGATCTGGGCCACAAAAAAACGCACCCGGTGGACCGGGTGCGTTTCGGGAAAAATTTTCCGGGGAGGCCTGCGACTAGGCGCTGGCGTTTTCTTCGACGTATTTCACGACGTCTCCGACGCTTTGGAGTTTTTCGGCCTCTTCATCGGGCACTTCGATGGAGAATTCTTCTTCAAAGGCCATGACGAGTTCCACGGTGTCGAGGGAGTCGGCACCGAGGTCTTCAATGAAGCGGGCGGCGAGGACGACTTGCTCGGCATTCACGCCGAGTTGATCGACGATGATGTCACGGACTTTTTCTTCGACGGTTTTTTCTGACATAAAAAGGTTGGGTGGTGGGACGGGATGTTCTGGCCGGTCCCCTTATCAGGACGTGTTCTGTTTGCAACTGAAAACAAAATCAGCGGCCGGACGGGGTGGCTAAGCGGTAGGGGGAGGGGAGGCGCTCTCCGGGGTGGTTTCGGCCGCGGGAGTGCGTTCGAGATCGATCAATTCGCCGTGGAACTGGGACATCAGGCGGTCCAGCACTTTGCCCGCGCCGTCGAAGACAAGGTCGTCGATCACCGCTTTTTTGGTGACCTCCCCGTCCTTCCACCAGAGGTAGGCGAGGGCTTTGTTATCCCACTTCCGTTTGTCGATCTTGCTGACACTGGTGAAGGGGATGGTGACTCCTTCCGGGGTGGTCAGGCTGGTGGCGTTGGCCTGCAGGACGCGGTCCTTGTTGCGGAGGAAGGCGATCAGCATGCCTAGTCCGGCCAAGCCGGTGCCGACGCCCCAGATGAATTGCTCCTTCAGCTTGTAGTTCCAATCCTTCTCCTTGGGGCTTTCCGGCCAGCCGTTGTCCTTGGCCTTGGCCAGCCAGCCTTTGTCATCCTTGTTCTTGACCGAAAGCTCCTGGTAGACCGGCCAGTAGGCGTTGTATTCCTGCTGTTGCTTCGGATACCCGATCTTCCAGTCATAGAAGAAGTAGGCGCTGAAGCCCAGCAGCATCGCCACCATGATGAGACGGCGTTTTTTGTACCATGGGGTGGTGCGGCAGATGATCTCCTCGGGTTCGTTGGTCATGCAGGGAATGGATTTGTCAGGAAAAAGGAAGGAGGGCGTTTTGTCAATCTGGGTCGCAGGCCAGGGGAACCTTCCCCCCGGGGGGCGTGTCAGGGTAATTTCCGGATGCAGTAGAGGTGTGTTTTGGTGCGGAGGAAAAGATCGGACCCGGTCGCCGCGGGACCGGCCATGATGCCCTCCGGGAGGGAATTACGGGCCAGTTCGTGGTAGGTCCGGCCGGGCTGCAGCACGTAGGATTCCCCCCGTTCGTTGCAGAACACCAGCTTGCCATCGGCAAAAAGTGGGGAGGAACTGCAGGAGCCGCCGGTGCGCTCGCTGAAGAGGAGTTCGCCGTTTTTGGGATCAACCGCACTGAGGAATCCGTTGTCGGCCATCACATAAATCAATCCCTCCGCCACCACCGGAGAGGAACGGGTGGGGATGTATTTGGTCTGTTCCCAGACGAGGGCGTCCGTGATATCACCGGTAGTTTCCGGGGTGATCCGGTAAGCGCGGAGAATGGCTTTGCCATGGCCGGTATTGAGCACCAGCAATCCGTCCACCCAAGTGGGGAGGCTGGCGTTGGAAAAGCCGGTGTAACGTGCCCGCCAGAGCTCTTTGCCGGTATCGGGATCGTAGGCGACCGTGGCCCGGGAGCCAGTGCTGACCAGTTGGGGTTTGCCGCCGGGATCGATCAGAATCGGGGTGCTGTAGGCTTTGCGGTAGTCCCCTTCCATCATGGGTTTTCCCGCCGCATCGAGATCGTCGAACTCAGTGTTGCGGTCGGTTTTCCAAACCGTGGCCCCGGTCTTTTTATCGAGGGCGGCGAGGTACTGCACGTCCACGCCGTCCATCGTCAGGATGAGGGTCTCCTTCCATGGGAATACGGAAGATCCCGGCCCCCGGTAATGACGGCACGGCAGGTCGGTGCGGCGCCACAGTTCCTTGAAGGTGGTCGTGTCCAGGCATGCGGTTCCGTAGCTGCCAAAGTGAAGGTAGACGCGTCCATTTTCCAGAAAGCCGGTGGGAGACGCATAGGAATTCAGCGCATTGCCCAGCGGTTCCGGGGCCTCGCTGGTGAAGAGTTTTACCTCGTGCAGGATTTTCCCCGTGCTGCGGTCCAGGCAGTAGGCCCAGTATTCCTTCCCATCCTCGGTGGCGGTAGTGAGCCAGACCTGATTTTCGAAAATCAAGGGAGTGGACCATCCTTGGTGGGGAATCGCCACCTTCCAAGCCACATTTTCCGTGTCGGACCACTGCACTGGCAGACCGGCGGCGTCGCCATGGCCATTCCCGTGGGGCCCCCGGAATTGGTTCCAGCCAGCTTGCCCAGTGACGTCGGCTCCCCGCATCGCTGCGGGCTGCAGGAGTAGGACCGCGAGCCCGGCGGCAAGGAGAGAAGAAACGGCGCGACAGTTCATCATAGGTTGACTGCCACTACGGGAGGCTCCCGTCAATCTTTCGCTTCGCCAATCCCCGCGGGTGATGCGGGGGTTCTCTGAGACTCGGATCTGATAAATTGTCTAAATATTGTGGCTTCGGCGATTGACACCACTACCGGTAGTCTCTATTTTGAGAATATCCAAACAGGATGCCGACCCCATGCGCTGCCCCAAATGCCAAAACCAGGATGACAAAGTGATCGATTCCCGGACTTCCCGGGACGGCGCGGCCATCCGGCGGCGGCGGGAATGCCTCGCCTGCAGCAACCGCTTCACCACCTACGAACATGTGGAACAGGCGGACCTGCTGGTGGTGAAACGCAACGAAGCCCGCGAGGCGTTTGACCGCGAAAAACTGGTCCGGAGTTTCACCAAGGCCTGTGAAAAACGGCCCGTCAGCATCGAAAGCCTGCATGCGGCGGCGGACGACATCGCCACCGACCTCGAGGCTTCGGGGCAGCGTGAGATTCCGTCCAAACTGCTGGGGCTCAAGGTGATGGACAAGCTCCACAGCATCGATCCGGTGGCTTACGTCCGCTATGCCAGCGTTTACCGGGAATTTCAGGACGTCGGTGAATTCATCAACGAGATCGAATCCATGGAGCACCGGGTGCCAGCCAGCGTGGTTCACCCCGAACTCTTTTCCCAACGCTGAGATCCGTCCCCTTTTCCTCCCCTCGGTTTCCTTCCACCTCTTACCTTTCTGCTCCGTGATTGCCTTGCCCGCCCAACTTCCTCTTCTCCGCGTCGGCCGCTATGAAGTCACCACCTATGGCCAGGACTGGCTGGAGGAAAACATCCGGGATGCCGCCCGTGCGGCCGGGCAGGGCGACTGGTGGTTCACCCCCGACATCGTCCGTAGCCTCATGATCTACCTGCGCGAGCGGTTCCAAGGCACCACCATCACTCTCGAGGAACTCACCGAAAAAATCCGCACCACCCTCGAAAAAATCGGATTCACTGAGATCGGTGACCGGATCGCGCTGACCCCACCAGCGCTTAGCTTGTCGCTGGACGACTTGGCCCGCGAGGCAGGCGAGGGTTTTGAACTCCGCTTTTTCCAACTCCTCGACGCCAGGCTGCAGGAACTCGCTGATTTGGGTGCTCCGGCGGTTTCCCTCACGGAAGCACACGATGGGGTGAAGCGGCTCTGCGCCGCCAAATACTGGACCCAGAGCTGCCGGAAACTGGAGCAGGAGATTGCCATCTTTTTGAGAAACCGTATGGCCGGTTCGGAAGGATGCCGGATTGAACTCCGGGCCGCGGCTTGACCCGGTGGAGTTAAGGGGCACTATTCAGCCACGGCCCCGGTCCGACTGGGGTGTCCTCCTACCGCTATCCCGCCATGACTATCTTTGAACGAATCATCGCCCGGGAGTTTCCGGCGGACATCGTCCACGAGGACGAACAAACGTTTGCCTTCCGCGACATCAATCCGCAGGCCCCCGTTCATGTGCTGATCGTGCCCAAACGTGTGGTTACCCGTGTCGGCGAAGCTTCGGCAGAGGATCAGGTCTTGCTGGGTAGCCTGTTGCTCACCGCCGGGGAAGTGGCCCGGAAGTTGGGCGTCTGTTCCAGTGATACCGGCTTCCGGCTGGTAATCAATCACGGCCACGATGCCGGTGAAACCGTGCCCCACCTGCACATCCATCTCCTCGCCGGCAGGCCGCTCAGTTGGCCACCGGGCTGACCGGGTCAGAAGAGCGCTTGGAGGGAGCGTTCAGCCTGGTGGTTTCATCTGAAACAGCGATTCCGCCAAGCGCTGCGCATGGGCCAGGGTATCTATATCCGCCGCAGTCTTGTCGCGGCGGATGGCTTTGATCCGGGGGAAGCGGAGCGCAAGACCGCTGTTGTGGCGTTTGCTGGGCTGGATGCTGTCGAAGCCAATCTCCAGCACCAGATTGGGCACGACGGTGCGGCGGCGCCCCTCGTCGTGGAGGGTATGTTGTTTGAAATGGGCGGTGAGTTCCTCGATTTCGAGATCTGTCAGGCCGCTGTAGGCTTTACCGATCACTTTCAGCTCCCCGGAGGCCTCATCCTGGACGGCGAAGGTGTAGTCACTCAGTACATGGCTGCGTTTGCCGTGGCCCTGCTCGGCGGCGGTGACCACGACATCAAGACTGAGGGAACTGGTTTTGAGTTTCAGCCACGACTTGCCGCGGCGCCCGGCGGCGTAAGGACTGTCGGGGTCTTTGATGATGAGTCCCTCGTTGCCGGCTGCTTTGGCCGCGAGAAAGGCCGCCTGGATGGCCTCGGGGGACGCCGCGTGGGAGACGGCGATGCGCTCGAATCCCTGTGGCAGGACGAGGGTTTCCAGCAGACGGCGGCGTTCGGTCAGGGATTCCTTGAGCAGAGGCCGGCCATCCAGCCAGAGCAGGTCGAAGATCACAAAACGCAGGGGAATCTCCTCCGGCATGAAGAGGTCGGCCTCGCGGCGGCCCAGGCGCTTCTGGAGATCGAAGAAGCTGAGTTTCCGGCCTTCCGCGTAGGCGATGATTTCGCCATCAAGGACCACTTCCTGACTGAAGCCGGCGGCTTGCTGCAGGACTTCAGGGAATTCCGATTCCATCTCCCGGAGGTCGCGGGAAAAGATGGCCGCCCGGTCCGCGGTGCGGTGCAGCTGGGCGCGGATGCCGTCAAACTTGTCTTCCAGCCAGACCCGCGCGGGAGCAGCGGCCGGCGGACCGGTCTGCGGGTCCGGATGGCCTAACCGCTCCCAGACTGCGGCGGCCGTTTCCTCCGGACTGGCCAGCATGGCCCGGACCGGCTGGAAGGGGCGCATCGCGGTTTCCTCAAGGCGGCCGTCCCGGGCACGGAGGCTGGTTTCCCCCAGATCGCCACTGAGCATATGGGCTTCCCTGACCCGTTCCGCTGGCTGGTCAAACGCGGCGGCGAGGGCTTCCTCCAACAGTCCCTCCTTGAGCCCGAGACGGGTATCTCCGGTGAGGATTTTCACCACATACTGGCCGCTCATGGGGGAGAGGGTCCGGAAGGCTGCCGCGAGCAGGGCCGATTTGGCCGAAGGTCCCCGGGCGAGGCGGATGTGGTCGAAGAGTGCCTGGATTTCTTCAATCGTCCACGGTTGCGGCGTGGTGTTATTCTCAAGGAGGAGAAAGGCGGTGCGCCCCGCATCCGCCTGGGTGCGGGAGATTTCCTTGTATCGGATAGGGCTGACTCCGGTCGCTTCCAGCAGGGAAAACCGGATGATCGCCCAGCCGGTGCCCATGGCCTTGAGCTGTTCCCGGGTCACGGCCGGCCGCCCTGCCAAAAACCGCACGGCAGCCGACAGGGTGCCGGGCTCGGGCAGGCTACGGAAATAATCGGCCAGGAGCGCAATTTTCTTCAACCGCCCGGACGCTGCGGCCACGGATTCGCCCACGGTGCAGAATTCCCCAAAAGCTCCATCGGTGAGGGAAGGGGCTGAGGCCGATGGGAGGCTGGAGCCGCTCCCGGGTCCTCTGTCAGGACTGCCTTCCAGCCCCAGCTCCATCTGATCGGTTCCCGCGAGGGACCAGGCATTCCAGCCGCGTTGGCGGAGGTCCTGGGCAAAACCGGCGCTGTTCCCGTGGGTGGCAAGGATGGTTTCAGGTTTTGTCAGGGAAAGGAGCTCCAGCAGCTCTCCATAATCGGCATGGTCACTCAGGGGGAAGGCTTCATCCACCTGATAGGAAAAGCGGGCCCCGGCATTCAACGCCCAGCCGCTCACCATCGCGGTTACCTTGGGTTTCACCTTCCGGAGCAGGGTGGATTTCACGGTTTGCGGCGGGAAAACCAGCACGCACCCTGACGGATTTCCGGTGAATTTTTCCCACGGAGGCAAGGCCTTGCCCAGCGCCTCGTAGGCCAGGTTCATCTCCGCCACCTGTGGGTGCACCGCGATCCTGAACCCGCCGCCTGCCAGGGCGGCCTGAATTTCCTGGGCTTTCCCCAGCGAATATCCCAACAGCACGGGCGTCTCGCCGTGGTCCAGCGCATCCCGGCACCAGCGGTGTATCGCGGAGCGGACTTCCGCCAGCGGGGGGAAGTGATAGTGAGGCAGGCCGAAAGTGCATTCCATGATCAGTGTATCGGCAGCGAGGGGGCGCGCGGGTTCCGCCGTCAGTCCGTGGCGCAACTTGAAGTCGCCCGTATAGAGCAGGGTCGCTCCGTCCGTCAGGCGCGTCAGGTGGATCATCGCACTGCCCAGCACATGACCGGCTGGCGTCAGCACAATGCGGTGACCGGCGTGCTCCCACGGCTCATCCCATTCCAGGGCGACCATCTCTCCTTTGAATCCGAAGCGCTCCTTCAATAAAAAAGCGGTCGCTTTGGAGCACACCATCCGCTGATGCCCTGCCACATGATCGGCATGGGCGTGGGATACAAAGGAAATCCCCTGTCCGCGGTGGGCATCCAGCCACAATTCGGCCTCCGGAAGGAGGATGCTGCCTTTGATGAATTGATATGGAATCGGGGTTTTCAGGGGAGGATCAGGGTTGCAGGGCAGGATAGCGGAAATGGAGGGGCTCCAAGCCGATACGTCTGCCGGCACGGGTCCGGTAGGCTCTAGGTATTTTTACTGATTCTTAATTGGCAACCCGTAGGAATTTCCCCGGAATTGGTGGTTGTTGAAGGGGTATCCATGCCAGGTTTTGAGCGGGTCAGGCGCGGCTCCCCTCAATAGAAGAGGAGTCTGCTTCGGCAATTGCCTGCGTTGCGGAAACCCCTGGTGCGGTGCCGTCCCATGGGAGACCGCCACAGGCTGCCCGCAGGGTGGAGCACCGCGGAATCAATCCACCTCGTAGACTTTAAGCAATGCGGCAGCATGGATTCTGTGAGGTTGGGATGATGCTGACGGTGGCATTCCGGCGGGACAAGGGGGCGCGGAATCCCCGGTTCCTGCCTTCCGCCCTTTGCGTTCAATTGGTGCCAAGCCGGAACCCTGGATATTGTCCTACTGCGTGTAAACCTCCAGTTCATCAATCGACCAGAACCTGTCAGGGGACCGGCCGTGCTGATTGATGCGCCCGTAGCGGGTCTTTTCCGCGGGCAGAACAATGTCCGTGATGGCATCGGAGTCGGCGGTTTTGGTCACAACCTGATTCCACTGGGTGCCGTCAGTGGAAAAATCGACACTGTATTCGCGCGGATAGTCCGAGGTGGAGCCTGAGGAATCAAGCACGAGGGATCGCAGCGGGCGTTCGTGGCCCATGTCGAAGGCGAACCACATCCCGTCGTGCTGCGTGGCCTGTGTGTCCCAGCGGGAATCGGTGCGGCCATCGACCGCCGCCCGGCACCTGCCCTGGTTGTCACTGGCGGTCAGCGCCCAGGACTTCGTCTCCTTCCGGGGGACAGGGACCATGGCCAGGATTTCCGATGTCTGCCACATTTCCTTGCGATCGCGGGCACGTTCTCATTCTCCGCATGGGTCTGCTCGATCCGGCCGACGAGCTGCGTCCCGCCCGGGGCTCCGGAGTGGCCCCGCGAAAGCACCGGCATCAGGCCACCACCGCGGAGATGACCTTGCCTTTGATGTCGGTCAGCCGGTAATCGCGGCCCTGGAAGCGATAGGTGAGGCGGGTGTGCCCGATGCCCAGCAGATGCAGCATGGTGGCGTGCAGGTCGTGGACATCGACGGGATTTTCCACGGCGTGGTATCCCAGCTCATCTGTGGCTCCATAGCTGATTCCGGGTTTGACGCCGCCCCCGGCCATCCAGATACTGAATCCTTTGTTATGGTGGTCCCGGCCGGTGCCCTGGGACATGGGGGTGCGGCCGAATTCGCCGCCCCAGATGACGAGGGTGTCCTTCAACATGTCCCGCTGCTTCAGGTCTGTGAGGAGGGCCATGCAGGCGCGGTCGATCTCCTCCATTTTCCAGGTGATGCTTTGTTTGACGTCCCCGTGGTGGTCCCAGTCCTTGTGATAGAGCTGGATAAAGCGGACCCCCCGCTCCGCGAGGCGGCGGGCGAGCAGGCAATTGTAGGCGAAACTGCCGTCGCCGGGCTTGCAGCCATAGAGATCCAGGATGGAGGCGGGTTCCTTGCCGATATCCATCAATTCGGGCACGCTGGACTGCATCCGGAACGCCATTTCATACTGGGCGATGCGGGTGGCGATCTCGGGGTCGTGAACATCCGCTTCGTGGACCCCGTTCAATTGGTTGATGGTATTGACCACGTCCTGCTGGCGGTTGGCGCTGACGCCGGGAGGGGCGTTCAGATACATGACCGGATCCCCCTTTCCGCGCAGGTGCACGCCCTGGTAGCGGCTCGGCAGAAGGCCGCTGGCCCACTGGCGGGCGGCGATGGGTTGGTTCTGACCGCCTTTGCCACTCGAAGTCAGGACCACAAATCCGGGCAGATTCTGCGACTCGGTGCCCAGTCCGTAGGTCGCCCAGGCGCCCATGCTGGGACGTCCTGCGATCTGGGATCCCGTATTCATGAACATGTGGGCGGGATCGTGGTTGATGGCTTCTGTGTAGACGGAGCGGACAATGCACATTTCGTCGGCCATGGTTCCCAGATTGGGCAGGAGGGCATTGAACTCCTGGCCGGATTTGCCGAATTTTTTGAACTCGTGCTGCGGGGCAAAGCACTTCAGCGCCTGGCCCTGCAACTGGGCAATCTGCTGCCCTTTGGTCATGCTTTCCGGCATGGGCTGGCCGTCCATTTTCGCCAGGACGGGCTTGTAGTCGAAGGTTTCAAGGTGCGAGGGTCCTCCGGCCATGCTGAGAAAAATAACACGCTTGGCCCTTGGCGGGTGATGCGGTGCCGCCAGGATGCCCGGCACCCCGGCGGCGGGGGCATCCTGACGCAGCAGGCCGGCGAGGGCCGCGGCCCCGAAGCCATAGGTGGCCCTGCTTAGAAATGCCCGGCGGTGAAGGGAGGAAAAGGGAGTCATAGGTCAGGAACGGGTGATGAATTCGTGAAGATTGAGGATCACGCGGGTAACGCTGCTCCAGGCGGCGAGTTCCGTGAGAACGATGCCGTCCGCGGCGGGCCGGCCGATTTGCCCGAAGGCCTGAGCCGCCGGTGCGTCCTGCTGGAACTCGGCCCGGTGCTTCGCCAGCAGGGACAAGGCGGCGGTTTCCTCCGCGGCGGTGGGGGCGCGCTGCAGGGCCTGCCGCCAGAGCCATGTCAGGCGCGCGGTGTCATCGCCTTCGGCTTCCGTCATGGCGCGCAGGGCGAGGTGACGGGCCGCCTCCACGAAGCTGGGGTCGTTGAGCAGCGTCAGCGCCTGCTGGGGAATATTGGACTGGGTGCGCTCAGCAGTGCATTCCTCGCGGGTGGTGGCATCAAAGGCCAGCATGGAGGGGTGCAGGAACATGCGCTGCCACCAGGTGTAGAGTCCCCGGCGGTATTGGCTATCGCCCACCGAGGCGTCCCAGTTGCGGGTGGGGAAATTCAGATTTTCCCAATAGCCTTCCGGCTGATAGGGCCGGACGCTCGGGCCGCCGATTTTCTGGACAAGGAGTCCCGAGGTATCCAGGGCGAAATCCCTGATGAACTCCGCATCCAGCCGGTGACGGCCCTGCCGGGTCAGTTCCCGGTTTTCCGGATCCCGGGTCAGCATTTCCGGGGTCGCTACGGAGATTTGCCGGTAGGTGCCGGAGGTGACCATCAGGCGGACCATGTCCTTGATATTCCACTTCCGGTCCACCATTTCCGTGGCCAGAAAATCCAGCAAAGGAGCGTTGGGCGGCATCTCGCCCTGGAGTCCGAAGTCTTCCAGCCGCTTGCTCAGGCCGATGCCGTAAAACAGTTTCCACAGCCGGTTCACAAGGACGCGGGCGGTGAGCGGGTTATCGCGGGAAATGAGCCACTGGGCGAGATCCAGCCGGTTGGGTTCGCGGCCTTCGATGACGGGTGCGGGCAGGTAGCCGGGCAGGGCGGCTTTGACGACAGTGCCGGATTCGTTCATGAAATCACCCCTCGGAAGGATGCGGACGGTCCGCTTGTCCGGGGTGGTCCGCGTGACGATACAGCGGACGGCCTGGTCTTCGAGTTCCTTGAGCTTGCCGTTGGTTTCGGCTAGTTGCTTCCGGTGATCCGCCCATTCCGGGGCGATGGAACGGTGATATGTTACAAGGGATTTCTGCTCGTCCCCGGTGCGTTGGGGCATGGGCTTCAACAACAGGGCCGCAAGGTCTGCGGGGAGGGGGGGGGCGCTTCCGATGGCAGTGTCGACGGGCAAAGTGGTGCCAGACACGCGGAACTGTCCCAGGGTGTGGTGCTCATGGCCGTGGTTCTGCTGGATCTCGACCACCAGCCGGGCGTCGGGCAGGACTGGCACTGGATTCGCAAAGGCTACCCAGAGCTGTTGCCCCTGATCCGCCTGCGGCAGCACGGCCCAGCCGGACTCTGCGCCGCGCTTGTCCCCATCAATGGTGCTGGCTGCCGACCATTTATTGTCAGGATGGGACTCCGGGGAAGCGGTTTGCTCGAAGCTGGCGGAGGCCGAGGCGAAGGGCAGTTCCTGCACCAGCTTGCCATCCGGTCCTATCAGGCTTGCCTTGATCTCCGTGACGACAAAGTTTCCGTTGCCGGCGCGTCCGGATCCTTTTCCGGGCAGCTTTTCGTGCGGGATGGCCTCGAGCCGCAGCCCGGTCATCGTGGCTGGGAAAGTGCTGGCGGTGAGGGTATAGGTGGTTTTGTCAGGATTGCTGCCGGTGGCCAGATAGATCCCCTGACCCTTGTCTTCCAGGGTGGGGCCATCCGGCGCGATGCGCTGGGGGAAGAGCAAGGGAGTCCAGGCGGGATGGAGTACGGCCTGCAACTGGGCGTTTTCCCAGCGCAGATAGCCGACTTCCGACTCCGGGGTGGTGGCTCCGGCGGCGGCCTGAAGCC
>CAIZWU010000393.1 GCA_903936775.1 uncultured bacterium | reverse complement strand
GGGATAAAAGGCGAACAAAAATCTGCAGGCTCTTCTTCAAAGGAACCTGATGTTACGGTAAAAACCGATGAGAAAAACAGTGGAGATGAGCGAAACTTGGCAATTCAATTTGATACTTGGGATATCACGCCCGATTTTATAAGCCGGCACCAAATTACCCCTGATGAATCGACGGATATCAAGGAATCTCTTCTCATCATGAAAGCCAAATTTAATGAATTGGAGTTAAATAACCTTCTTGTTGAAGAATTGACTGGCGGACAGACTAATTTTCGAATAAAGCCTTTCCCGGAGGAGGGCAAACAACTAATTCAGTCTTTTTGGAAGCAACTAAGCGCAGTCTTGCCAAAAAACCCGCAAGCGGTTGCCGAACTGAAGCGAGGTGTAATTGCGTTGGGCACTGAGGAGCGATATGATTTCGGCGGACAGGAGACGGTATTTACTTTACGCCAAAACTCCTTTTCGAAGGGCTATGTTGTAGAGCAGGCTTCGTTTTCCGGAGAAGAAATCGTAACTTTAGGTATTGCCGATCCTCGTCCCATAGGCACTGAAGTCCTCAATAAACGATTTTCGTTTACTTCACTACCTGATCGATTTTTGCATTTATTTGAAAAGCCAGTAAAGTAAGGTTTCTGCATTTCAGAAGTTTTTGGTATAGCGTAAAAAATTGCCATCTAAAAACATCTTAGCTATTTGCCTGAATTTGGCAAGGAGACCCGATCGTTTCATCAGATCCTGTGCTTGCTTTCGGAGTTCTGGCCTGAGAGTTGTTTTTCAAAAAGCACCTGACGCAATCTGCACGGAGCATACCAAGGGCTGGAAAAGCATTGGCCTACGGGCCTGCACCTTAGCCCACCGGCTGGCGTGGCGGGCGGCTTGGAAGACGGGGGCGGAGTCAGTGATCGTGTTCGAGGATGACGTGGTGCTTTGTGAGGGATTCAAGGCACGCTTGGAGGCGCTGGAGTTGCCGGAGGATTGGAAGATTTGTTATTTTGGGTGTGTGTTTCATACGATGCCGGAGGTGCTGGGGGAGGGCGTGGTGCGGCTGACGGGGACGAGCTGGGATGCGCATGGGTATATGATCCGGAAACCGTTCGCGAAGTTTCTGGATAGCCAATATGGGAAGGTGAGCCGGGCGACGTTTGTGCGTCCGGTGGGGCGGGAGCTGGCGAATGATACGATCATGGCCGACTATCATGGGGAATTCCCGGCGTATGGGGTGTGGCCACCGATGGCGTGGCAGGTGGAGGGTCTTTCCAACAATGAAAACTGTGTGCGGGGGAATTATTATCCTGATGGCAGGCCGAATCTTTTTGAAGAGATCGTGGCGGCCCTGGATGCGGCGCACGGAATCGAAACACCGGTGCGGGCACCGCGGGTGGTGCAGCCGCCGCCAGTGCGGCGGATGCTTGACGGTGGGGCCAGCAAGCGGGTGGGGCAGGTGCCGGATTTTTCCCCGGAGGGAGGCACGGCAGGGGGGGCGGAGCGGGAGGATTATGGCTACAGCAGGCACTGGCCTTTAACGCGCCCGGTGCTGGATGTTACGAGGGAGCGGGGATTGCTGTTGGCCCCGTTTTCCGAAGAGTCGGAGCGGATGGCGTATGCGATGGTGAAAAGTCTTCGGCGGTATCAGCCGTGGCTTCCGGTGCGGGTGCAGGGGCAAGGGTATCTCTGCGGGCTGGATTGGCGGGGGCTGGCGGAGGTGCGCTGCACACGGCGGGTAGAGGCGGCGGGCAGCCCGCGCCAGTGGATGAATAAACTGACGGCATTGTTGGACTCGCCGTTTGAGGAGACGATATTTTTGGATTGCGATCTGGTCTTCACCGCAGACCCGGCGGGATGGTTCGACCGACTGGGGACGGATGATTTCTCTTTTTTCCATGATTGGATGGATTCACGGACCCTGCCGGATGTGCTGCGGGAAAATTGGGTGAATCCTCACCGGATGGCGGAGGAATTTGGGGTGGTGGCGACCCCCGTCATTGCGGGGAGCGGCCATTTTTTTCTGAGGAAGACCGCACGGGGACGGCGGCTGATGGAGCGGATTTTGGAACTGCTGGAAGAGGCGCTGGAGGAAGGCGGGCAGGGGTTGTATCGCCGGATGGCGGGGGAGGGGAACATCGCGGCGAGCGATGAGCTGGCGGCGAGCATCGTGGCGGTGGAACAAAAAACCCGCCTGCCGGAGCCGGTTGAAGGGATGCGTCATCCCATCGGGATTTTTCTTCCGCCATGGCAGCGGGACGAGCTTTTTGATTTTGCAGCGGGTAAATTATCCTTTTTAGATACGGCCAAGGGCTGCCGGGTGGAGCCGGAGGCGGTGCATTTTTGTTTCACGGGGAAGAATCATCCCGGCTACCGGGCTTTTGTGGAAGCGATGGTGACGACGGGGAATCCATGGACCCGAGGCGGGCCGCGCCTGATGCCGGAAATATGGCCTGGCGGAGACCAAGGCCCGGTTTCGGG
>CAIZWU010000392.1 GCA_903936775.1 uncultured bacterium | reverse complement strand
TCCACCCCGGCGGCCCAGATGATGTTTTCGGCGGCGAGGTGTTCCCCATTCAACTCCACGACCCCCAGGCCGATGTGCTTCACCATGGTCTGGAGGCGGACCTGCACCCCCATTTTGCCCAACCGTTGGCGGGCATATTCGGACAAGTCGTCCGCAAACATCGGGAGGAGGCGCGGCCCCGCTTCGATCAGAATCACATGAGCCTCCTCCGGCCGGATGTGGCGGAAATCCTTGGCCAGCACTTGGCGTGACAATTCCGACAAAGCGCCGGCCATTTCCACGCCGGTGGGGCCTCCCCCGACCACCACCATGGTCATGAGCCGGGTGCGCTCAGCTTCGTCAGTGCTGGCTTCCGCCCGCTCAAAAGCCCGCAACACCTGAGACCGGATGCGTGTGGCATCGTCGAGGTTTTTCAGGCCCGGAGCATGGGCCGCCCAGTCTTCGTGGCCAAAGTAACCGGTGCGCACCCCCATCGCGAGCACAAGGTAGTCATAGGGGATGATCTGTTTTTTCAGGGTGACCTGCTTCGCGGCGAGGTCGATGCCGGTGGCCTCATCCATCAGCACGGTGACATTTTCCTGATCCCGTAGCAGCATCCGGATCGGCTGGGCGATTTCCGGAGCGGACAAGCCGGCAGTGGCGACCTGATAGAGCAGCGGCTGGAAGAGGTGGTGGTTCTCCCGGTCCACCAGCGTCACGGCGAAGCGGCGGTCCTTCAAGGTGCGGGCGCATTCCAGTCCCCCGAAGCCGCCGCCGAGGACGACCACGCGGAGAAGCTGCTCCATTTTGTCCGGTTGTTTCATTTGCAAATGAGCCCCAGTGCCCGCCCCTGTGCAAGGGCCGGTGCAGTAACACGTTCCCCGTAAAACAGTCAGGGATCCCCTATCTTTAAACGGCAGAAGACCGGAGCCATGGCCGCGGCAAATCCCCACACCATGGTTTCCAGAGCATTTATCAGGAGAGCAGCCTGAAAGGTCAGGCCCGTCGCTTGCCAGTGCTGCAGGGAATTCCCCGATTCAACGGTCCAGGTGATATTGACCAGCCCGGCGCGCCGCTGCGCATTGAGCCACAGGGCATTGGTGGAGACGATGCCGGGCGGAGAGGCTGAAGGGGTGTGCCGCGGGCTGCCGCCGACCGACCCGTCTTTTCCCCTGACAAAAACCACCGCCTGTTCCTGCACGTATCATACCTGATCAAGCTGGAGGAATCACTTTCCCGCTGCCGCGCCCCCCCATGCCGGTGCAAATCCCGTGACAGCCCGCCGGGATGCGCCTTACTTCCAGCATGAAAACCCCGGCTTTTATCCATAGCCTGCTCGTTTCCACTCTGCTCGCCCCTGCTCTGCCCGCCGCCGGGGTGCCGGATCTGACCACGGTGATGGAGGCCGCAGCCCCCGGACTGAAGCTCCGCGGCACCGTAATGGCCGTGGAGACCCGGGAGGGGCAGACGACCTTTCCCACGTGGCATTACAAAAACGAACCGGACGCCACCGACTTCTGGCCCGCCAGCACCATCAAACTGTTCACCGCCATCGCCTCCATGGAACGGCTGCACGCCCTCGGTCTCCCTCTGGAGACTACCCTCACCTTTGAGCGCCGGGAGGGCCCTGGGCCGTGGGTGCTGGACTGCGCCCGCTCCATGCCGGAAATGCTCAGCGAAGTTTGGCGCCGCTCGTCCAATGAGGATTACACCCTGCTCCTGCGTTTCAACGGTCTCGACTATCTGAACAGCCAATTCCTCATTCCGGAACGCGGATTTACCCACAGCGCTCTAATGCGTGGGTATTGGAGCGCCCGGCCCTACCTTTATAAACCTGCCGAGCGCCAGCGCATCACTCTCCGTGCCCAGGATGGCCGCATGGAATTCGTCGACCACCAGTGGGGCGGCCATTCGTGGTCGGCCGGGCGGGGCGCCACCGTGATTGACAGCCGCACCGGCAATATGGCCAGCACCCGCGACCTCGCAGATTGCCTGCGACGGCTGGTCTTTCACGATCTCATTCCCGAATCCGAGCGCTTCCGGATCAGTCCCGAAATGATCTCCTTCCTCCTGCACGGCGGCAATGGATTCACCGGTCTCGAAACCAAGGACCCGGATAGCGGCCCCCTCGCCTGGGAAGGCGGCAAGGAAATCTTCCCGCAGGCCCGCTATTATCACAAAGTCGGCCTCATCAGCAACGAAGTCCTCGAACTGGCCGTGGTTGATGACCGCGCCCAATCCGGCAAGGCCTGGATCTTCTGTCTCCGGGCCGGCACCGGGAAGGAGAAAGTCATGGTGGATCTGTGCCGCGCCGTCCTGACGGAACTCAAAAAAGACTCTTAACCCGTTACCGCCCGCCGCCACCGCGCCATGTAGAATCCATCCCACCCGGTCGCTGCCGGGGAAATCCGGCGCTCCTCCTCCAGCACAAAGTCCGGATGGCCCGCGGAAAACCAAGCCGCCTGGGCCTCGTTTTCCGAAGGCAGAATCGAGCAGGTGGCATAGATCAATTTCCCGCCGGGTTTGACCACCGGAGCGCACCGCTCCAGCACCTCCCGCTGCACCTGCCGGATCTTCGCCACGGATTCCGCGGAAATCCGGTATTTCAAATCAGCCTGCCGGCGGAGCGTCCCCGACCCGCTGCACGGCGCATCCACCAACACCCGGTCCGCCTGCCCCGCCTGTTTGGCCAGCACCTCATCCGAAAGCAACGCGGTGCGCACCTTCACCGTCGCCCGCGCCGCCCGCGCCTTCAATGATTCCAGCTTCCGCTCCTGCACATCCATCGCCAGCAAATCCCCCTTCCCCTCCAGCAGTGCCGCCAGATGCAGCGTCTTTCCACCCGCTCCGGCGCAGGCATCCACCACCCGCATCCCGGGTTCCACCTGACAAAACGGCGCCACCTGCTGCGACGCGGCATCCTGAATCTCAAATCGCCCGCTCTCCCGCAGCTGGGCCGTCACCGCCCGTCCAGCCGCCACCCGCAGCCCCAGCGGACAACCTGCCACCGGCTCGACAGCCACTCCGGCGGCCTCCAATTCCGCGATGATGGAAGCCAGATGCCCCCGCCGCGGATTCACCCGCAGAAAGACCGGGGCGGGTCCGTTCAAAGCAGCCAACTCCCCGGCCCAGGCGACACCCAGTTCTGCCTCGGCCAACGCATCAAATTCATCGGACAGCGACTCCCTGACCGCGCGGGGCCACTCCGCCAACGCCGCCTCCCGCGCCGCCCTCACCCCGGCCCCGGTTTCCGGCCAGGACGCCCATTCCGGACGCGCAAATCCCTGCCCTTCCCACCAAACTCCTGCGAGAGCCCACCAGTCCTCCGATCCCGCCAGCACCGCCAGCCGGCGCCGCCAGCGCACCACTTCATAAACCGTCTCCGCCACCAAAGCCCGGTCGCGTTTTCCCCATTTGGGATTGGCCCCCAGCACCCTGCCCACCGCCCGGTCCGCCACCATGCCTTCTTCAAAAACCTGGCGCAGCACTCCCACCGCGGCCTCAGCCAAAATCCGATGTAACTTTTTCTCCATCCGCCACCGGACCGCCCGCCGCTTTGATTTGCAACAGCGGGCCTGACTCCCTTGCCGGGGCAGCTCTCTCAGCCATCCACGGTCTGGCCGCTCAGAAAAACCTCCCAATCCTTCACCTTGAGGGTGTTCCGGATAA
Source organism: uncultured bacterium (assembly GCA_903936775.1). Classification (GTDB taxonomy): domain Bacteria; phylum Verrucomicrobiota; class Verrucomicrobiia; order Verrucomicrobiales; family V1-33; genus CAIZWU01. The sequence continues at coordinate 3,069 of CAIZWU010000392.1, read as the reverse complement.
AAGCAGTAGCCGGGACCGCCCGGGGAGCTTCCGGAGGCCGCATCAGCCGCAGACCGGCTTCTTCCGGAGTGCGGTTCCCTTTTTTGTGATTCACCACCTTATGGGAAAGCACACAGTTTTCCCAAGTGGTACGCCCTCCCCGGGAGCGGGGCATCACGTGATCGATATTTCCCTCCCCTGCCGCCAACTTCCGTCCCGTATATTGACAGACCCCACGATCCCGCATCCAAAGCCCCCGCAGGGAAAAGCGCAGGCGGCGCATCGGCACCCGGCCGAAGCGGGTCAACACCAGCACGGTGGGAGCACGCACCGGACCGCGCACCGTGCGGACCGGACTGTCCTCGTCACGCACGGTCAACTGCAGCCATTCGGTCCAAGGCACCGGACGCATGTCCCCGCTGCTGATATCGAGCCCCATGGCGGCTCCGGTGGCCATCAGGCCAAACGCTTCAGCCGGCGTTTTGACGTCGATGGCCTGCCAGTTGCGGTTGAGGACGAGGACGGAGGGGCGTTCCAGAGGAGAAGACATAGAGGCGCGTGGCTGGGCTGGACCAGTCGCGTCATCCGCGTTTCACATCGCTCCACCCGGATAAACACCGACAGGTTGATAGCCCTCACCTTCCTTCAGCCTCCGCAGCTTGCCAAACGAAATTCTTGACAGCTTCGCCACCCGCCGGGATGGCCGGAAAATCGCCCGGCTCAGTCACGGGTGGCGTAAAAAACTTCACCGTCTCCGTTGAAGAAATTGATCAGGTTCTGCGTGGCGCGCATCGCCTGGCGGGGGACGCTTTCATACGTCCGGCTCCCGATGTGCGGGGTGATGAGCGATTTGGGATGACTCAGCAGAGGTGAGTCCGGGGAGGGCGGCTCGTGCTCCATCACATCGGCCGCATAACCGGAAAGGTGGCCACTGTTCAGGGCCTCCAGCACGGCAACCGAATCAACCAACTCGCCGCGGGAGGTATTGAGGAGGAGGGCATCTTTCGGAAGCAGGGCGAGACGCTCCGCATTGATCAAGTGCCGGGTAGAGGCGCTAAGCATGGTATGGAGGCTCAGGATATCGACGGCGGCGAGGAGGCTTTCAATGCTGTCATGCCGCACCACTTGATGGGCTTGGCAAAATTCCTCCGGCCAGTAATTACCATAGGCATGCACCTGCATATCAAAACCACGGCAGCGGCGGATCATTTCCTGACCAATCCGGCCGAGGCCGATGATGCCGATTTTTTTCTGCCACAGTTCATGCCCAGTGAGGCGGGTCCACTTGCCGGCCCGGGTGGCCACCACGGAATCGACCAGATTTCTCACATGGGCCAGCAGCAGGCAGAAGGTGTGTTCGGCCACGGTGGTGTGGTTCACCCCCGGCGTGAAGAGCACCGGGATACCGAATTCCTGACAAGCCGAAAGGTCGATTTTGTCCAGACCGATTCCATACTTGCTGATCACCTTGAGACGGGGCTGGGCCTTGGCCAGCACGGCGTGGGTGATATCGTCATCGCCGCAAAGGAAACCATCGAATTCACCCGCCAGCTCCAGCATCCGGGATTCCGTAAGAGGCCCGCGCTCACATACGATTTCATACCCTTGGCTTCGCAGCAACGCATGATGGGCGCCGGGAGTGTCCTGATAACTGGTCGTGGTAAGGAGGATGCGTTTCATGACAGGCAGATAAAGTAGAGCGCCTTCTAAAATGCCCCCGCCCCTGGCGCAAGGGCCAGTCGGATTTCACCCGGCTCCGAAAAGTGCCGCCCATGCCGCCTGGAGTTGCGCCTGCCATTTTTCCAGAAAGGCCGCCCGTTGGGCGAGCGCGCTCAGAGTTTCGGCCTGGGCCTGTCCTGCAAGGCGTGCCGCATCCACTTCCTCCATCGCCGACTGCAGCACCTCCTGGGCTTCGCGCACTGACCGGCCCGCCGCTTCGAGGGTTTCCTGCACCTGCATTTCACTGGCCGTCAGCGCCGCCTTGGCCAGGAAGGTGGTGGCCGCCTGCCGCCGCCGGGTCCACTCCGCCGCGGCCCGCACCGCAGCCCCCACCTGCGTGAAAAGCGCCACCAGCGGCTCATCCATCGCGGCGGCCCGCGACGGGACGAAATCAGTGTACTCCAGTGCCAGCAGGTGTTTCAAACGGGAAGCGGCCGGGATCAGCAGCGCTGAAGCTTCATTCAACTGCTGAAACAGCATCGTGCGGCTCGCCCGGTCCGGTTCATCTGCCGCGCCATCAGGGTGGGTGGCGGCGGCCGCTTTTTGAAACGCGGACTTAACCAAATCTGGACTCAAAGCAGCCTTCCGGGGCAATCCCAGTAAAATAAAAGCGTCGGCCACCATGATCGTGCGGGCCTCCGGTCAGGCGGCGAAACTTTCCCCGCAGGAACAGGTCACAATGGCATTGGGATTGGAGACTTTGAATCCGCCCTGCTGCAAGTCCTCGCTGTAATCCAACTCCGAGCCGCTGACAAACAGGGCGCTTTTGGGATCAATCACCACCCGCACCCCACCGCTCTCCACCATGATATCGCGGTCCGCCGGGCCATCGACCAGATCCATTTTATATTGCAGACCGGAGCACCCCCCGCCCACCACGGCCACCCGCAGTGCGCCATGTTCGGCCCGGCCCTGCTTGCGCAGCAGCCCGCCCAGACGGGCACTGGCCCCGGGCAGAACCTTGATCAACCGTTCATTGCCGATCTTGAAATTGACCGGACGGACCGGCGATGGAAGAGACGCACTCATTCTTTGGTATACCATATGGCGGGTGTTCTCCCCGTCAACCCATTGCCCGACCCCAATCCGTAGGGGTGCCTCAAAACAATATGTTGCCTGATGCCGGGTTTCGTTTATAAATGTCCCTCATTGGAAAATTCCTCCTTCCACGCGCCGCTTTAAGCCCTTATTTCCTTCTTTGACATGAACCAGACGCCAGAACCCTCCTCCAACCGCCGCATGCAGCTCGCACTCGCCGGCCTCGGTGTCAGCCTGGCCTTCGGTGGCATCAGTTCCAGCATCAACAATGACCTGACGACTCAAAATGGCTCGACAATATTATCTACTAGCCATACGTATAAAAAAGACACC
>CAIZWU010000391.1 GCA_903936775.1 uncultured bacterium | reverse complement strand
CCCGCATTTTGCCGAGGGTGCGGTCCATCCGGGTGACCATGGCGGCATAGCGCGCCCGGGGATCGGTGACAGGAAGATAGCCCATTTTGCCTTCGTAGGGAGGATCCTGACCGGCGAAGGCTTTGCGGTATCCAGCGAGGCTGGGCTCTTCTTCCGGCACCTGGAGGGCGACGTGCGGCACCGGCGTGGCGAAATAGAGGAAAAAGGGCTCGCCGGGTTTGGCGGTACGGATGAAGTCGAGGGCTTCCGCCTCACAACGGTCGGCCGCGTAGTGCTTGCCGTTGACGCTTTTGCCGTCGTTGCCTTCAAGCGGTTCCTTGGTGTCGTTCCGCCAGAGGTAGGTGGGGTAATAATTGTGGGCCTGCCATTGGGAGATATAGCCGTAGTAAAAGTCGAAGCCCTGCTTCAGCGGGGAGCCCTCATTGGTCGGATGCCCGAGGCCCCACTTGCCGATGCAGGCGGTGCGGTAGCCGGAATGTTTTAGGACTTCCGCCACCGTGACTTCGCGGGCGGGGAGGGCGATCTGGGAGAAATAACCATCCTCCGCCTTGATGCGTTCGCGTTCAGCCTTCTGGGCAGCCCGGCCTTCGGAGTTTTCCCTGACGAAAGAATGGCCGGTGTGTTTGCCGGTGAGAAACACACAGCGGGACGGCGCGCAGACGGCGTGGCCGGAGTAGAATTGGGTGAAGCGGATGCCGTCGGCGGCGAGTTGATCGAGGTTGGGAGTTTTGATCTTCTGCTGGCCATAACATCCCAGTTCGCCATAACCGAGATCGTCGGCCATGAAATAGATGATGTTGGGCTTGGCCGCCACTGACGCGGCAGCGGTAAGCAGGAGGCACAGCAGGGAGAGGGCGGATTTCATAGGTGTGGAGAATGGCAGGGATTACACGCTCCAGTCCAGCACCACTTTCCCGCAGGAGCCGGACTCCATGGCGGCGAACCCCTGCTCGAATTCGGTGTAGGGGAACCGGTGGGTGATCACGGGCTTCAGATTCAACCCGCTTTCCAGCATGACGCTCATCTGATACCACGTTTCATACATCTCGCGTCCGTAGATGCCTTTGATGGTGAGCATGTTGAAAATCACCTTGTTCCAGTCAATCTCGATCGGGCTGCTGGGAATGCCGAGCATGGCGATTTTGCCTCCGTGACACATGTGGTCCACCATGCTGCGGAAGGCCGAAGGATTCCCGCTCATTTCCAAGCCGACATCAAAACCTTCCTTCATGCCGAGGGCACGTTGCACCTCGTCCAAAGAACCTTTGGTGACATTCAGGGCCACGGTCGCTCCCATCTGCCGGGCGAGATCAAGCCGGTAGTCGTTTACGTCGGTAATGACGACGTGGCGGGCGCCGGCGTGTTTGACCACAGGGATGGCCATGATGCCGATAGGGCCTGCGCCGGTGATCAGGACATCCTCGCCCAGCACTTCGAAGGCGAGCGCGGTGTGGACCGCATTGCCGAAGGGGTCGAAGATCGCCGCCACTTCCTCGTCCACCCCGTCGCGGTGGTGCCAGACATTGGTCATGGGCACACTGATGAATTCGGCAAAGGCGCCGGGCCGGTTGACTCCGATGCCTACCGTGTCCTTGCAGAGATGCCGGCGTCCGGCGAGGCAATTCCGGCAACGGCCGCAGACCACGTGGCCTTCCGCACTGACAATTTCACCGGGGTGGAAATCGCTCACGTTGGAACCGACCCGCATCACCTCACCGACAAATTCGTGGCCCACCACCATCGGAACCGGGATGGTTTTGCGCGCCCAGTCGTCCCATTTGTAGATGTGGAGATCAGTGCCGCAGATGCCGGTTTTGTGGACTTTGATGAGGACATCATTGATGCCGGGTTCCGGTTCCGGGACGTCCTGCAGCCAGAGGCCGCGTTCCGCATGGGCTTTGACAAGGGCTTTCATGGCAGGGTAGGGGAGGGGAGGGGAGGGGAGGCTGTCCGATATATCGGAATTCAGTGCGGTATTCTGGATTCCAATATTCCGGTATGCAAGATGTATTTCCCGGATACCATATGCGGAATCATGCCTGTTCGGATCGAAAAACCACGTCCCGCCCCCGTTTCTGTTATCATGCCGGCGCCGTCCGCGGATCTGCCTCCGGACGCGGTGGGCCGCCATCTGGGGCTGCGGCTCCGGCAGTTGCGGGCAGACCGGGGCTGGTCGCTCGAAGCCATGTCAGGCGCCAGTGGAGTCAGCCGGTCCATGCTCAGCGAGATCGAGCGCGAGCAGGCCAATCCCACCCTAGCCGTCACGTTGCGGATTGCCCAGGCCTTTAGCATGTCTTTGGGCGATTTGATCGGTTCCCCGGGGGCCGCGGCCACCGTGACCGTGATCCGGAAAAATGACCGGGCGTTTCACTATCGATCCGATGGGAATTGCCGCATCCGCACGCTGAGTCCGCTGAATCTGGAAAAAGACGTGGAGTTTTATGAGGTGGCCCTCGGCAAGGAAGGCGCTCTGCGCAGTGCGGCTCATTTCGCTGGCACGCGGGAATTCATCACCGTGGTCAAAGGCCAGCTTCAGGTTGAATCCGCGGGCGAGCAGGACCTGCTTTACGCGGGCGATTCCGCCACCTACCGTGCGGATGTGCCCCATGCCTTGGTCAATGCGGGCCGCACCGAAACCCTGGTCTTCCTTGTCGTGATTTATCCCTGAGGCATTTTGCTCCAGGGAGCAGATTTTCCGGCCGCGACAGATCAAAGAAAACCCGCCGCCGGCATGACGCCGGGGCGGGTGATATAAGTCCAGGCAACGCCGGCTTCAGCGGTCGCATTCGCCCATGACAAAGTCGAGCGAGCCGAGGATGGCAGGGACGTCGCTCAGCATATGGCCTGGGATAATCTCCGGGACGATACTGAGATTAACAAAAGAGGGCGACCGGATTTTGAGGCGGTGGGGAACGCCACCTCCTTTGCTGTTGATATAGAAACCAAGTTCACCCTTGGGGTTTTCGTGGCCGAAGTAGATTTCGCCGGGAGGGGCTTCGACGCCCTGGGTGGCGATGATGAAGTGGTGGATCAGTTCCTCCATGCCCATGAGAACACGCTCCTTTTTGGGAAGGAGACCTTTGGCTTCCGCTACATTGATAGGACCCCCGGGGATGCGCGAGATGGCCTGGACGAGGATTTTGTGGGACTGGCGAAGCTCTTCGAGGCGGACGAGGTAACGGTCGTAACAATCTCCGACAGAACCCAGCGGAACGTCGAAGTCGAAGTTTTCGTATCCGAGATAGGGGTGGGCCTTCCGCAAATCGTAGTCGACTCCGGAGGCACGCAGGTTGGGGCCGGTGAGACCGTAGGCGAGGGCGCGGTCGGCTTTGATAATGCCGACGTCCTTGGTGCGGTCGAGGAAGATCTTGTTCCGGGTGAGGAGATTGTCGATTTCGTCGAGGTGCTTGGGGAGTTCGTCGAGGAACTTCTTCAAGCCGTTGAGGAATTCGTCATTGAGATCACGGGTCTGGCCACCGACCCGGGTATAACTGGTGGTGAAGCGGGCGCCGGTGAGGTGCTCGGTGAGATTGTAGATTTTCTCGCGCTCCGTGAAGGTGTAGAGGAAGACGGTCATGGCACCGCAGTCCATGGCGAAGACGCCCATGCCGAGGAGGTGGCTGGAGACGCGCGCCAATTCGCAGCAGATCAGTCGGATGGCCTGGCCGCGTTCGGGGAGTTCCCAGCCGAGGAGTTTTTCCACGGCCATGACGTAGGCCACGTTGTTGGCGAGGGGCGCGAGGTAGTCCAGCCGGTCCGTATAGGGCACGAACTGGTTGTAGTGCATGTTTTCCGCGATCTTTTCGTCGCCGCGGTGCAGGTAACCCACGTCCGGGATGGCCTTGGTGATGATCTCGCCGTCCAGTTCCAGCACGAGGCGCAGCACGCCGTGGGTGGCCGGGTGGCTGGGTCCCATGTTCAGGATCAGCTTCTCACCGATAATGTCGGTGGTGGTTTCCTGGTAAGTTTCCAGCTGCTGCGAGGCGCGGGCAGCGTTGTCGGGGGCTTCAATTTCTCGGACCACTGTGCTCATGGGCGACGTCAGATTTTTAAGTTCGTCTGAGCTTAGAACAGGCACGGGGGCGGGCAAGGTCGATTTGTGAAATTTTTCACAAGCGATTTCCCGGAGCTTCACGGAGGGGCTTCCGCCGCCCGCCCCCTATGGTTGGGAGGGCAAGGGGCGGACTGGGTGGTTCATTTAAAAGCTGGCAGGCCTTGATTTGCGGGGTTAGATTTTTCAATCTTTGAAATGGGAATCAGTCCCACCGCGTTTCCGAATCGTCATTCCACTTCCTATGAAACTCATTCTGCCCGTCATTCTGCTTGCTCTCGGACAAACTTTTCTCTCCGCTGCCGATTGGCCGCAATGGCGCGGGACCAACCGCGATGATCAATCTCCCGACAAGTCGATTCTGAATCCGTGGCCGGCCAAGGGTCCGGAGAAGAAATGGGTCTTCAAGGACGCAGGATTGGGTTATGCCGGTTTTTCTGTGGTGGGG
>CAIZWU010000390.1 GCA_903936775.1 uncultured bacterium | reverse complement strand
CCCAGCCGTCGTCAATCGACTCGGGATCCAGTTGGCGGTCGAGCCAGGCCTTGCGTCCCAATTTGAGCATCCCGGCATGGTCGCCTGGACGCGGGCCAAAGGTGAGACGGTTCTGGATATGGGTGGTTTCATCGATTTCATCGGCCTGCGGCGGGCTGAAAGCGGTCAGGCCATCGCCCGGACCGGATAGGATCGGAGCCAGGACATGGGACAGGGCGCTGAAGCCCGCCACGCCGGCCACGGCCCCGCCGGCCGTGGCGGCCTTGAGGAAGCGCCTTCGGGTGGTGCTCATGAGGTGGCCTGGCCGGGGAGGCTGGAAAGGGCAGGGGTGGAAGCCTGGACTGGCTCTGACTGAGGCAGGGTGGGAGGTTTGGTTGCCTTGCGGCGGGCGGACCAGGTCAACAGGCTGGCTCCCAGTCCACTGGCCAGGATGAGCGGAATAGCGAGGATCTGACCAAGGATCGGCAGGAGAAATGTCAGGGCCAGGGCGGTGCCGCCCCGCATCGCGCGTTTCCAGGGCTGATGTTCGTCACCGGGAGCTGGCATTCCCTGACCGATGCGCAGGGCCAGTCCGGCCGTGCCCAGCAGTCCTCCGAGGATGGGGGCGAAGATAATCAGCAGTCCGATCCATTTCAGCGCGGGTGGCAGCACGTTGAGCAGAACCGTGCCGAGGGCGATCGGCACCACCATGGCGAGCAGCCCGAGCAGGGTGACCACGATGGGCCGGCGGTATTGCGTCGCGCATTTCTCCACGTAGTCCGGAAACAGGGAGACGGCGACTAGCCAGTGGCTCAGAAAAACAAGGAAGAAGCCCAGGGTCAGGAAGAACCAGAGCAGAACGTTGGCGGTGGTGATGTAGTCCAAGGGAGGAGAAAGGTGGGAGTTGGGCGGTGCCGCAGGAAGGTGGCGCTCCCTTCCGCAGACGTGTATCACCCCGCCCCGATTTCACTTATTTTGAGGATCACGTGATTGTTTTTTGCCCGGTAAACTCCAACCGGTGGGTTCCACGACTGGATAGTCGCGGCAAATGGGGAAACAAAACGGCGGCACAGGAATCTGCGCCGCCGTTTGCGATGAGGTGGTGATCAGGCTGATGGTGTCAGGCCTTTCGAGGTGCTTTGGCCGCGCCCCATCCGGCTCCCGCCGGGATGCTGGCTGGATATGACAGGGGCAGTGGCCGGGAATTCAGGCTTCCGTCGTCTTGTGAGGCATCCGCCCGCCCATGACGAGAACTGGCACGCGGCAGCGCCGGATCATTTCAGTGGTGGTGCTGCCGATGAAAAACTGGAGGAAACGGGAGTGACTGTAGGCTCCCATGACCAGCAGATCGATCTGGTTGGCGGAAATTTCCCAAGTGCTGATGCTTTCCGGATCGCCTTGCATGAGGAATTCCTCAGCTTCGAATCCGCCGTTCCGGAGGATGGTGCGGGCGGAGTCGAGGGCGGCGCGGTTTTCCTCCGTGGGATCGCCCGCCATCACCAGATCACACGGCAAGCCCCGGAGCAGTGGGCTTTCCACGACGTGCCGCACTGCGGCGTGGGCTGAGGGGCTGTCATCGAAGGATATCAGGAAACGGCGGACCGGCCGGAAATCGTGGGACGCCACCAGCACGGGTTGTTTACTGTGCCGGATCACGGTTTCCAATTGGCTGCCGAGGGCTTTATGCTGGGTGCTGGTGGATTCGCCCCGTTTGCCGAGCAGGAGCAGGTCGAGTGGTTTTTCCCAATCTGCGATCACTTCCGGCAGGGTGCCGGAGAGGGCGGTCAATTCCACGTCATGCACCCCGCCGGTCAGCAAGGCTGCGGCCGCATCATTCAGCAGGGCGAGGGCCGCGGATCGCGCTTCCTGTTCCTGGGCCTCACTGATCATGGTGAGTTCCGGCAGCGCCAGCGAAGCCGATCCCATGCTGGGATCACCCATGAAATTGACCGGGGGAATAAAAAACGGTATGGCGGGCGGGTAAACGTGAAGGACTTCCACGCTGGCCGCGAGCCGCGCGGCGGCCCAGGCAGTGTATTGATAGAGACTGGGCGCGTAAGCCGAACCATCGGCGCAGGTAAGGAGGGCAGGCATGAGAGGTGGGTTGACGCTGTCTGATACACCGGAGTTTGCCGCTTTGCATCCATTATACTGGAGCGGGCTCATCCCTATCCGTTCCCCTTTTAACGGTGATAGGGTTCCCCGCGCTTGATGGTGTAGACGCGGTAAAGCTGCTCCAGCAGGACCACCAGGGCCAGTTCGTGCTGGAGGGTCAGGGCGCTCAGACTCCAGACCTCGTCAGCGTTTTCCCGCAGCGCGGCGCTGTGTCCGTCGGCTCCACCGATCAGCAAAGTCACCCGTTTGGTGCCGGCAAGTTCCCAGCGGTCCACCGCGGCATGCCACTCTCCGGTGGTCAGACGTTTGCCGCGTTCATCAAGGACGATCCGTCGGCTGCCTTCGCTGCTCTTGAGAAAACGCTCCTCCACCTGGGCACGGGGACCATCCTTCAGGTATTCCACCTCCACTTTGGCGTAGTGGCCACAGCGTCCGAGGTAGTCGTCGATGCCCTGGCGGGCCCACGGCAGGGCCGGCTTGCCGACCGCGAGAATTTTCCAGTTCATAAGCAGTTCTTCGGGGGGTGGGGAAAATTTCGTTCCGCCCCTTGCATCCGGGTGGGTTTGGTTTAAGTAACATCCTGTTTTTTGCCCCGTGGTGTAACGGTAGCACAGGAGATTTTGATTCTCCTTGACAAGGTTCAAATCCTTGCGGGGCATCCAAACAAGTTCAATGCATTTTTGCCCCGTAGTGTAACGGTAGCACAAGAGATTCTGATTCTCTTTGACAAGGTTCGAATCCTTGCGGGGTAACCACCTCAGAAGACAAGTCGTTGATTTACAACGCAACAAAGTTCTCTGAATCATCGTCGAGCTTCGGCGTTATTCTCAGTTTCATTTCCAGAATGATCGGGTTTATTTTTTGGAACATGGCTTCGATTTGGAAACACCCGATGAGCAGGTTCTGGTATGCTTGTTTCACGGATAAAAGCGGACGGCAGTTGAAGACTTCGACCAAGCTGCCCAATACCGAAAAAAACCGTAAAATGGCGCAGCGGATCGCGGATGATCTGGAAATGGCGCACCGGGAGAACCAAACCGCGACCCAGATTCAGCGCATTTACGGGAAGGTAATGCAGGACGTCACCGGCCAAACCTTGGCTTCCTCAAGCGTGAGGGGCTTTCTGGATGGGTATTTGCGGACGAAGCGGGGGGAGATCAAGGAGAGTTCCCTGAAGGCCTACACGGGGATCGTGAATTCGTTTCTTGCTTGGCTGGGCCCGAAGGCAGAAGAAGAGATGCGGCGCATCGAGAAGCGGCACATGCTGGAGTATAGGGGACACGTGGCGGAAACGGTGAGCGCGGGAGCAGCGAACAAACATCTGCTTTTCCTCAGGATTTTCTTCCGGGAGGCGAAACGGGATGGCCTGATTGCGGACTCTCCCTGCGATGATGTGAGGGGTTTGTCTTTGAAAGACACGACGAAACGGCGGGCTTTCACTCTTGAGGAGTTGCGGATCCTCATTCGTGACACGGCAGGCTCGGAATGGGGTTCCATGGTGAAGTTCGGCTATTACACGGGGGCACGGCTGCGTGATTTGGCGGACCTGCGATGGGGTAGTCTGGATCTGGTGCGCGGCGAATTGCGTTTAAAAACTGGGAAAACAGGCCGCTTGGTGGTCCTTCCTCTGCCAAAGGCCTTGAGGGATCACCTCTTGACCCTGACTCCGGGCGAAGGTCCCGAGTCGTTCGTACATCCTGTGCTGGCCACGGTAAAAGGGAGTGCGCTTTCCTGGCAGTTCGGGGTAGTGCTGGCGAAGTGCGGCCTGAGGGACGCATGGAAGCGCAGCGCCAAAAGCAGGGGCCTAGACGGACCGGAAACCCAGAGGCAGTCCAACGAGCTGACCTTCCATTCCTTGCGGCACACGGCCGCGTCCGCGCTGGGGAATGCCGGAGTGGCCAAGTCCGTGTCTCAGGATATTCTCGGCCATGAGAGCGCGGCGGTGAATGCGGCCTACACCCACATCGACAACGACACAAAACGCCGGGCGCTGGAAATGCTGCCGGTGATATGAACAGAAAGTGGATGCAGGGACGGGGTAGGTCTGGCGGAATGGAAGGACGAGGACGGCCATGAGGGGCGGGCTGCAGAGAAAGAGATAAATCCCTCTTTTCCTGCGTCTTTTAACATATGCTGGGGTAATTTTTTTCCTTGGACAGACCCCTTCCATGACGTTGATATCGCCCATGATTCCGTCCACGCCGTTTCACCTTGGAAAAGGTGGAGTGGACGGTTCGGACCGCAGCCGCCCGGCATGTGAACCGCTTCTTTCCTTTGGGCAAGTTGGGCGGGGAACGTTCCATTCTCTCCCGGCGCGGTGGAATCCAAACCATCAGCAACCGACATGAGCGTTAAGCGAAAGAACCAAAAAAACAAACCTGAGAAACCCGGCAATGCACCGAAAGTCGGCGACTCAATTTCATTCGGGGACATACCCCAGACGGTCACGGATGTAAAACCGACCAAGGGCGGCGGCCACCTCATTTCTTCCAATGCCGAACCTGCGGCCAAACAGCGAGGCTATCGTTTCAAGGAGGAAACGCTCGGATTCAAAACTGAGCACTTTCCACCAGTGTTCGTGCCAAAAGGGACGCCTCGCGAATCTGCCAAACTGTGTGCGGATGATTGGGATTTCTCCGACTTGATCAACGAGCCAATAGAAACCAAACGGATGGCCTTGTTTCACGAACTGGCCCGAGAGTGCGCCCGGATAAGGGAGGCCTGCCGGGCATACGAGGAAGCCATCAAACGGTCCGCCTTGGCTGCCCCGCAGGTAGGGCAGGACGATACAGAAATGATCTTTACTCAAAACTTTGCCGACCATTCGGCAGAAACATTTCTACGGGAACGCCTGAAGGGGTTTCCCTTTAGCGTGAGGTGCATTCAAACGGATGCAGTGGCGGATGATATTCCATGGAACCGCCTGAATGGTGAGGTGAAAAATGAGATCATAGAAGCTGCCGCTCACGCCGAAAAAATGAGGAGAAAAGACTCCCCTCATGCAAGCCTAACTGTCAAGGATGTGCCCGGTGAAAAGCCGGGTTGGTCTCTGGATCGGCCAATAGAAGTCGCGCGGGAATGGGATGGCGACGGCAGACCTTGTTTCGCGTTCAACAGTGGGATACCCGGACTTCCCGAATTGAGCCGCCTTGGGAACGGAAGCAGGGCCGGAAAACTGCTGTCTGAGAGCGTCGATTTATGCCTCTGCTATAACTTCAGAGATGAGGACATTATTGAGGGCTTCACTTCCTGGTTGAAGGCCCGACGACAAGCTTTTCCAACAGATTTGAAGGAGTTCAAGATATCCAGTGAACGGCCTTATACTCAACTTAAAGAGAATAATGTGGATGCCGCTCTGAAGGGACTGGCCGCGCTTCGCCTGCGGGCCGCGATGCCCGCCAAGGCGGCCGCCGTCGAATTCCACGAAATCTATTTTCCGAAGCAAAAGGCCCGCAAGTCCGACATTGGCAATGTTCAAAAGCAGGCGGAAAAAGCGCTGGAATGGCAACGAATGTTTCTGCGATACTGCCCACTAGACTCCGCGCCAGAGAGTCCACGGGGGCCATGGGATTTGCAGTGCTCGCTCTGCTTTTCGATAACACCGGTCGAAAAGGAACCAGGGCATATTTCCAAGGTCCATCGTGAACTGCGCTGCTTGGAATGCGACTACCGGGAGAAGATGGGCTGGGATGGGGAAAAGTGGGTCACCTACAAGGAATAGACTCAGGTCAAACCGAAATAGTTGTAGGGTCGTGAGGGGGGCACGACCCTACAAGCGCCACAATTAGCGGTTCCGAAAAATGGTGTGAAAGGTGTTGCCATCATCCATGATAACAAAACCACTAAAAACGGACAAGCCCACCCTCGCGGGGCGTGCCCCAGTCGGAAGCGAGCACAAATTCCAACCGGCTTCGCTTGATGCGGCGGAATTCTCCAGATTGCCCGCCGTGAGGGGCCGCTGCCCCATCAGCTTCCTTTCAAGGTCCGCGATTGTGGACCTCGGGGTAGTAGTACCGGGCCTTTTGGTCCGACTTCGCAAACCCGGAGCCATCCGCGGTGCCGTGCTGGTGCATCTTCCCACTTTGCGGCAATACCTGCGGGATATTCGGAAAGCCCAGCTGGGAAAGGAGGTGCAATCATGAGTGCGAGGTATCTTCAAAACAATGATATCGCCTCATGTCTGACTTGCCTGCCTGCGGGCGGATGTTTTCAAGTCGAGGCCGATCAATGGCATGTGGTGGAGTGGTCGCCAGACCAAAAATGCTTCCACATTCAAACCTTGAGCGAAGCGCTTAAAGTTAACATGAGGGCCTTCATGGAAAACCGGGCAACGAGTTATCACCCCTTGGGGGTGTTTGCCTCACAGCGGGAAGCGAGCAAAGCCTTCGCCTTTCTGCAGCGGATCAGGGATCTCAGGGAAGGCGTGGAACACATCGAGGAACTGGAGTGCGAAGACGATGAATCCTGAAAAACTACCAATTGAAGCCATTAAATCCCGCCTACTCATACCAGAGGTATGGCGGCGGCTGGAGCTGCCGGGGGAGCCTGGGAAGTGTTGCGCTTCCCCCTTCAGGCCCGACAAGAAGCCATCGTTCTCCGTCTTCATGGACGGGCAACGTTTCCGGGACCATGCCTCTGGCGAAGGCGGATCGGTCCTAGATTTCATTCAACTGGCGCTCAAGCTGCCGTTGGATGGCGCTTTACAGTGGGCGAGGGAGCAATGTGGCGGCGGCGCTGTGGTGCTGCCGCGGGCAACAGCCAGCTGCCCTCTTCGGCTCGGAAAGCAGGCCGCGTCGGGAACTGCCAAGGTGAAACCTTCCCCGCCGCTACGGCGGGGAAGCGTGGCGGAGTTGCAAGCCCTGGCCGCATTGCGCGGGGTCTCCGTCATCACTTTGGCGGAAGCGCAATCGGCCGGCCTGCTGGCCTTTGCGGAGGTATGGGGCCGGGCTGCTTGGGTGGTTTGCGATCCGGGCGGGCGCATTGCGGAAGGGCGGCGGCTGGATGGCCTGATGTGGGAGGCCTACGGCTCCATGCCTGCCCGGAAGTGCCACGCGTGGGGTGGGCAGAAAAATTGGCCGGTGAATTTGGAGCAGGCAGCCCAGCGCCCGACACTGGCCATGGTGGAGGGTGGCCCGGATGCCTTGGCCGCGCTGGAATTCGTCAGGCGGGAAGGCGTGGCGGATACCGTGGGAGTGGTGGCCATGCTGGGGGCGGCCAATACACTGCTGGATGCCGAGGCGCTGCCCCTCTTCCGGGGCAAGCAGGTGCGGCTTTTCCCCCATGTGGACGCGGCAGGACGCACCGCAGCGCGGGAATGGGCTCGGGTGCTCATGGAAGCTGGCGCGGCACGGGTGGATGCCTTTGATCTCTCGGGCTTGGAGTGCCGGGACGGGAGGCCGGGTAAAGACTTATGCGACTTGCTGAACATCGCGCCGGAGTGCCGGGGCCGGTCGCCAAAATTCCAAGGGAGGATCATGCCGTGAATGCTGTAACTGGAATTTTTGATCCACAGGAGGCACCCGAGGCCCCGAAGCCGAAGCCACTGCGCGGCCCGCTGAACGCCCGGGGCAGCGCGGAGGGTGAGAAAAAGAAGTTCCTCACCTTCTATAAGCCAAGTGAACTGGCCGCCTACGTGGTGCCGGAGGACGTGCCCTTGATCGGAGACCTCCATGTTTACAAAGGGGGAATCTTTGTGCTGGGGGGGGCCGCAGGCGTAGGGAAATCATTCTGCCTCTCCCAGTTGGCTATTTCCGGGGCTACCGGTGCGCCTTGGTTTGGGTTGACGGTTCACCGTCGTTTCAGGACCATGATCCTTCAGGCGGAAAACGGGCTGGTACGGTTGTCCTCGGAATACCGGGTTCACTGCGAAGTGGATCTCGATGAATCGGTGAGAATTTCCGGTGATGTGGATACCTTTGCTTTTGAGGACCCGGCTTTCTGTGAAGAGTTCCGCCGTGAAATTGAGGCCTTCCAGCCTGATGTGATCGTGCTGGACCCGTGGAACCGGGCGGCACGGGACAGCATGGAAAAGGATTTCCGGCAGGCCTTTGATAACATCATCGCCTGTCTGCCTGCCGGGGATGCCCGTCCTGCTTTGATGATCTGCGCCCATACCCGGAAACCGCGATTGGGGGAAAGCGCCAAAGGGCGCGGTCTGCTGAATTTGTTGTCGGGTTCCTTGGTGCTGGGCAGTATTCCAAGGGCGGCCTTCGTCCTTCAGGCAGCCACGGATGACGTGGAAGGAAACGAGTTCGTGTTCTCCTGCTGCAAGAACAACAATGGCCCACTGGGGCCAGCCACAGCTTGGCGGCGGGAGGGTGTCCGTTTTGTTGGTCCAGTAGAGGAATTTGACTGGGAAAGCTTCAATAATGGCGGAACGGGCGGTGGGGGGAAGAGTGCCAAGATCGAAGAATGCCACTTGATCGAGATTTTCGAGGGCGGAAAAAAATGGCTTTCAAAAGCCGAGGCCACCAAGGCCTTGATGAAAATTGGCGATGTGGGCAGGTCTGCCGCTTACATGGCCTTGGATTCAGCGGGGCGGTTCGGACCCACACTTAGGGTAAACCCTGCGAATGGGAAGTTCAGCATTTACCCGAAAGCTGCCGAGCAAGGAGGGGAGTGACGCCGTGGATACGGGCCATGGTAGGGGAGGTTCGCCATCGACTCCAAAATGAATTGTGTCAAAGTTTGCTATTGCCCAAGCTCTTGACTTTATACTGCACCCGCTTTTCCTCCTAATGCCCCCCCCCTTTTCCCCCGGTAATTCCCGAAGTGCCATTCAAATCAGCGGCGTAATTTTGTGTGGGAATTTATCCT
>CAIZWU010000389.1 GCA_903936775.1 uncultured bacterium | reverse complement strand
GTCCTGCCGCGTCTCGCCGCCGCCCCCCCCGATCAAGTCGCCGCCCTCGCCGCCACCCTGACCCCAGGGAGATGGCTCGCCGTCCGCACCCCGGCCGCCGCACAAGCCCCGGCCGCCGGCGCGGGAAATCCGGCGTGGTGGGTTGCTGAGACGGTTACTTTCCTTCCATTCCCCATGGCCGCTCCCCAGACGCCGCTCAACGCCCAGGGCAAGCGCGAGTTTCTTTTTACCTTGCTGGACAACGCGGCGTTCTTCCGGGTAAAGAACCATGGAGCGTAACGCCCCGCCCTTAAGTTATGAGCATGTCACCGGCTTTCCATTCACCTCTGATGCATCCGGCCACGGAGTCCGACGCCATGGACCCGCCTCGCCTTGGGGATGCGGACGGTGCTTTGCCGACAGAGGCACTCCAGCAGATGGCCCGGCTGGCTTGGCGGAATAACGCGCGCTGCATCGGCCGCTTGTTTTGGGAAAGTCTGCATCTTTTCGATGCGCGCACCGCCGGCTGCCCGGACGAGGTGTTTGAGGCCTGTGTGAGGCACCTTGAATACGCCTCCAATGGCGGGCAGATCCGGCCGGCGATCACGGTTTTCGCCTCAGCGGATCCCGGAGAAAAAGGCATCCGCCTCTGGAATACCCAGCTGATCCGCTATGCCGGCTACCGCGCCGCGGACAGCAGCATCCTCGGAGATCCAGAACAGGTCGAATTCACGGCGCGGGCGATGGAGCTGGGCTGGCAGCCCCCGCGCGACCGCTCCGCCTTTGACGTGCTGCCGCTGGTGGTGGATTTCCCCGGCCAGGCGCGGCGCTGGTTCGAGCTGCCGAGGCACGCGGTGCTGGAAGTGGCCATATCGCACCCCGAGTTCGGTTGGTTTGCCGGCTTGGGGCTGAAATGGCATGCGGTGCCCGCCGTCTCTGACCGGGCGCTGGTGGGAGGCGGTCACCGTTTCACCGCCGCGCCTTTCAGCGGATATTACATGGGCACAGAGATCGCCTCGCGCAACTTCGGCGATGAGGGCCGTTACAACCTGCTGCCCGTCATCGCTGAGCGCATGGGGATCGATCGTGCCAAGCGCAGCATGCTTTGGAAAGACCGTGCTTTGGTGGAGATCAACACCGCCGTGCTGCATTCCTTCCGCGAGGCCGGGGTGGCCATGGTGGATCATCACACCGCCTCTGCCCAGTTCATGCAGCATGTGGCGAAGGAGGAAAAGTGCGGCCGCAAGGTGCCCGGCGATTGGTCGTGGCTGGTGCCGCCGATGTCCGGCTCCGCCTGCCCGGTTTTCCACCGCTATTACGACGACGCCCGCCCCGAACCCTCCTACGTCGAACAGGAGCGGCCGTGGTGAGCTGCTGCGACGCCGCCACGTTGGAGTGACCGGCGGTCTCTCCACCCGTGGGACTGGCGTTCCCGGCTAACACTCCGGCGGCGTCGGCGCGGCCATGGTGTCGGGCGGTATGTGGGCCAATCGCAGCGACCTCCACGTGGGCAACATCGGCACCGGAAGGATGAGCGTGGTCGGCGGCTAGCTGAACGTCAACCGCTCCAACGACTCGAGGCTTCCGGCGTGGGGTAGCTGGCAAATGGTGGGCGGATGGCCCCGCCCGGAAGGGAATGAACGGTGCGGTTACTTCTCATTGGGCTTTTCCTGGTCCAGCGATTTCCTGATGGCGTCGTTGAAGTTCTTGGAGAATTCCTCCGGACTCAGCGTGGCCCCGGTGCTGGCCGGCTGCGGGGATTCGCCGCCCTCCCAGCGCAGGTTGCGGATTTCGCGCGGGCCCTGCCATGCCTGGCCACCGGCTATGATTTTCCGGCCGTTTTCCACCGTGGTGCCGCTGGGCGAAATGCTGAATTCGGTGACAGTCTGCCAGTTAGGGAGCGGAGCGGTGATTTCCGGGGCGGAGGCGGTGAGTTCGCTGGTTTTAACGGATAGGGTCTGCCAGTCCGGGGAGGCGTTCAGTTTTTTGACGACGGTGTAATCCACGGCAGGCTGGCCCGGAATCATGGCGCCCCAAGCGTTGCAGTTGAAGGTGAGGACGAGTTGGTTGTCGGTGAGGCTTTTGACTTCAAAGTGCAGGCTGGCGCCGTCGGGGCCGCGCCATTTGGGGTCTTTCAGCTTGCGGGTGGTAGCGGTCCAAAGCGGCGGATGTCCCCAGTTCAGCAGATACCAATCGTGCCAGCCGCGGGTGCCGTCGTCGATCAGGCGGTCGGCCTGGTCCGTGGCCTTCACCCCGGCAGCAGCCAAGGCTGCGGGACCGGCTGAAAGAACACGCGAGCTGATGGCAAAGGTGCCGCTGGGGCTCTGCCCCGCCATGAACGCGCCAGTTTGATAGGCGGCCGGCGTTTCATAGACGACGTTGGCATAGGCGAAGACCGGTTGCTCAGGATTCATCACGGGACATGCGGCCTGCCATTGCTGGTCCACCTTCACGGCCTTCGCATCGCGCCAGAATCGGGTGAGCGCATGCGGGTCGAGCGAGTAATAAAGGTCCACCCGCAGCACCGGCTGCGAGTGATCCGGTGTGACGATGACCCGAGGCACCCCGTCGGCCGTTTTTAGCTCCAACACTATCCGCGGCGTCGCCGGCATCTTGAACGCCGCGCCTTTCAGGTGCTGCTCAAACCACAGGTATTCGGTGATAGCATGCTCGTCCGTGTGACGGTGGTTAAAATGTGGGGAAATGCTGAGGCGCAGGCGGTCATCGGGCAGGTTCCGCCAGTTCCATGCCATGTTGTCGATAGGCGCGTTGAAGTCGTTGGTGGGCGAGAGCCAGAGCACCGGACAAGTGATGAGCGGGATATAGGCGTTATCTGAAAGGCAGGCCAGCTTCATGGTGGAGCGCCCGGTCCGGCTGCCACCGGGCACGATGGCTTCGTTTTCCACCAGATCGCCCGAGCCGCCGCACGAGGGCACCGCAGCTTTGATGCGCTGGTCGATTCCGGCGAGGTTGGTCGTGAGCTTGCCGCCCATGGAATGCCCGTGCGCCCCGATCCGCGTGGCGTCCACTTCCGGCTGCTGTTCCAGAAAAGTGAGGGCGCGGCGTGCCGCCGTCAGCACGAGGAACCAGTTGCTGTTCCGGGGCGACTCGACCGCATCCAGGGTGTATTCATCCGGCGTGAGGGAGCCGGCGAAATGGTTCACTTGGTTGCGCTGCGGCGGATGCGTGGCGTCGAGCTTGCCCCAGTCGGTCTGCGGTCCGCCCCAGGTCTCCGAGCCTAGACTCATCGGGTTGCCGCCCCAGTTGAGCGAAAGGCTGACATATCCCCGCTTCGCGTAAGTCACCACGCTGTTGAGCGAAGCCGACTGTCCGCCCCCGTGCATTTCGAGAAGGGCAGGGAGTTTCGTTTCTCCTTTTGGAAACGCGTAAAACGCAGCGACCCGCGAGGGCACGCCTTTGAAAATGCCTACCTGATAGCGCACGATCCGGCAGGTCACCCCGTCCTGCTCCCACTCCTTGAGTATTTCGATGTCGAGCGGGGTGGTCCGGTCGAGTTCCGCAAAGCCTTCCCAGAGTTCAGGCAAAGTCTGCGGAATGCCCGGCGTCCCGGCGGAGGCCCCGGACCATGGCAGCGCCAGCGCCGCTCCAGTGGCATAGAGAAAATAGCGGCGGGGCAGCTTATAGTTCATGACAGGGTGGCTGGGGGATGGCTTTCGTGACAGCTTCGGAGGTGGGATGGCGGATGACAATCTTTTTCCAATCCACGCGACTGGCGTGGAGAACGGCCGGGTCGATCAGGTCAAACCGTCCCTCCTGGAAATACTCGGGTGGCAGGGCGTTGCGGTCGGCCCAATCCCACGGCGATGGCCGCCGGCTTGGAATGAACCGCCGGCGTAATGAAGGATTGAAAAGCGGTCAGGCAGCGGGTGATGCTGTCAGGGTGCCTGCGGTGGGGCGGTCCATGCCCATCAGCAGGGTGGTCTGGAGAAGGTCGCGCCGGATATTGGATAACATTTCTTCAAACAGCAGGAACCCCTCGGTGCGGTATTCCACCAGCGGATCTTTTTGGGCGACGTATTGGAGGTGGATCCCATCCCTCAGGGAGTCCATGGAGCGCAGGTGCTCGCGCCAGTGGGCATCCAGGATGGAGATGAGAGGGCGGCTGATCCACCGGAGGTCTACTTCCGCGCCCCGGGCGGATGCGGTGCGGCTGAGCCAAGCCTGAGCCTGACGGATCAGTCGTTGGAGGATGGCATCCGCCTGCAAGGAACAGGCCGGAGGGTTCTGCCATGTCGTGGAGTCATGGAAAACCCGGTCACCCCAGTCAAGAAGACCGCGGGCGGCGGATTCATCCGCATCGTGGCCGATCACCGCGTGGACATGATCGGAAAGGGCATCGGCCAGCAGGTCGGCGAGCAGGGCCGGGATACTCTCAGGCTCCATCGCTTCATTTCTCAGGCCATAAATGATTTTGCGTTGGCGGTTCAGCACGTCATCCATATCGAGGGTGTGCTTCCGCTGGGAAAAGTGGGATTGCTCCAGCTTCCGCTGGGCGGCATCGAGGGCGGTGGCGATCCGGGGATGATTGACCTGGCTGGCTCCGTGGCTGACGAGGTCCGCGAGCCGTTTGGTGTTGTCCGATTGCTGGAGGAGGGTGTCCTCCAGACTTAGCAGGAAGAGGCTTTCGCCGGGGTCGCCCTGGCGCCCGCAGCGCCCGCGGAGCTGGCGGTCGATGCGGCGGCTTTCATAACGTTCGGTGCCCAGCACCAACAGACCGCCGAGGGCATCGACGCCGGGGCCGAGTTTGATATCGGTGCCGCGGCCGGCCATGTTGGTGGAGACCGTTACCACCCCGGGCTGGCCGGCTTGTTCAATGAGTTCGGCCTCCCGGGCGTGATTGACGGCATTCAGGATCTGGTGGGGAATGCCGTCGCGCCGGAGCAGGCGGGCGAGGGTTTCCGAGGCTTCCACACTGCCGGTGCCCACCAGCACCGGCTGACCGGCGGCCTGACGGGTTTTGATCGTTTCCACGGCGGCGGCGAACTTGGCGCGCCGGGTGGTGAAGACGAGGGAATTCCGGTCCTGCCGCCGCAGGGGCCGGTGGGGCGGGATGACCGTCACGTCCATGCCGTAGATATTGTGGAACTCGGCGGCCTCGGTTTCGGCGGTGCCGGTCATGCCGGCGAGGCGGCGGTAGAGGCGGAAGAAATTCTGCAGGGTGATGGTGGCGAGGGTGTGGTTTTCATTCTGGATGCGCAGGCCTTCCTTGGCTTCCACGGCCTGGTGCAGCCCGTCGCTCCACCGGCGGCCGGGCATCTTGCGGCCGGTGTTTTCATCCACGATGACCACGCCGCCGTCCTCAATGACATAATCTACATTCCGTTCATAGGCGGCATGGGCCCGGAGCAGCTGCAGGGTGTTGTGCTGCCGGAGATTTTCGGTCTCCACCTGCCGCATCAGTTGGGCGAGCTGACCGGCGTGGGTGCCGTCCTCCGGCTGGTGCTGCGCCGTGTTTTCCAGTGAGCTGGAAAGTTCTGCCAGACGGGTTCCTGACTGATCGTCCGGGCGGATCAGTTGACGGCCCGCTTCCGTGAGGTCGACCTGACGTTTGGTGGGGTCCACCGTGTAAAAGAGTTGTTCCTTGAACTGGGGGAACAGGTGTTTGCGGGTGCCGGCCTTGTAGCTGGTGGTGCTCTTTTCCAGTGCGGCCAGGCAATCCGGCGACTCCAGCAGGCGCAGCAGCACCCGGTGACGGGGATTTCCCAGCTTCAGCAGCAGCAGCAACTCTCCCAGCCGGGAGGACTCCGGGCCGGTCGCGAGGTCTCCCGCCGCTTTGGCCAGTCGGTTCAGGACATCCCCCTGACGCCGCAGCAGCGCCGCCACCAGCGGTTTGAATTCGGCATAATGGTTGGCGGTGGACTCCGACGGGCCGGTGATGATGAGAGGGGTCCGGGCTTCATCAATCAGCACGGAATCCACTTCATCCACGATGGCACACCAATGGCCGCGCTGGACCCGCTCCGCCGGGGATAGGGCGATCCCGTTATCCCGCAGGTAGTCGAACCCCATCTCCGTGCTGGTGCCATAGGTGACATCGCAGGCGTATTGGGCGCGGCGTTGGCCGGGGGATTGATCCTGCAGGACACACCCCACGCTCAGACCCAGCGCGCGGAGCAGGAATCCGGTGCTTTCCGAATCCCGCCGTGCCAGGTAGTCATTGACCGTCACCAGATGCACGCCGCGTCCGGCGAGGGCATTCAGATAGAGTGGCAGAGCTGCCGCGAGGGACTTGCCTTCGCCAGTCGCCATTTCCGCCACCTTCCCCTGGTGCATGGCGATGCCTGCCATCAGTTGGGTGTCGTAAGGGATCATGCCCCATACTTCCGGGCGTCCGCACACTGTCATCGTCTGGCCCATCAGCAGGCGTGCCGCCTGTTTCACCACAGCGAAGGCGTCCGGCAGGAGGCGGTCGAGCTTCCGCTGCACTTCCCGGGGGGCTGTCACCGTGGCCAATTCTGCTTTCCACTGCATTGTCCTGGCCTGCAGCGATTCCAGCGTCGCCTCCTTCAGCCCGGCCTCCGACTGGCGGATGCGGGAGATGATGCCGGCGGACTGTTTCAGATCCTTCTGGTTTTTAGATAGGAAAAAAGAAGTCAGAAGGGCGGAGATCATGAAGGGAGGGAGGAGGGCTCTTCCACACCGCCGGGGTGGCAGGAAGCGTCTGGCGGAGGTAGCGCAGGGCAGGGGACGGCTTGTCCATGAATTTCTCCCCGGAAAAAATTACGCTATTTTAACAACAGTATTTTCCCGGCAGGGAAGGGGGGAGGGGTCCGCGGTTCTGGTGCGGGTGGTTGGGTCCCCCCCGGAACAGCGCCAGCAGCCGAATGGGGTGGACGCGGCTCCCGCCGAGTTCCCGAGGCCCCGGTTGCTCCCCGCCAAGGGCCCCAGCCAAAAAGGAAGGGACGGCCACCCTGATCCTGGGCATCCTGCCAAAATCCCCTGCGCCATATCACCTTACACTTATCCGGCCTGATGCTGCTATTTTGCACCAGCGCCGGCAAGCCCGACCGATGTCCAAAGCGACGAAGTGGACGGTCCTGTGCCCGCGGCGGCTAGCGGTGAGGTCCGCTAACGGGCTTGAGGTGGGAGATCGGTTCCTTTTTGATGCGGTCGTCAGTAGTGTGGCGGAATTCCAGCATCCGATCCCAATGGCGGTTTGTGCGGTTGTGCCTTGTCCATGGCTTCGCGCAGGGGGGAGCCACGTCCTTGAGCACGGGACGCAGGATCTCTGAAAAAACCAGCGCGGTGGAGTTGCCGTGTCCGGTAAATGGTGCTAATCCCCACGAAATAATCCGCCAACAATCCATGAAACAAATTGCCTTGCTGCTGTCCGGAGCCTCCATCGCCATCTGCTTCTCCTCCTGTGCGGCCGGCGTGGTGGACCGGACCGAAGACCGCATGGACCGCCGGGAAGACCGGGTGGACCGCCGACACTACTCCGGTCCCGGCGACCGGGTGGAGGACTACTACGACAAACGTGAGAATGTGAATGACAAGCTCCGTGGGCGCCGTGGGCTGCTGTATTGATCCAATCCCCCTTGGCGGGCCGGTTCCTGAAAATCCTCAGGGGTCTCCGGCCGCCTTCCTTCCTGCATCCTGTATCTTATGTTTTTCTGGATTTACGATATGCCGGCCTGGCAGTTGGCGCTGCTTTTTGCCGCGCTCTTCGTGGGTGCCACTTGGGCGGGGATTATTTTCATCAGTCCGTTTCTGAAACTTTGGCTGAAAGGGCAGGAGGGCATCAATGATCTGGTGGGGTATGCCCTCTCCTGCTTTGGGGTGTTCTATGGGTTACTGCTCGGACTGCTGAGCGTGGCCACTTATCAAAATTCCAGCGACGTCGGCTCCACGGTGTCGAAGGAGGCCGCCTCCCTCGCGGCACTTTACCGGGATGTTTCGTCCTATCCGGAGCCGGTCAGGACGGAATTGACCGGCCGGCTGCGCACTTATACGGAATTTGTGATCAAAAAGGCCTGGCCCTCGCAGCGGAAAGGGGAAATCCCTCCGGGAGGAGTTCAGATGATGGATGACTTCCAGCGGGTGCTTGCCAGCTTTGAGCCCACCACCAAAGGGCAGGAACTGCTGCATGCAGAGGCCCTCCGGCAATACAATGATATGATCCTGCTGCGCCGCCAGCGCATCCAGAGCATCAGCACCGGAATCCCCGGAGCGATGTGGTATGTGGTCGGAGTCGGGGCGCTGATCAATACCCTGCTCATCCTCTGTTTCCGCATGAGATTGGATATTCATCTGGTGATCGGGGGGGGCTTTGTCATTCTTCGTGGGAGTGCTGATCTTCATGGTGGCCGCGATGGACTATCCCTTCCGCGGAGAGGTCAGCATCGGGCCGGAAGCCTTCGAACTGATTTATACCAGTCTGATGTCCCGCTGAAGTCCCGCTCCCTGATTCCTGTTATATGGCTACCTTTGAAATAGAAAGCTCCGAGGGCACCCGCTGGGCGAAAATCTCCCTCAGTGACGAAACCGTGGTCGCGGAACGTGGTGCCCTCTCGTGGATGAGCGGTGACATCCAGATGAAGGCCCGACTGCCCGGCCCGATCCGTCTGATCCGCGCCGCGCTGTCGGGCGAAGAGGCCTTCCGTCTCAGCTATACCGGCACCGGACTGCTGTATTTGGAATCCAGCCTCGGGGGATTCCATGAGCTGGATCTGTCCGGAGATGAGGCGTGGGTGATCGAAAGCGGGGCCTACTGGGCCTCCGAAGCCAAGGTGCATCAGACCTTCCTCCGTGAAAAAATGCTGACCTCCCTCCGAATCGGGGAGGGATTCCTCAGCTTCCAGACCAAGGTGTCCGGGAAGGGGAAGGTGATGTTGTGTTCCCCGGGTCCGGTGGAGGAAGTGGTGCTTTCCAAATCCGCGCCTAACCGGGGCCGTATCGTGGCGGATGGCAAACAAGTGCTGGCCCGCACTGCCGGAGTGAAATATTCTGCCAGTCTGCCCGGCTGGATGCCCTGGAGCCGGATGACGTCCGGGGAGCAGTTGCTGCGCACCTATGAAGGGGAGGGAAGGCTTTTGATGTGCACTACCCCATTCTGGAGATTTAAAATGTCCCAACTGAAGCAGCAGCAGGATCCCGATCTGGACGTCCTATAGACCACCCGCAGCCTCCGGCCCCTCCATGAAAAGACTACAGAGACTCCTGGCGCGCACCCCGATGGGTTGCCCCGCGCGGTTACGGTGGAGTTGAGGTCCTTTGGTTCCTTTCCTGAAAATTGCTATTAAACCCTTCCTCTTTCACTCTATGAACTTATCCCGTTTCCCCTTCGGCACCACCTGCAGCCTGCTGGCCCTCGCCGTTTCCCCCGTCCTGGCAGGCTCCGCGCCGGCTCCTGCTTCCGCCCCGGCGGCGGTGGTGGGGGGCAATGCAGAAGTGGACTTCGCCAAACAACTGGCCAATCCGGTCGCCAGCCTCATCTCAGTGCCTTTCCAGGCGAACTGGGATTTTGGCATTGGCGTCAATGATGCCACCCGCTTCACCCTCAATGTGCAGCCGGTCATCCCGGTCAGCCTGACGGAAGATTGGAACCTCATCATCCGCACCATCCTGCCGGTGATTGATGCGGAATCCCCCGCTCCCGGGATCGACGATGCCTCGGGTCTCGGCGACACCGTGCAGAGTTTCTTCTTTTCCCCCAAAGAGCCGGTCAATGGCTGGATCCTCGCCGCCGGTCCCGTCGCGCTCTGGCCGACCGCCACGGACAGTCTGCTGGGTGGAGAGAAATGGGGCGCGGGTCCCACCGGTCTGGCACTCAAACAAACCGGCCCCTGGACCTGCGGGGTGCTGACGAATCATCTGTGGTCCTTTGCCGGCGAGGACGACCGCAGCGAGGTGAATGCCACCTTCATCCAACCCTTCTGTTCGTATATCACCAGCACCAAGACCACCTTCACGATCAATTCTGAATCCACTTATGACTGGACGAACGAACAATGGTCCATGCCCTTCAACTTTGTGATTTCCCAGCTTTTCAAAGTCGGCGGTCAGTCCATGCAGGCCTTTGTCGGCGGCCGCTACTATGCGGATGCGCCGCAGGGTGGACCGGAATGGGGGATCCGGGCGGGACTTATCCTGCTTTTCTCCAAAGGTTAGACTTGCCAAAACCCACCCATTCTCCCATTGTCTTCTCAACTAAACAATGCGGCAGGCTCCCGCTGCTTTCAGACTTCACCCTTGCTTCCCGGTGAGCTTTGCCCACGAAACAATCCACTCCATGAAAACACGCCCGTTATTGCTCAGCTTTCTTTCCTCCGCCGTCCTGTGCGCTTCCCCCGCCATCATGTTGGCGGCCGATCCTGTGACCAAACCCGCCCCGGCAACCGAGGCCGCTGCTCCTGCGGAAAAGGAACCCGCTGCGGTGGACCCTCAGGCTCTCGCCATCCTGAAGCGCGCCGTCGACTTGCTGGCCGGAGCCGGGCAGTTCTCCGTCACCGCGGAAATCTGGGAGGACGTCCTCCTGGAAAATGGCAACATCGCCCAGACGGCCAAAACCGCGGACATCAAACTGCGCCGGCCAGACCGCCTGCAGGTGGATGTCAAGACCACCAAACCCAAGCGGAGTTTTTTTTATGACGGCAAAACGCTCACCGTGGTGGACCAGCAAAAAAATTACTTCGGTGCCACCGCCGTGCCGGCCACCATCGACGAAACGCTGAACAAGGCCAGCGAGGTCTATGGCATCAACTTCCCATTGGAGGATCTCCTCCTCAGCCGGCCTTTTGGCGACGGCGGAGCCAAGGCGGCCGCCGGGGATTATCTTGGCCCTCAGATGGTGTTGGGCACTCTCTGCCATCACCTCGCTTTCCGCAGCGAATCAGTGGACTGGCAGGTCTGGATCCAGGACGGTCCCGTGCCCGTGATCCGGAAAGCAGTGCTCGCTTCCGGTGGGGAAGAAGAAGCCGCCAAAGTAACCTTCCTTTTCAGCCACTGGGACATGGCTACGCTATTACCGGACTTCCTCTTCTCCTACAATCCTCCTGCCGATGCTACCAAGGTGGAAATCCTGCCTGAGCCGGCCCAGCCTGCCGCCGAACCCGCCAAATAACCCACTCACCTTTCCTGTGTTATGAAAACTACTCTTGCTGTCTCTCTCCGGACTACCCTCGTCCTCTCGCTCGTAGCCGCGCCACTCGCCAACGTGCTCGCCTATCCGCGGGTGAACGGGAATGTGAACGTGAACCGGAACGTCAACGTCAACCGGGGCAACGTGAATGTGAACCGTAACGTGAACGTGAACCGCAACGTGAACGTCAACCGGAACTACAACTACAACCGCCACGTCGATGTGGACGTCCACCGCCATGGCGGCTTCGGAGCCGGGGTGGCTGCCGGTCTGGTCACCGGTGCGGTGATCGGAGCGGCCGTGGCAACTCCGCCCCGGGGTTATGCGACGGTTTATTACGGCAATTCCCCCTATGCCTATTATGGCGGCACCTACTATCAACCCGGTCCCTCTGGATACGTGGTAGTGGCTCCTCCCGTGGGAGTGGTGGTTCCGATGCTGCCACCCGGTTGTGCGCCCTACGTGGTCAATGGCATCACCTACTATGGATTGAACGGCCTCTATTATCCTAAAAAGGAAAATGGGTACGGTTGTTCCGCATCCTACTGGCAGAATGAGGGTGGGGCCTTGGGATAGTGGACGGGGGAGGCTGGAATTTCACCCGCTGAGCAGTAAGCCGGCTCCCTCAGGCAGGCCGGGGAG
>CAIZWU010000388.1 GCA_903936775.1 uncultured bacterium | reverse complement strand
GTGCAGAGTTCCACCTGCTGGATTTCAGCAGGCGCAGGGAACGCGGTGCCGGGGAAGTGCTGCTGGCTGGCGTTCATGATATCGCTCCAGATGGGCAGGGCGACCCGGTTGCTGAAGGCGTTGGGATAGATCGTATCCTTGCGGTCGAGTCCGGTCCAGACGACGCAGGTGACGGTGTTGCTGTAGCCGGCGAACCAGAGGTCGGTGAAATTGCTGTGGGTGCCCGTCTTCCCGGCCACCGGAAAATCCTTCAAACCGTAGTCCTTGGTGGCAGGCTGTCCGGTGCCCACCGCGAGGGCGTCGTCGAGGCAGGAGTGGACCATCCAAGCGGTGACCGGATCGGTGACGCGGACCTGCTGATAACTATCGGCCGGCCGGGTATAGACCACCTCGCCCTTGGCGTTTTCGATTTTGGTGACAAGGGACGTGGCGGCCGGCCGGACTCCGGCATTGCCGAAGGTGGCGTAGGCCAGGCAAAGGTCGTGGATGGACAGTTCCCCGCGGCCGAGCAGCATGGAAGGCTCGGTGGGTAGCCCGTCGAGGCCGGCGCGTTTGGCAAAGTCGCGCACCTTCTCCGGGCCCACTTCCAGTCCAAGGCGGGCGGCGCAGTTGTTTTTCCCTTCCGCGATGGCCTGACGGATGGAGATTTCTCCCTCGTGGGCGGCCTGGAGGCTTTCGGTGCCCCACTCGCCAAGGGTGCCGGTGGTGGCCCCGATCATGACGCGGGTGTTATCCATCGGCGCATCCGTCAGGCGGCTGCCGGGGAAATACTGCCCTTCAAAGGCCGCGGCATAGACAAAAGGGGTGAAGACGGTGCCGGCAGGGCGCTTGGAAAGGGTGACCCGGTTGAATTGTGATTCCTTGAATTGCCGTCCTCCCACCATGCTGAGGATGGCTCCGGTTTTGTTGTCCACGACCAGGGCAGCGCCCTGAAGATACCCGGGCTGGAGTGCCTTGCCTGATTGATTGGCCGCGGCGCGGGCGGTGAATTGCGCGGGGGTTTCCCGGCCGGGGGCCTTGGGGTATTCCGGCAGGGCCTCGACAGCGGCAAGGCGTGCCAGCAGGCTGCTTTCGGCCGCCCGCTGGATCACACTGTCCACCGTGGTGTAAACTTTGAATCCCTTGCCACTGATGCCTTCATAACCTTGCTGTTCGAGGATGCGGTCCACTTCATTGATGACCTCCTGTTGCAGGTAGCCGGAGGCCCGGGCCGTTTCCGGGATATTGACTTCCAGCGGTTTGGCCTTTAATTCCGCCGCACGTTCCGGGGTGATTTTTTTGGTGATAGCGAGCCGGTCATAGACTTCATTCCGCTCCCGCAGGGTCAGTTCCCGTTTGCCGGTGATCGGGGAATACAATTTGGGATTCTTGATGAGGCCGACGATTATGGCGGATTCCTCAAGGGTGAGGGCCGACACCGATTTGCTGAAGTAGCCCTGGGCGGCGGCCCCCACTCCATAAAAATCACTGCCAAAAAAGATCCGGTTCAGATAGAGTTCGAGGATCTGGGGTTTGCTGTAGGACAGTTCGATGCGCTCAGCCAGGAAAGCCTCGGTGATTTTCCGGTCAAGGGAACGCTCGTAGAGGCCGTAGGTCTGCCGGGCGAGTTGCTGGGTGATGGTGCTGGCTCCCTGACGGTTTTCGCCCTGGATGGTATTCCAGACGGTGGCCCGGGTGACGCCCCACCAGTCAATGCCATGGTGTTCCAGAAACCGGCTGTCCTCCGTGGCGATGAGGGCCTCGATAAAATGCAGGGGGATCTCGGAGTAGGTGACGACGATCCTGTTTTGCGGGGAGAGGCGGCCCAATTCCACTCCGCTCCGGTCATAAACAATGCTGCTTTCCTCCAGTTGATTGATTTGGGATAAATCGAACCCCGCCACTTTTTTGCGGAAGGGTTCCAGGTAAAGCTGCGCGCCGATGTAGGCGCCGAGGGCGAGAATGATGGAGCCCAGCAGGAATACCTTGAACCATGGGCGGCGGAAGAACGGCTTCTTCCGCGCGCGGCGGCTGGGCAGTTCATCCACTTTGATTTTAATGAGATCGCCTATCATGCGGGCAGGGGAAAACGAACCGGGCAGGCGCCTTGGAGTCGCGCCAGAGGATTCCGTTCAGTCATGATGCTGGCACTGCTTTGTGGGAAGGGCAATCGTCCGTTGCGTAGCGCGGTGGCGGGGACGGATTCTCCATTCGTTTGCGGGAGACCCACTGATTTCCGGAATTTCCCTCGCTTGACGCTTCCGCTGCCGGGCGGTCCATTCTCCTCTCAAATGGGCCATCGGGCCCGCGGAATCAACCCCCCTCCACGCTTCGCCTGCCCATGTCCCACCGGTTCACGTATCTCGTATACCGGGCGGTGGAAACCTGCTGCCGGCTTCTTCCTCTGACCGTGGTCTGGCAGATGGGCCGGGTGCTGGGCCGGGCCGGTAGTTTGATTTTTCCGGGTTATCGCCGCCTGGTGCGGCGGAATTTGGAGATCGCTTTCGGCCACGACCGTTCTGCGGCGGAACTGGATTGGCTGACGCGGGAGCATTTTGCCACTCTGACGGCCAATCTGCTGAGCAGTCTCAAGATTTCCTACATGGGTGAAGCGGCGGTGCTGGCGCGGCTGGAGACGCGAGGCATGGAAAAAGTAAACGTGGTGCTCAAGGAGGGCAAAGGTCTGATTTATGCCCTTTGTCACATGGGAAACTGGGAGGTGCTTTCGCAGACCAATATCCTCGGCCCCGGAGTGAAGTCCGCCAGCATGTATCAGGCTCTCGGCAATCCGTATTTGAATGCCCATGTGTTGCGCCGCCGCAGCCGGTCTGTCTGCACCCTTTTTGACCGTAAGGATGGGTTCCAGACTCCGGCGGGCTGGTTGCGTGACGGCAATGCCCTCGGCATCCTTGCCGATCAGCATGCGGGGGATGGGGGAGTCTGGTGCCCGTTTTTTGGCCGCCTCGCGTCCACCACCACGCTGCCTGCCCTCCTGAGCCGGCGCACCGGAGCCCCGATGGTGGCGCTCACCGTCGAAACCATCGGTCCCGCCCGCTGGCGCCTCGTGTGCGGAGAGCCGATTCCGATGACCAAGGGCATGAATGTCGACCAGGCCACGGCGCGGATGAATCAGACGCTGGAGGAAGGCATCCGGCACTCTCCGGCGGACTGGTTCTGGGTGCATAACCGCTGGAAAACCCCCAATCCGGATTTCCTGCTCGCCCGCTATAAACGGGGCGTCACTCTGTTGCCAGGCATGGTGATGGAAAATCTGCAGCGCTTTGAAATCCTGATCCGTTCCTCCAATTGGCTCGGCGATGCCTGCATGGCGGTGCCGGCGGTCCGGGCGATCCGCCGCGGGCGGCCTGATGCCCGGGTCACGATCCTGACGCCGGAAAAGCTCGCCGGGTTCTGGCGGGCGGTGCCGGAAGTGGATGCCGTGCTGGCGATTCCCCGGGAGGCTGGCATTCCGGGTGCGGCCAGGGTCATCAAACGCAGCGGCATCTCCTACGATGCGGCCGTGTTGCTGCCGAATTCGCTGCGCAGCGCTCTTGAAGCCTGGCTGGCGGGGGTTCCGCGGATCGTCGGTTATCAAGGGCATCACCGGAAGTGGCTGCTGGATCAGATCATTCCCAAAAAGAAGCGCATCACGCCGACGGAACATCACGTCAGGCACTACCTCAGGATCGCGTGGCGGCTGGGGGCGGATGTCGAGGATGCGACCCTGCAGGATCCTTTGCCGGGAGCGGGGGTGGAAGTGTCAGGGAAAGTCAGGATCGGGATCTGCGCCGGGGCGGAGTACGGGTCCGCCAAACGCTGGCCCTTGGAGCGCTTTGCTGAAGCCATCAAGCAGATCTCAGCCGAATTGGATGCGGAGATCGTCTTGTTCGGGGCTCCCGGCGAAAAGGCGATGGGGGAAACCCTGTCCGGAATGCTGGACGGGAAGTGTGAAAACCTTGTCGGAACCACCAGCCTGGAGGAGTTGATGCGGGAACTCCGGCGCTGCCGTCTGCTCCTGACCAACGATACCGGTACGATGCATCTGGCCGCCCTGCTGGGCACGCCGGTGGTGGCGATTTTTGGTTCCACGGAACCGGCATGGACCGGGCCGCTGGGGCAGGGCCACACGGTGATCCGGCAGCATGTGGAATGCTCGCCCTGCTTCCTGCGCGAGTGCCCACTCGATTTCCGCTGCATGAAGGCGGTGACGCCGGAACAGGTCAGCGGGACGGTGCGGCGGATTCTGGCGGACCACGCCTGAGAGCTGGAAACGGGGGGCCGCCGGCGATGGATCAGATTTCGTCCGGCGTGCCGAGGCGTTCGCTGTCCTTGGTGGCAAAGCAGAGGGCCACCGCAGCGGTGACGATGGTGCCGATCATGATGCGCCAGGGAAACTTGATAGTGGGAATCCAGTCAGGCTTCAGGCTGCTGAAGGAACTGCCAGCGAAGATGCGGACCACATCGGTGTGCAGGTCGCTGAGGAACCCAACCACCAGAAAACCGGCGGCCATGGCGATGATGTTGCCAAAGTCACTGCCTCGGTTTTTGGTGAAGAGGGCGACCATGAAAATCCCGAGCAGGGACCCGTAAGTATAACCGAAACTTCCCAGGATGATCGGAATGATGCTTAGGCTGGGATTGGTGGCTTTGACGAAGGCCGTAAGCAAACCGACGCCGATGAGCACCACGGCAAAGGCAACGGTGGCGATCCGGATGATGCGCACGCGGCCCCGCTCGTCGGATTCGGGGGTTTTGAACCAGCGGAAGTGAAAGTCCCGGCTGTAGCTGGTGGCGAGCGAATTCAGCGCGGTGCCGAGCGATCCCATGGTGGTCGCCAGCACGCCGGCAATGACAAGGCCGCGCAGGCCGCCGGGCATGACATCGACGACGAAGTAAGGGAAGATCTGGGAGCTGTCCGGTTTTCCCGCAGCCATCGGCAGGTTGGGGTCAATCTGGATATGCGTGTAGAAGACGTAGAGCAGAATGCCGATGCCGATCACGGCGGCGGTGACGGGGATGTCGGCGATGCCGGAGAGGATGGTGGCGGCCGCACTCTGACGTTTGTTCTTGGCGGTCAGCATGCGCTGCACCATGTCCTGGTCGGTGCCGTGGGTGGCGAGGGTGATGAAGGTGGAACCGAGGAAGGCCGCCCAGATGGTGTATTCCGTGGTGAGGATGTTGGTGGTTTTCTGCCAAAGGCTGAGGTCGGCCCAGCGGGTGCCCTCGGGCAACTCACCATGCCAGGACCAGAGGGAGAGATCGAGGGGGCCAGTGAGATGGGTTTTGGCCCCTTCCCAGCCTCCGGGGATGTGGCCCAGCAGATACCAGAGGGAGAAACCGAGGGCTCCGAAGAGGACGGCGATCTGCAGCACATCTGTCCAGATTACGGCTTTGATCCCGCCGATCGCGGTGTAGGCGGCGGTGAGAAGCGTGATGAGCACCAGCGCTCCGCCGGTGAACCAGAACTGCTCCCAATTGGAGAGCGGATTGCCGGGGTTGAGCCGGTTCCAGATCACCAGTAGCAGGACGGTGGGCACCCAGAGGCGGGAGCCGCTGGCAAGTGACCGGGTCAGCAGAAACACGGCACTGGCAAACCGGCGGGTGCGGGGCCCGAAGCGGTTTTCGAGGAATTCATAAATGCTGACGACGTTGTGCCGGTAAAACGCGGGAATGAAGACGAAGCTCACGACGAGGCGGGCCAACAGGTAGCCCGCCATCATTTGACCGTAAGTGAAGTTCCGGGTGCGGAAGCCTTCGCCAGGCGCCCCGAAAAAAGTGCCGGCGCTGATTTCGGCCGCGAGGATGGAGGCGAGCACGGCCCACCAGGGGATGGACCGGCCCCCGAGGGCAAAGTCCGAGGTGTCCCGGTTCCTCCGGCTGAAGTAAATGCCGATGCCGATGACGCCTGCAAAATAGGCCGCGATGACGAGAAGGTCCGCCGTCAGTTTCCAACTCATAACGCAGCCGGGGCAGAAGATGAGGGGGTGGAACTGGTCTGCGGACCGGAGATTCCGGTTTTGCTGACGAACAGGAACACAGCCACGATCCCTCCGATGATAAGCCCGGTGGGCAGGCCCAGCAGGAAGAACCGGGTCAGTTGCGGGCCAGTGGGGCGGGGAAGGGACATGTCAGGAAAAACCCGGGCAGGGATTCCACCGGGTGGAAAAGGTTATTTACGGGGAATCTTGAGGCTGCGGCCGTCACGCAGCATATCGGAGGAGAGTCCGTTGGCTTTTTTGATGGCGCTGACGCTGGTGCCGTAGCGGTTGGCGAGTCCATAGAGGGTATCGCCTTTTTTTATCGTGTGGGAGACGGTGCTGGATTTCGGCTTGGGCTTGGCGACCGTTTTGGGTTTCGGTTTCGGCTTGGAAGCAGTGGTCGATTTTGGCTTGGAACTACCCGGACTGGAGGTGGACTTGGGCTTGGAGTTGCTGGCGGTGGAGCCGGAGCCGCTTTCACCGGAGGCGTAGACCGGGGCATAGGGATTCGAGGTGGCCGCAGGTGGGGTCTCGTAATTTGGCGTGCTGGCGACGGTGGTTTCCGGCGGTTTCTCGTAGGTTTCGGGGTAGCTCTGCGTGGCTGCGGTGGTTTTGTTTTTGGAGCCCTTCTTTTTGCCGGACACGACATCGGCGAGATAGTTGCCCTGTTCATCAAAGGGATATTCGCTCTGGGTCAGGTTGGTGTTGGGAGTCGTGTAGTCCACCACCTCGGAATATCCGGACTTGGGCTTGGTGCTCTTGCAGGCACCGAGGGAGAGGCACAGCAGGCTGGTGGCCAGGGACATGAATCGACGGGGAGGAATCGCGGTCATTGCAGCGGACGGTAGGGATGGATTGCCGGATGTCCAGAGGCGGCATGATGGAAATAATGCCGCGGCTTGGACCAAAGCGTCGAAAGCGTCTCCCACCTGCCACTTTTTGCAGCAAAAGACAAAATCAACGCCTTTGGATTGTGGCTGGGTCCCGCAGAAGGGACAGGGCTCCCCTCAAAGCAGGCTCCGGAGGTCATGCCTCGGCGGGGGGCGCTCCGGGCTGGCTGTCCGGGTCGTGGGGGAACGGTGGTTCCTGATCCTCCGGAGTGGGCTCCCCTTCGGATTCCGGCTCCTCGGAGGGCGACCACTCAACATCCGGAGCATTGGCTTCGGGAGGAGAGCCCGTGGGCCCGCTCCCGGGAACTGATTCCGTGGCCGCTTCAGCGGTTGCCGCTTCTCTTTCGGTCGAAGCTTTTTTGCCTTTGCCTTTTTTCCGTGGTTTGGAAGCCGCTGGTTGCTCTGCGGAGCCTCCTTCGAGACCGAGTTCGGCTTGGGGATCCGGGGCCGCAGGCGGCGTGACCGGTTCCGGTTCGGGCAGTTTTACGCTGCGCAATTCGGATGAATTTGGAAGTTCATCCACGGTTTTGATGCCGAAGTGCTCGAGGAAAACGTCGGTGGTTTCGTAAAGCAGCGGGCGGCCCGGCAAGTCGGCGCGGCCAGCAATGCGGACCACGTTGCGGTCGAGCAGGGCCTGAATCGGGCCATCCACGCTGACGCCGCGCACCGCTTCGATGCTGCTTTTGGTGATCGGTTGGCGATAGGCGATGATCGCCAGTGTCTCCAGGGCACTGGGGGTAAGACGGGCGGGTTTTTTGTCGGGAAACAGCTCACGGACCCACGGGGAGAATTCGGCCCGGCTCATGATGCGCCAGCCCGCGGGACGCTCGACAAGGCAGAAGGCCCGGCCGGTTTCCTCATAGATCGCATTCAAATGCGCGATGGCGGCGGCCACCTGGGGTTCCACGACATCGGCGAAACGGGTGATGGCTTCGTCCGCGTTCTCGCCATTGGCCTCGCGGGCGGTCACCACGGCGCCGCGGACGCAGCGGGTGATTTCCTTCGTGCTAGCTCCTTCCGGAGAGGCGAAGATGATGGATTCAACAATGTTTTCCAGCTCCCGGGGCATACGTGGTGGATCAGGTGTGTTCGTTGCGGTAAAGCGTGATTTCACCCAGAAGATGATTCTGGGTGACACGGAATTGGCGGAGTTTGATCAGTTCGAGCAAGGCGACAAAAGTGACAATGACCTCATCCCGGGAACTGGCTTCCTGGAACAGGCTGAGGAAGACAATGTGCTCGCCCGGCAGCACGGTGCGCAGCAGGGTATCGATTTTATCGGAAACGGTGAACTTGTCGTCCACGATCTCGTGCAGGCCGATTTCCTCCTTTTGGAAGCGGACCAGCACCTTTTGGAACGCGCGGATGAGATCGAAAATACCCATTTCCGGCAGGCCGGAGGGAGTGACGGTCTGGGCCGAAACCGGAACTTCCGGCACTGCGGGGAAGACATTTTCCATCTGCAGTTGGCGGCGGGCGAGGAATCCAGCGGCGTCCTTGAACTTCTTATATTCAATGAGTTGCCGGATCAGTTCCCAGCGTGGATCTTCCTCGTCATCATCCGCATCCGGCGGTTGGACGGGGCGGGGCAGGAGAGTCCGGCTCTTCAAATACATCAGATTCGCCGCCATCACGATGAACTCGCCCGCGAGGTCGATGTTCAGCATTTTGAAGGTGTCGATGTAGGTAATATACTGCTTGGTGATGCGCTCGATATTCACGTCCAGCACATCCAGCTCCTCCTTCCTGATCAGGTAGAGCAGGAGGTCGAGAGGACCTTCGAAGATATCGAGTTTAACTTTGTAGGCGTCTTCCACAGGCAGATTTGAGGGGGCGCGAGGTAAAGCCAGCGATGGACGCGGCGCCAGGGGTAAATTTCCGGCGGCGTGGCTGGCCACTGCCCTGCCCTTGGCAGGGGCTCCGCCGATGATGAATGGCGGCGTGACAATCCTTTCATTCCGGTGAAGGGAGTTTCTGCGATGTTGCCAGACCAACTACCCTTCCTCGCGGCGGCTATCATGGTCGTTGCCTTGCTCTACTCAAGTGTCGGCCATGCCGGGGCGTCGGGTTATATCGCGGTCATGTCCTTGTTCAGCCTTGCGCCGGCTGTGATCAAACCCACGGCATTGATGCTCAATATTCTGGTGGCCGGCATCGGTGCCTGGCAGTTTTGGCGGGCCGGATATTTCTCCTGGCGTCTCTTCTGGCCCTTTGCGGTGCTGGCCATTCCTCTGGCCTTTGTGGGTGGATACATCAACCTTCCCACTCCGGTTTTCAAAGGGCTGGTGGGGGTGGTCCTGATCTTCTCCGCCGTCCGGTTCTTCTGGCGTCCGGCCGATGATTCCGTGAAACAGGTCCCCTCTCTTCCGGTGTCGCTCCTGCTTGGCGCGGGCATGGGATTGCTTGCGGGTCTCACTGGCACCGGAGGTGGTATTTTTTTAACGCCCTTGCTGCTGATGATGCGCTGGGCGCAGGCCAAGCCGGCAGCGGCCGTCTCCGCCCTCTTCATTCTGGTCAATTCCGCCGCCGGGCTGCTCGGGAATCTCAGCAGCACCAAAAGCTTCCCGCCGTTCGCGATCCTGCTTGCCATCGCGGCGGTGGCCGGCGGCACCGCCGGTTCATGGCTGGGCAGCCGCTGGTTTGAGCCTGCCCTCATCAAGCGTCTCCTTGCCGTGGTCCTGTTGATCGCCGGCCTGAAGCTGATCCTGACCGCCTGACCCGGAGGCCAACTGTCCCTTGCCCCCGGGCGTGATCCAGCCCATTTTCAGGAGATGAACCGCTTCGAGCGCTATCTTACCTTCTGGGTAGGCCTTTGTATTCTTGGTGGCATCGCGCTCGGCAAAGCTGCCCCCGGTTTTGCCAAAACTCTGGATGGCTGGTCCATCAACGTGAACGGCGCGCCGGTGGTCTCCATCCCGATCGCCATCTGCCTGTTCTTCATGATGTATCCTATCATGGTGAAGATCGACTTCGCCGGGGTGCTCCGCGCCGGCCGGAGCAGCCGGCCGGTGCT
>CAIZWU010000387.1 GCA_903936775.1 uncultured bacterium | reverse complement strand
AATGCGGCGGGGGAGCGGCTCTCGGAAGACTGGGTCCAGCGGCCCAAGGCCGGACACACGGTCGTGACTTCGATCGATGCCCGCTTTCAGGCGATCGTGGAACATGAGATGAAGGAAAATGCCGTGCGGGGAGCTTTTGTGATCATGGATGTGAAGACCGGCGATGTCATTGCGATGTGTTCCAATCCTGGCTACAATCCCAACGACTGGGCGTATGGGATCGGGACGGAGGAGTACAACAAATACCTGACGGATAAGCAGAATCCCCTGCTGCCGCGTGCCTTGCAGGGACTGTATCCGCCGGCTTCCACCTTCAAGGTGATCACCGCCCTCGCCGCTTTGGACAGTGGGAAGGTGACGGAACACACGGAGTTCAACTGTCCCAAGGGCATGAAATTCGGCAACACCTGGATGTGGAATCACAGTCACAAGGATGAAGGGTCCATGGATGTGGAGCGGGCGATCAAACGCTCCTGCAACCCATGGTTCTGGCAGGCCGCCAAGATCGCCGGAGCCTCGAATCTCAGTGCCATGGCGGTGACGATGGGCTTTGGCGATAAAACGGGCATCTGCCTCCCCAACATGGAAGCCGCCGGCAATATGCCCAGCCCGGAATACTACCGTAAACGAAAGGGGGAAATGACCGGAGGGGTCCTCGCCAACGTGGCTATCGGTCAGGGAGAAGTCTCCGCCACTCCCCTGCAGGTTTGTCAGATGATGGCCTCGGTGGCGCGGGGGGATGCGGTGCCACGGCCACGGTTGGTCCGTCAGATCCAGGACGTGGATGGCCGGATCGTGCAAAACTTTCCCCCCAGCGTGCGCACCGCCCTGACCATTGACAAGGACGCGCTGAAGGCGGTGCGCCGGGGCATGCGTGCCGTGGTGGCGGATGGGGATGGCACCGGGACCCGCGCTTCCAATGATTATGTGGCCATGGCCGGCAAGACCGGCACCGGGGAATGGCATGACAGTCCCAAGGACTACGTGGCTTGGTTTGCCGGATTCATCCCGGCCCACAATCCGGAGTATGCCTATGCGGCGCTCTACGAGGGCGACCCTGGAGATGAAATTTCCGGAGGTCGTAAAGTTGCTCCCATCGTAGGTGATGTCTTCAACAAAATCTACAAGCTGAAGAAAGACGGCAAGGAAATCCCGGAAGACAAAGTGGAAGGTGATGAGGATCCGGATGATGCTGCGGTCTCCACCCGGCGTAGAAAGCCCGAGCCTGGTCCGGCGGCTCAGGCCTCTGCTCCTGCAGCGGCCCCCGCCCCGGAGGCCCCGAAACCTGGATTGCGCAGCTGGTGGCAGCGCGTGCGTTCCGGCAATAAACCACCGGCCCAGCCTGCTGGCCGTCCCTGAGCTTTCCCGTGATATGTCCGCGCAGATCGATGAACCCCTGATTGTCCAACAAGTGGACGAAGCGGCGTTTACCCGCCTGGCCGCCGCCTTCTACCGCCGGATGAAAGAAGATGACCTGATCGGGCCGATGTATCCACCCGACGACTGGGCCGGCGCTGAGGAACGCTTCGCGGGATTTCTGCGTTTCCGGTTTCACGGCAATATGGGCTACATTGAAACCCGCGGTCATCCCCGGCTGCGGGGACGGCACCTGCCATTTGCCATCGGTGAGCCGGAGCGTGACCGCTGGCTGGAACTCATGAAGGCTTCCATGGAGGAAACCGCCATTCCCGCGGCGGCGGCGGGCTCCCTCTTCGCGTTTTTCGCCCAGGTGGCTGATTTCATGCGGAACGAGCCGGCGGCTGGGTAGTGGCCGCCCGGAGGGCTGACCCTCCCGGGACAGGGGAGTTTCCGCCCACTTACAAACGCTGTGTGATTTTATCACGGGTTCAACATGGCAGGTGACGCCACTACAGGTGGAATCCCCCCGTTTTACCCCCATGCTGATCAATAATATTACTTCCCGTCTGCGCTTCCAGCCTGCGGTCGTCTCTGCCACCCGCGAGTCGGAACGCCAGCGGATCAAGGACGCTACCCGCCGCCTGCGGACGCATGCCGGGAAAATAGCCTGGCACCTCGCCGAGATGGCGTCGCAATCGGCTCCTCCGCCCGGGCGTTGAGCCGCGGATTCTCAAAAGGAGACAAGCCGTGGAAGCCACCAGCCTGATCGGTTTTCAGTCTGCCGTGTCCGGTTCGTAGGGCGGGATGCTGGAGGCGGGCGGATTGGTGGTGCCATTGGCGGTCGGCACCGCCGGTGGCACGGAGGGCGTGATCAATGCCAGCACGACGCGGAAGCCGTAGATGACATCGAACTTGTCTGCGGGAATGGCGTTGCGGAATTGGGTCGCGAGTTCATCCCGTTCGGTAGCCAGGGTATTCCAGCCGCCTCCCCGGAGCACCGCAAAGGCCTGGCGTCCGGGGGTTTTCCCGCCGCCGTAATCTTCGTCAACAAATTCCCAGACGTTGCCTGACAAATCGAAGAGGCCAATGCCGTTGGGGGCAAACTGGCCGGCAGGCGAGGTGAAGGCCACCCCGTCGTCATAGCCCTGCTCCTCGAGGGCCTTGACCTGGGCGGGTTTGAGGGTGCCGAGGGCGCCCCGTTTCAAGGCGGTAAGGTCGCCGAGATTGCCGGCTGGTTTGGTGGGGATGACGTCTGGAAGCAGCTTGGTTTTGGCATTTCCGGTGGGCGGGGGAAACTGATAGGGGGGGACCCAGGGATAAACGCCGGTGACGGCGAGGTGCCGCTCGGCCGGGGTGCGGCGCAGTTCATTCAAGTTGGGTGAGCCGGCCGCGAGGCTCCATTCGGTGTCGGTAGGCAGCCGGTATTCCATGCTCTCATCCAGATAATCGGCGGCCCGCTCAGTGTCGGTCAGCCAGCGGCAGAATTGCCGGGCTTCCTGCCGGGTCACATTCACCACCGGATGGGTGCCTTCCTGATCCAGATCGTCCTTGCCGTTTTTGTCCTCGTCCTGGAGGCGGACGGTCACGCCCCTGGCTTTGGCAAAAGCAGCGTAATCCTGCACCCGGGTCTCCCAGATGGCGGTCAGAACGTCCGGCGAAAGGGGCACCAGGGGGACGTCCAGACTGTTGGTCCAGATTTTGCCGAAGACCGCGAGTTTGCTTTTCTGGAGAGGAACCGTCAGGACCAGGGCGCTCCCTGACTTCAGGGTGCCTTTGGCGGGGGTTTCCTTGTAGCCGGGCAGGGTGAGCCGGAATTCGAGGGGGCCGGGATGGTGCCGGAAGGTTTGCCAGGGGGTGGTGCCGAGGCGCAGTTTTCCCTCGTAAACCTCCGCGCCGCGAGGATCGGAATCAATCCTAATGGTCCCGAATTTCTCCACTGCGAGGCGGAAGCAGACTTGTCCCGGTTTGAGTTTTTTGGCCTCGTCGGGATCCTTCGGAACAAAGGGCTCGGGTCGATAGCAAAGATCCTCGGTCAACCATCCTTCCAAAGTTTCCCGTTGGGTGAGTTCATCACAAAACCGCGCCGCATCCGCGAGGGGGATGCCCACCAGGTGCAGTTCCTCGTTGGGGCCGGTGACTTCCCGGACTACCGCCCCGTCGACGAGGGCCTGAACTTTCTGGAGTTGATCGTAAGTGACCGCGCGCCTTGAGATATGACCCTCCGGGGTGGGGTCGAAGAGCATGTCGAGGCTGTTTTTTTCCCAGATCTGGCCGGGCTTGGGAGGATTGTCGAAACGCAGGATCACTTCCGGCGGGGAGCTGGGCTTTCCGGATTCGATACTGCCCACAGCCACATCCGCATCCCGGTAGCCCTTTCTCCGCAGGGTGAAATTAGCATCGCCCGCGGGGACCGACACCGTCAGCGGCGTGCGTCCGACCATTTTTTCATTCCACCAGACTTCGACGCCCGGGGGCTTGCTTTGGATGTAGACCTGACCATCCCGCGCTGGGGGCGGCGGGGCGACGCCATCCTTGTCCGCAAACCGTCCGGGGGGCCAGGGCATGGCCCCATGATGCTGCCAGGTCACGATCACAAAAGCGGCGGCGGCGGTAACGAAGGGCAGGGCGATCAGGCGCCCGATCCAAGGCGGGCCCTTGGGCTTTTTCCGGCTGGCGGCACGCAGGGCGAGGGCCATGTCGCGGGCGCTGGCAAATCGCTTTTTCGGCTGAAGGGCACAGGCCTTCAGGATAATTTCATTCAGCGCCAGCCGCTGTGTGCGGGTGCGGGCTTCCCCGGGATCGTCCGGCAGTTCCGGAAATTGCAGGCGGTCCTTCCCGGTGCTCAATTCATAGAGCACCATGCCGAGGCTGTAGATATCGGCCAATTTGGAGCCAGGCCCTTCCGGCGGGACAAATCCCTCGGTTCCGACAAAGGTCATCTGGCCGGCGGCGGCCACCAGACCGATGTCCGCCAGCTTGGCCTTCCCGTTCACATAAATGATGTTGGACGGCTTGATGTCCCGGTGCGTCAGGCCGCATTCATGCAGGTGCGCCAGACCCTCCGCCACCTGGGTGCCATATTCGATGCAATCCGCCACCGGCAGCCGGTGCTTCATGGCCCTGTCGGTCCCCATGGTGCGGGCTTCATAGTCGGCCGCATCCACCCGCGACCCGCGCTCGCGGTCGTCGCCCAGTTCCATCACATAATAATAAAACTGCTGCTCATCATTCCGCCCCACGTGCAGCACGTGGACCAGGCCGGGGTGGTCCCGCGAGACTGGTTCGAACTTCATGATTCCCTCGAATTCGCGTTCGAAGGTCCGGTCCAACTCGAAATCCTCGCGCCGGACCACCTTCACCGCCCGCAGGGTGCCGGTGACGGCCCGTGCCAGCCACACTTCGCCATAGCTGCCCTTGCCGATACAGCGCAGCACTTCGTGATCGGGAATTCGCGGGGCAGCGGGGCGTATCTCCACAAGTTAAATGAGCTGTTTGGATAGTTCAGCCAGTTCCTTTTTGATGAGCCCGCCTACCCGGTGCTTGGCGAGGTAGACCTGAGCCATGCTGACGTCCAATTCCGTCATTACTTTCTTTACGCCCCATTGTTTGATCACGTAGGCATCAAAAATCTGGAACTGCCGCGGAGAGACCCGCTGTTTCACGATGGCGATGGCCCGGTCAGCGATGTTCCGCTTCCATTCCACTTCCCAGATGCGGTCCAGTTTCTGGGCTTCGGGATCTTCCACGCGGTCCAGCACGCTGGTATTCCGCCCTTCCTCGTCGCCGGGGAAATGGTGCATGGCGGTGTCTTTGGCCCGGCGGCGGAACTGGTCGCCGATACGCCACCGGGTCATATTCATCAGCCACACTTTGAAACTGCCGGCTTTCGGATCGTAGCGGTGTTCCTTCGATTGCTTGGCGATGGCCAGAATCGTCTCCTGGACCACGTCCAGCGCCTCCTCGGGACGCAGCCCGCTTTTCAGACCCACCCCGTAAATCAGCCGCCAGTAGGTGCGGTAAAATTCATCCCATGACTTCTGGTCCTCCCAGTTTCCCAGACGTTCGATCAGACTCTTGCGGGTCTTTTCGTAAACTTGCTTCACCACCTCCGGCGGGATATCGGCAGCCGCATCCGGCGCAAGTGCGTCGGCAATCTTGACGGGCGTGCTTTTAGGGGAGGTGTCCTTGACCTTTCGGGCTGGCATAGGGGGGGAATCTATCACGGAACGGTGGTTGTCGACCACCGATTTCATCGAGTTTACGGCGTAGGGGGAATTACCGGATGGA
Source organism: uncultured bacterium (assembly GCA_903936775.1). Taxonomy (GTDB): domain Bacteria; phylum Verrucomicrobiota; class Verrucomicrobiia; order Verrucomicrobiales; family V1-33; genus CAIZWU01. The sequence goes on along the minus strand of CAIZWU010000387.1, from coordinate 455 downwards.
TGGGGAATACTGGGAGTGGCACATCCAGAGCGCCACCGCTCAAAGCCCAAATCCCGGAAGCTTCTTTCATCTTCCCGGCACATTTTATCCCGCAGCGCCCACCGCCATCGCATCTTCAGGACAATACGGCAGCCCAGCTACAGAGTGCCGCACGCCACGCCCACACCGGGCTGCTGCGATTATTAAAGGGTGGTAGATTGCAGGATCAAATACCACCAAAAGAGACCATGAAACAGCGCAAACGATATCCTGGCGGGTTCAGAGTCCAAGCCGTGGCACTGCTGGCTGCCGGAACCAAGCCGACAGCCTTTCGCGGGGTATCAAGGTCCGTATGGGTTTAGCTGTCATTGATGGCCTTGGAGGCGTGGCCCTGGAGGAGTTGGCGGAGTGCCTGGGAGACGCCGGGTGAGCCATTTTTGGAACTCGGGCTGGACGGGGATCCCGATGAACTGCTT
>CAIZWU010000386.1 GCA_903936775.1 uncultured bacterium | reverse complement strand
TCATGTCGTGCTCAACCAGCATGATGGCGATATCGAATTTATCACGGATGAACTGGATGAGGCGCATCAGGACTTCCTTTTCCGTGGGGTTCATCCCGGCGGCGGGTTCATCAAGCAGGAGCAGCTTGGGTTTGGTGGCGAGGGCGCGCACGATTTCGAGCCGACGCTGGTCGCCGTAGGGCAGGCTGGTGGCCATTTCGTGCCGGACTTTGCCAAGGTCGAAGATTTCCAGCAAATCCATCACGTTGGTGTCGATGGTGGCTTCTTCCTCCCGCCATGCCCGGCCCCGCAGGAGGGCTTTGCCCATGCCGCCGGCGAGGTGCATCCGCATGGCGGTCCTCACATTGTCGAAGACCGAGAGGGAAGGGAACAGCCGGATATTCTGAAAGGTGCGGGCGATGCCCAGCGGGGTGATCTGATGCGGCTGGTGGCCGGGCAGGGAGATACCGTTGAAGGAGATGTTCCCGGCGGTGGGGGTATAGACGCCGGTGATCATGTTGAATACGGTGGTTTTGCCCGCACCGTTGGGGCCGATCAGTCCGAAGATTTCGCCGGGCGGTACCTGAAAGCTGAGTCCGCTCACGGCTTTGAGGCCGCCGAACTGGATGGTGACATGGTCCAATTGCAGGCCCTGACTCATGCGGTGCGGCCTTTCTTTTGGAAGAGGGTGGCGGGCAGCAGCCCCTGGGGACGCACGATCATCATGACGATGAGCAGCAAGGAGAAAATGATCATACGGTATTGTTCGAAGTCTCGCAGGTATTCGTTCAAAACTGTCAGCACGATGGCGGCGAGGATGACTCCCACGGTACTGCCCATGCCGCCCAGAATGACCATCACCACCACATCCACGGATTTCAAAAAGTTGAATCCTTCGGGATTAATGGCGCCTTTTTGATGGGCATACAGCCCGCCGCCCACGCCGGCAAAAAAAGCGCCGACCACAAAAGCGGTGACCTTGTAGCGGGTGGTATTGATGCCCATGGAACCGGCTGCGATTTCATCGTCACGGACGGCGAGGAATCCCCGGCCCCAGGTGGAACCAATCATCGTGGTGACCACGTAGATGCAAATGGCCGCCGCGCCGAAAGCCCAAAAAATGGAGGTCGAGGCTGGAATCCCCCCCAAACCCAGGGCCCCGCCGAAGACGCCGTCGGGTGTGGTGTTCTGCAGGACTACCCGGATGATTTCATTGAAGCCCAGCGTGACAATGGCCAGGTAATCGCCGCGCAGCCGGAGCGAGGGAACGCCGACAATCCAGCCGCAGAGCGCGGCAGCCAATCCTCCGGTCACCAGGGCAATCAAAAAGGCCACGCCTTCACCGGTTCCGCTGCTCCCGAGGATCGTGGCCAATTGCGGGCCAAGCTGGAGGCTTACGACGGCAGCGCCGTAGGCCCCCACGGCCATGAAGCCGGCATGGCCCAGGGAAAATTGACCGGTGTGACCGTTCACCAGATTCAGACTGACCGCGAGGATGACACTGATCCCGGCGGTCAGGACGATGTCCAGATAGTAGTCATTCATCCGGCCGGAAAACTGGGACACCATGAAGCTGATGAGCAACGCGGCGAGCAGGGCGATCTGGGCTTGATAACGCTTCATGTCAGACTTTTTCGCGTTCGGTTTTTCCGAGCAGGCCGGAAGGTTTGAAGAGCAGGATCAATATCAGAATCACAAACGCAACGCCGTCCTTGTAGCCGGTCGGAAGGCCGATTGCCGAGCTGTAACCACCGACGAGGGTCTCGGTCACCCCGATAATCAGTCCGCCGAGGGCGGCTCCCGGAATATTGCCGATCCCGCCCAGCACGGCGGCGATAAACGCCTTGAGGCCTGGGATAATACCCATGAACGGTTCCACGGAGGGATACAGCGATGCGTAGAGAATTCCTCCGGCGGCGGCCAACGCCGAGCCCAAGCCGAAAGTGAAGGAAATCACCACACTGTTATTGACGCCCATGAGAGCGGAAGCGGTGGGATTGAGCGACAGGGCGCGCATGGCGAGGCCCATCCGGGTGCTCATCACAATGTAGCGCAGGGCCACCAGCAGCACCACCACCGTGACAAACACGATCATTTGGGTATTCGTGACGGCGAGGTTGCCGGTCAGCGCGATATTGTCCGCGGGAATCAGCGCCGGGAAGGGTTGCTGGGTCGCTCCGAAAACCAACTGCCCCGTGTATTCAATCAGCAGCGAGACGCCGATCGCGGTGATGAGGACGTTGAGGCGCGGACGGTTCCGCAGGGGGCGGTAGGCGAGAAATTCGATCAGGATGCCAAGGGCGGCACAGAGCGCCATGGACAGGACGAGGATCACCGTCAGGCTGAGAGACCAGTGGAACGGAGCAAGCGCGGGCCCCAGCCACTTGTTCAGATAGAGCCCCGAAAAGGCCCCCAGCATGAACACATCCCCGTGGGCAAAGTTGATAAAACGCAGCACCCCGTAAACCATGGTGTAACCCAGGGCGATGAGCGCGTAGATCGACCCGAGGAAAAGTCCGTTTAGCAGTTGTTGAAGGAACTGTTCCAATGGGTGCAGTGGGTGGGAGCCCGTGGGATCGTGACCAATGCCGGAACTTCAGGGTTTGACCGTTTCGACGTACACAATCTGGCCGTCCTTGATGGTGAGGATCACGGCGGATTTGGTGGCGTTGCGTTTCTCGTCCAGGGTGATGTTGCCAGTGATGCCGGGGAAGTCCTTGGTCCTGGCGAGAACGTCGCGCACCGCTTTGCCATCGGTGGATCCGGCCTTTTTCATGGCGTCGAAGAGCAGCATGGTGGAGTCATAACCAAGGGCCACAAAGGTGCTGGGGTTTTCGTTCTTCAAGGATTGGTATTTCTTCACGAAGCCCTGGATGGCTTCGGATTTGTCTTCGGTGGAGAAATGGTTCGAGAAGTAGCAGCCTTCCACCGCCTTGCCAGCGACTTGAATGAGGGAGGCGTCATCCCAGCCGTCGCCGCCGCACATTGGCGCGTTGATGCCGAGTTCGCGGGCTTGGGAGGCGATCAGACCGACTTCCGCATAATAGCCGGGGACGAAAATGGCATCCACGCCGGCCGCTTTGATCGCGGTGAGCTGGGCTTTGAAGTCCTTGTCACCGGTGCTGAAGCTCTGCTCCACCGCGAGGGTGCCACCGTTTTTGGTGAAATGCTCCTTGAAGAACTGGGTCAGGCCCACGCTGTAATCCTGTTTTACATCAGTCATCACGGCCATTTTCTTCCAGCCTTTGGAGAGTGCGAACTTCGCCATCACGGTGCCTTGGAAAGGATCGATGAAACACACCCGGAAAATGAAATCGCCCACCTCCGTCACCTTCGGATTGGTGGAGCCGGGGGAAATCATCGGCACGCTGGCTTTCTGGCAAATCGGGGCCATTTCCAAGGACTTGCTGGAAGCGATTTCCCCGATCAGGGCGACCACGTTTTCACGCGAGACCAGCTTTTTGGTCACGGTAGCGGCTTCGCCGTTTTTGGATTGGTCATCTTCGGTGATCAGTTTGACTTTCTTCCCGAGAATGCCGCCGGCGGCATTGATTTCCTCGACGGCCATTTTCACGCCTTCATTCTGGGCCTTGCCCCAGGCGGCGGTGCCCCCGGTCAGCGAGGCCACTTCCCCGATAACAATATCGGTCGAGGCTTCCTTGCCGCAGCCGGTGAGAAACAGGGCAAAAGAGAGGCTGAGAGGCAGCGCAGCGCGGGAGAGAAGACGGTCGAGCATGATGGTGGATGGAAAATCGGACGGGAAGCAGGAAGCCTGCCGGGCGATTTATAGGAGACTCTCCGGTGGACTGCAACATCAAAGCCCTCGGACAAGGTCGTGGAAAATGCCTGGCGGTGGCTGTCTCCATCGGTTTGGGAAAATCTCATCATTTCAGATTGACCAAGTGTAACGTGCAATGCAAGATACCTGCCGAACCAGCAAGCCATGGATGACTTTTTCGACAATTGGACCGTTCAGGTCCGCAAAGGCGTGCTGGAACTGTGTTTGCTCTCGGCCCTCGATGCGGGGGAGCATTACGGCTACGCGCTGGTGAAGCGGCTCAGTGCCACTCCGGGCCTGTCGGTCGCGGAAGGTTCCATCTACCCGCTGCTTTCCCGGATGAAAAGTGCCGGACTGGTGGACTCCCGTCTGGAGGAATCCTCCTCCGGCCCGGCCCGGAAATACTATCAACTCACGGAGGCCGGCCGGGACCGCCTGCGTCTGATGCGGCCCTACTTCACGGCACTCGTCCAAGCCGTCACCGCCCTCCAGCCGGACGCGGCGCTTCCTCTCAACCTGCCTTTACCATGACTATCCCAGTGCTCCAGTGGACCCCGCCCGCCCAAGGCGGGTTGGAACGTTATTTCGCCGCCCGGCTCGCGCCGGACCAACTGGATGGCGCGGATGGGGAGGAACTGCGCAGTGATCTTCAAGCCCATCTCGAAGAGGAACTGAAGCAACGCGGCGTGACCACGGTTACGCTGGAGGATCTCCGCCAGGCTTTGGCGAAAATGGGGGAAGTGCTCCCGGCTGCCGCCATTCCTCCCGTTGCTGCCCCGGTCAGGCGGCCGGAGGTGTCGGGCCAGCCATTTGCCAGGCCCCGGGCCTGGCGTTGGATCAGGCTGGCGGCGTTCTTTTTTCCGCTGTTGGTCGTGGCGTTTGAAATTATCACGCGTGGCTGCGCCGGAATGTTGTTCGATCCCATGCCGGATCTGTTCCACCACCTGCTGGTGCTGGTGGTTCCCGCCTCGGCGTGGCTCTTTTTGAAAAGCCGGGGCACCGGGCTGCCTCCCCGGCTGCTGGCCTGCCTCCCTTGGATTATCGGCGCGGCTTTAGCGGTGACATTTTACTACGGCATTTGCTTTTTGCCGGTTTCCCCGGCGGCGGTGCCGACGATCATTTGGTTTGGGGTCGGTCTGCTGGCCCTGTCACCGTTTTTCGCCCTCACCGCAGTCCGTCAGGCGTGGAATGCGCTGGTCCGCGGGGACGGACTCCCCGCACGCCGCAAACTGCGTCAGGGTTTCTGGGGAATGGTCTTGCTCATCCTGCTGATGGGCCTTCCCGCACTCGTCACCCGCCTCGGCATTTTCCGGGCGGAGCGGGCCGGGATGGATGAAGCGGAACGCGCCTCCGCCATCCGCATGATCCGTCAGTGGGGATCAGAGGATGCCCTGCTCAGAGCTTGTTATTCCAGACCGTTCCGCTTCCAGATGGGCCGCGCCCTGAATGAAGGCCCCGTCGCCTGGATGGCCGAGTGGGTGCGCCGGCCCGGTACCGGAAATGGCGTGGAAGCAGAGCTGTTTGCCAGCACCAGCCGGGAACTGTATTACCGCGTGACGGGCCGCACCTTCAGTTCGGTGCCCCGCCCGGCCAGGGCCGGTCCGTGGATTCATACCATCTTCAATCCGGAGCGGAATGCCGGCAGCGATAATGATCGCGGCGGCACCCAGGTCGCTGGACACATCAGCGGTCTCAGTCTGGCGGAGGGCCGGATGGATTGGCACTGCGAGCAGGCGTCCGGGCTGACGTGGGGCGAGTGGACCCTGACGTTCGATAACAGAACAGAAAATCCCGAGGAAGCCCGCTGCCGCATCGCCCTGCCGCCGGGTGGATTTGTCAGCCGCGTCACGCTCTGGGTGAACGGTCAGCCGGAGGAAGCCGCCTACAGCACGGTCTCCAAAGTCCGGGCCGCTTATCAGTCGGTGGCCGTCGTCCAGCGGCGCGACCCCGTGCTCGTCACCCAGCCAGAGGCCGGCAGTATTCTCGTCCAGGCCTTCCCGGTCCCGGCACGCGGCCAACTGAAAACCCGTATCACCTTCACCGTTCCCGCCGGGGCCGACCACCGGGTCTGGCTGCCTTCCCTCGTGGAGCAAAACTTCGAACTATCCCCCGCCGCGCGTCACGCGTTGTGGATTCAGGCTGACCAGGGAACGCTGGCTCTTTCCGATGAACTCAACCCGCACAACGCTTTGGAAGCCGGGCGTCCCACCGTCACCGCCTCCCTTGCCCCGCAATCCCTCACCGGCAGCGGGGCCTTATTCACCTGGATGCACCAACCCGCCGCCGTGGTTTACAGCGAGGACCGCTTCGCCGCCCCGGACGCCCGAATTGTCGTTAGAAACCATGCGCCTCCTGTCACCACGCAGCCTGCGGCGGTCGCCTGGGTCGTCGATACTTCCGCGTCTCTCGCTCCCCACCGCGAGGCTATTCTGTCTGCCCTCGGCACCTTTCCCCAGATCCCGGCCATGCTTTTTCTGCCCGGTGATACCGCTGCCGGACTCCAGACCCTCACTGATCCCCGGTCCGCCGGCCTGACCTTTGCCGGAGGCCGGGACAACACCCCGGCCCTCGCCGCCGCCATGGAGTGGCTGCGCGGAAAACCCGACGGCTGCCTTATCTGGCTGCACGGCCCGCAACCGGTTTCGAGTGCTTCCCGCCTGACTTTGGAGCAATTGATGGAGCGCAGCGTCTCCCGCTTTACCCTGCTGGATGTGCCGCTGGTTCATGGTGAAAATACGCTCGCGGCACTCTTTGCCGGTTTGTCCCGCATCACCACCCTCCCCGTGCGCCATGCGGGTCATGATCTCGCTGCCTCCCTCCGTGGTGCCTTCCTGCAACGCGGTGGCAGCTTCACCACCCAGGCTGAAGGCGCCGCCCCACCGGACGGGGCTCTCAAAACCAGCGATTCCCTCGCCCGCTGGTTCGCCCGCACCGAGGCCTCCCGCCTCGCCCTGACCGATCCCCCTGCCGCCAGCGCCCTCGCCGCGGCCCATCAAATTGTCAGTCCCTGGTCCGGGGCCGTCGTCCTCGAACGTGCCGATGACTATGCGAAACACGGCCTCCAGCAAAGCAGTGCTTCCGTGAGCCAGCAGATCCCGGCCATCCCGGAGCCGTCCGGGGTGCTTCTCATGATGTTGTCGGCAGTTCCGTTCCTGCTGCGCCGCCGGCGTGCCTGTCTCTGTGCCCGGTAACTCCAGTGGATTCCCCTTTGTTCGGCAAAGCCGATCCCATAAGAATCATGAACATCACGACGCACCAAAATACATCTCACTGGCCGGGGAGAGCTAAACACGTGACTCTACTCATTACCGTCGCAGCCTTGGTGTTATTAGCTTTCGGATTCTATACCGGGCATCCTGTGTCCTTCCTGAAGTGGTTTTTCGGGCTGCAGGCTGATGATTGAGCTTTGAGCCATAACGCAGACCAAACCAATTGAATCCCGCATGCTGCTAGCTGAAAAAGATCACCGCAGCCAGCCGCTGGGGGAACGTGATCATGGTCCATGACCCCGGCACCGACAGCATTGTGGTGACCGAAAACGTGGCCCGCGGGGTGGTGCTCAACCGGAAGCGTGGCACCTTCTGGATGGATAATCGTGATTTCAGCCGGGAGTTTGACCCTCCACAAATGGAGGCGGGCGGTCGGAGCCCCTGACGGCCCGATGGCTCTGATTGGCGCAGCAAAATCAGGGGCTGGCGGGAGCGGGAGTTTCCGGCAGCACCGCAAAGACCTGCACCGGCTCCGGCAGCCCCTTCAAGGGAAACACCCCACATTCTGAAAAGTGGAATGGGGCATCGGGCCAATCCTCACAAAAGCGGGCACTGACCAGCAGGGGGTGCCCGAGCTGCCGGGTGAGGGATTCCATGCGGAAGGCGGTATTCACCTGGGACCCCAGCAGCGTGAAGGAGGAATCCGGCATCCGGCAGAGCGCGGCCTCGCCGCAATGCAGGGCCACCCCGCACTCCATCACCAATCCGGCCGGCGGGGTGATCTCCAGCAAGGCCCGGGCGGCCCGCACCGCCTGCTCCCTGTTCACCGCGCCGCAACCGGGCCACCAGGCGAAGGCGCAGTCCCCGATGAATTTGTCCAGCACCGCCCCGTGCTGAGCGAGGATGCGGCGGCATTCATCACACCAGAACCGCACGGCAGCCGCCAGTTCGGTGGACGACAGCTGGGAGGAGAGATGGGTGAATCCCTTCAAATCCGCCACCAGCAAAACCACCTGCCGGGTTTCCGGCAGGCTGAGGAAGGTGGCTCCACTCTGGGTATCCTGCGAGGCTTCGTCGGGATTGCAGTGGAAGAGGAATTTACAACTTCCCAGGCGCAGTTGGTCGCCATTCATCAGGCGGCACACCCCGCGCACCGGCATCTCGTTGACGAGGGTGCCGTTGGAGCTGCCGAGATCCATGATCTGCCAGAAGCCTCCCTGATGCAGGATGCGGGCGTGCTCCCGGGAGATGGAGGGATCGTCCACCCGGAGCGCGGCGGAGGTGGCGCGGCCTATCACGGTGCCACTTTCCGGTAACGGATGCTCTGTGGGAGGCGAGACTTGAACAAGACAGGCTTCCATGTTCTTTATTTCCCACAATCCGGCTTCCCTGTCACGCGAATTGAATTCCGCCGTGGTGCGGAATCCGTGGGATGGCGGCGGCAAGGCCGCCTCCATTTTAAGGGCTCCAGGGAACGGGCGGGCCAAAAGGCCCTTTCCTCCTTGGCGCGCAGGAACGGGAAATGCTTAATTTCCCCTCCACCCTATCCATGGGAGCGCGGCAGCCGTAATCCCTTGAAGGCGCTGCAGGGACTGCCACGCAAGCGAAGGTTCCAGCCGAGCAGGCCGTTTCAGCCAAACCCGAAATTCCAGCCACCCCACCATGCTCAAATACCCTTTCCTGGCTATTCTACTGCTGCTGGAATCTCTGTGCGGGGCAACCGATCCATTCCTGCCATCGTCTGCGCGCCTGCTGTTTCCACCCCATGCGAACGTGGTTGATGTCACCAAGCCCCCCTATCAGGCCAAGGGAGATGGCGTAACCGACGACACCGCGGCCCTGCAGCAGGCCATCAATGAGCATACCGGCAGGCACCGTTTCATTTACCTGCCCGCCGGCACCTATCTCATCAGTAAAACCCTGACGTGGCCAAAGCACTGGGGAGGACGGGATAACTGGGGCTTCACCACGATTCAGGGCGAATCCGCCCTGAACAGCATTATCCTGCTGAAGGAGGGCACCTTCACGGATCCGAAGCAGCCGCAGAGCATCATGTGGTGCGGTGGCTTCGGGTCGGCAGACTGGTTTCACAACCATATCCAGAATTTGACTTTCAACACTGGGAAGGGGAATCCGGGAGCCATCGGCCTGCAGTTCTACAGCAACAATTATGGTGCGGTGAGAGACTGTTATATCCGTTCCGGGGACGGACAGGGGGTGGCGGGGCTGGATCTGGCGCATCGGGATATGAACGGTCCGCTCCTCGTCCGTCGCGTCAGGGTGGAGGGTTTTGCCAGAGGAGTGGTCGCCGGACATTCCGTGAACAGTCAGACCTTCGAGTTCCTCACCCTGCGGGGGCAGCGGGAATTTGGTTTTGATAATGAGGGGCAGTCTATCGCCATCCGTGGTCTGCGCAGTGACAATGCCGTGCCCGCGCTGCGCAGTTATGGCTCGCTCTGTCTGCTGGAAGCCTCCCTGACAGGATCCGGCAAAGCCGCCGCCATGCCGGCGGTCATCAACTACAACGGTGGCCGGATGATGCTCCGTGACGTGATCACGACCGGTTACGGCCGGGCCCTCGGCGATGTCGCCACCCCCGACTTTGCGGCGGCTTTCCGCCTCACCGGCCCGGATATAGCCGGCAGTGCCGGTCCGGAGGTGAAGGAGTATTTTTCCCATCCGGCGACCATGCCGTTCCCTTCGGCCCCCGGGTCGTTGCGCCTGCCAATCGAAGAAACGCCGGAGTTTCCCCGCGAGGATCCTGCCAAATGGGCCATCGCGGATGCCTTTGGAGCTGACCCCACCGGTGAAAATGACTCGTCAGGGGCGATCCAGCGGGCGATTGACTCCGGGGCCGCCACCTTGTTTCTGCCCGGCCACTATGCTTTGGAAAAAACGGTGATCGTGCGGGGGAACCTGAACCGGATCATCGGCCTCGGCGGCCAGATTGACTATCAGGCGAAGGCACCCCGGGCCTTCCGCATTGAGGGGCCCGGGGAAGCTGTCACCATCGAACATCTGGCCAATATCAACAGCGGCATCGAAAACAGCACCGACCGCACCGTGATCCTTCGCAGCATTGGAGCCCGGATTCAGAGTCAGGGGAAGGGGACCCTTTTCCTGGAGGACGTCGCCGGGCACGAACTTTCCACCCGCAACCAGCGAGTCTTCGCCCGGCAGCTCAATATCGAAAATGAGGGAACTCATTTTCTCAATGATGGGGGGAGCGCCTGGGTGCTGGGGTATAAAACCGAGCGTGGTGGTAGCCTGGTGGAAACCCGCCGCGGGGGGCGGAGCGAAATTCTGGGGACCTTCAGTTACACCACCACCGCCGGCAAACTCGCGCCGATGTTCATGACCGTAGACGCCTCCATTTTCGCTTTCCTGAACGAAGTTTGTTATTCAGGGGATCCCTTTGCCGTGCTGATCCAGGAAGCCCGGAATGGTGTGACCAAAACCGTGAAACGGGAAGAGGGTCACCCCTGGCCATACATCGGCCACCCCGCCAAGCCGTGAATGGGCCAACGCCGCAATCAGAAGATGGTGCCTTCGGGAATCCCCCGAGACAAGAAAGCGTGACAGATTTGACACCCTATATTAGTTTTTCCGGATGTTACGGAAAACCCCCAGGTTTCCGCGGCCGTTCTGGTTGCGGAAGAGTCTTTTTGCTTTGTGCGCAGCCCTGGCCGGGATGCCCGACTCCCGGGCCGGGCAGGTGGTGTTCAGTGAAGTGATGTACCATCCTGCCGGGACCCAGCCGGAATTCCTTGAAGTCTGGAACCTCACGTCGACCCCGCTTGATATCGCGAAGTGGCGCTTCGCTTCCGGAATCAGCTTCGAGTTTCCTGACTTCGTGGCTGCGGCCCCTCAGGCGCATCTTCTGAAGGCCGGCGAACGCATCGTCATCAGTCCTCTTGGCGAAGCGGGAACCCGGGCGGCCTATCCCGGGATTCCGGCGGATGTGAGAGTGTTTGGCCCATGGACCGGAACCCTCGACAACAACGGTGAAGCTCTGAGACTTGAGGACAAGAACGGAGTGCCAGTCTGCGAATTGGAGTATAAGGATGGCGGAAGCTGGCCGAAAGCGGCTGATGGGGCCGGTCACTCCCTGGTCCTGCGCTCGGAAAACAACGATTTCGACAATTTCCGCAACTGGCGGCAGAGCAGGATGGCCGGAGGCACCCCCGGGTATGAGGAGTTCGCCACCATCACTCCTTACGCCGGGAATCCCGAAGTGGCATCCGGCAGCGCGGCGGTTCAGTTTGACTATAACACGCCTTGGCGGTGGAATCTGCCGGCCACGGACCCCGGCCAGGCATGGCGGGCCACCGGCTTCGATGACAGCGCTTGGAGCAGTGGCCCGGCCCTGTTGGGATTTGAAACGGCAGGGTTGCCCGCTCCTGGTCTGCAAACCGCGGTGGGCTCTGCCAGTGCCAGCATGGTCTATCTGTTCCGGAAAAGTTTCACGTTTTCCGGCAATCCTGCCGGGGCCACCTTCGCCATCGATCAGATAGTGGATGACGGTGTCGTCTACTATCTGAACGGCCAGCTGCTCGGCTCCGTCGGGCACAACCCCGCCGCATGGGATGCCGGGGCCAGCCGCACCGTGGGGGATGCCACCGAGGAGTTGAGTGCCCTGAGCGGAAACGCGGCCAATCTTGTGAACGGGAACAACGTGCTGGCCGCCGAGGTCCATCAGACGAATCTGACCAGCAGCGACATGGTCTTCGGGGCCCGCCTCAAGATCGGCACTCAGGCGTCCGTGGTGATCAATGAAGTAAAACCAGGGGCGGCCGGGCAGGGGTTTGTGGAATTCTATAACACCACCGGCACCGCGCTGAATCTGCAGAACCATTACCTCAGCGACAATCCGCTGAACCTGACAAAATTCCGCATCAATGACAGTCTCCCGGTGCCGCCGGCCGGGTTTGCCACCGTGGGCTTTGCGGAATCCAATCTCACGGTGGGACCGGCCACCATCGTCTATCTCACCGGACCTGGAGGGGTCATCGCCTTGTCTGCTATCAATGCGGCGATCCCCCTTGATGGGCGTTCCCTCGAGCGCAGTCCCCAGGGGGGAGCCTCATGGGTGCTGACTTCCCTGCCTTCTCCCGGCGGTGCTGCCCCGGGCGGTGGCACCCCGGTGTCCCTGCGTCTGAGTGAAGTCCATTTTGACGGCACCGGAATGGTGGACTGGGTGGAGTTGGAAAACGCCGGCACCGCAGCCTCTCCGGCTTCGGGATTATTCATCGCTTCGGCGGCCGACTTTTCCGACAAGGTCCCCGTCGCGGGAAGCGTGGCTGCCAGGGGATTTGCCAGTTGGACGGTCAACTTTGCGCCGGACGCCTCCGGAGAGTTGGAGTTGTGGCTGATCGACAGTGCCAACAATGTGCTGGATGTGGCGGAACTGAAACGGGTCCCGGCCCGGGATTCCCTCCAGGCGGCATGGCCGGTGGCGGTGCCGGTGAAACCCGGATGGCAGTATCTCCCGGAACGTCCGTGGTGGAATTCATTCCCAACGGACACCCGGAATGCGGCCAATCCTTCCTTGCCTTCCAGCGGAGTGGTCATCAACGAAATCATGCCGGACCCACCATCCGGCCACCAGAATGCGGAGTTCATCGAACTCTTCAACCGGAGCCCTTCCCCGCTGCTCCTGACTGGTTGGAAACTGCGCGGGGGAGTGGATTTCGATTTCCTGCCAGGAACGACGGTGCCGGCTGGCGGGTATCTGGTGGTCGGGCGGGATCCCGCTGCCCTGCAGGCGGTCTATCCGTCCGCCGTGGTGGCAGGACCATGGAGCGGCAGCCTTGGCAACCGCGGGGACCTGATCCGGGTGATCGATCCCAACGGGAATCTGGCGGATGAGGTGGACTACCAGGTCGGAGGAGATTGGCCGGGACTGGCTGCCGCCCAGGGCAGTTCGCTCGAACTGATCCATCCTGGCATGGAGAACAGCCGGTCGTCAGCTTGGCGTGCCAGCGTTGAATCCTCGAAAACCACCTGGCAACCCTACACCATCAGCGGGGTGTGGCCGCAGTTGACCACCCAGGGAGCGCCGGCCGACTACAAGGAATTGCACCTGCATCTCGTCGGGGATGGTCACCTTGCGGTGCGGAACATGTCCCTCAAATTGAATAATGCCGGCGCCAATCTCCTGCCCGGCAATGGTGCCGGCTTTTCCACCGATGGTAGCGCCGCCGCGGGGTGGCTCTGCCAAGGCACCCATGCGGCCAGCTACGTGGAAAATGCGGAACTCCACCTCGTGGCCGACGGTCATGGCGACAACCGGCCCAACCGCGCGGAGCTGGACGTCACCGGCATGAATCAGAATGGCAATTATACCCTGACCTTTGAAGCCCGTTGGATTTCCGGAAAAAACCGGCTCATTGTTCAGACATGGGACCATAGCTTCGGCCGCAGTCTGTTGCTGCCGATACCGGATCAGTTGGGCAGCGCCGGTGCCGCCAACTCAGTCCTGACGGCCGCTCCGCTGCCTCAGGTGGACTCCCTGCTGCACCGCCCGGCCGTTCCCAAACCTGCCGATCCGGTTATTGTCACCGCCCGTGTCACCAGCGTCAACCCCCTCACTGCCGTGGAAGTGGTGCATCGTGCCGATGATGCCCCCCTGACCGACCCTCCCTTCACCACCCCCATGTCCGACAACGGCACCGCTGGCGATGCAGTGGCCAATGACGGGCTCTACACTGCCATCATCAGCTCCCATCAGGTCAACGGACGGATTGTCAATTTTTATGTCAGGGCCACCGCCGTCGGGGGCGCCGTTGGCGTGCTGCCGCGCCGGGGCGCTGACCTCACGGCCCACTGGGTGGTGGACAGCCGCGTCCTTGATGCCCGCCTGCGGCGCCAGCGCTTTGTGATCTCCGCCTATGACCGGAACAGCATGGTCGCCAATGGGGATACCCCCGCCGCAACCTACGACTACCAGTATCCGCGTCTCTCCAACCGCTATGTCAATGCCACCTTCATCAGCAACGAGACCGACGTTTATTACAATGCCGAGATCCGCAAGAGCGGTAGTCCCTGGACCCGCAGCAGCGGTGAGGATCTCAGCCGGGGAAAGTGGAAAGTGCCGCGCGACCGCTTCTTCCGGGGACGTGAGAAAAGCACCTACGACAACGATGCTGAGGGGGGCAGCCGTCACCACAACCGCCTGACCCGCTATTGGCTTTATGTGCTGGGTCATCCGGGGAATGAAAGTGAATTTGTCTATCATGTGGTGAATACGGATGGGCTCGCCATCCGCGAGGATACCGAACCGGTGGACGGGGAATTCGTGGGCCGGGCCTTCCCCGGCGGTGGCAATGGCCAGCTCTTCCGCAGTGACGACGAGTGGTGGTTCTCCGATGACTGGAGCCGCAGCAGCCGCAATGCCGACTGGAGCTACAAGTCGACCGACTCCCCGCTCCGCTATCACACCGAGTGGATGGCCCGCTCCCGTGAGGAGGAACATGACTACAGTGCGCTGACTGATTTTTTCCGCACGGTTTCCAATACCCCCAATTACCCGGCGGCCACCTACCGGGAACTGACCGGACGGATGCTTGATTCCCGGCTGGCCCTGATGATGGCGGCGGTCCGCGGTTATACCAATGACTGGGATTCCTTCACCCTCGACCGCGGGAAAAACGGCTTTTTCTACCGCAAGCCGGATGACGGGCGCTTCATGTTCCTGCATTGGGACAGCGATCTGGCCTTCGGCGATGCCAATGGCACCGTGGTGGGAGGGCTGGCCGGATGGGCCACCTACATCAGCCAGCCATGGGCGAGACGCACCTTGAATTATTATCTCAGTGAAATGCTGCGCCTCACCACCGGCAGCAACAGCGCCCGGACTGCCGCATGGCTCGATGCCGAGGAAGCTGCCTCGGCAGCGTGGTCCGTGGACCGGACCCGTTATAATGATTGGATGACCAACCGGCAGGCCCGCATCCTGACCGAGATCAACGCCGCCGTGGGCAGTGGTGGCACCGGCAATGCCGCCACCGCCCCCTTTGCGGTCACCACCCCGTCCGGCACCACGGCCCTCACTTCGATTTCCCTATCCGGTACCGCGCCAGCCACCGCGGATACCATCATCATGGATGGCCATCCCGAAGCCGTACTGACATGGAATAACCAGACGTCCTGGAGGCTCTCAGGCATCCTGCTGCGCGAAGGGTTGAATTCCCTGACGGTGCGCATGCTGGATGCCGCCGGCCAGCCCGTGGG
>CAIZWU010000385.1 GCA_903936775.1 uncultured bacterium | reverse complement strand
CCCATTCGCCCCTTCCCACCGGGGAAATCAGGGGCTGGAACACTCCCTGTGGGATGCTTGGAAGATGGATCGACAAAAGCCCTCGAACGGGTGAATGAAGGTATTTACTTATGGATTTTTGACCGATGGGAGTTGGCAAGCCCACGGTGTCATTCTTTTTGAGTCAACCACCCCCCTTGGCGCTTTTCCGGAATTCCGCTCCGGTGTCATTATTTATGAGTCAATGCGATGCGGACTGGGCCGCGGGATAAGCCTTTACATCGACCCCGGTAATTTGATTTGCTGATTCCGGCCCGGATCGTCCTGTCCGGCCCGTCTCCTTTTGATCCCCCATGAAATTCCGCCTTTTTCACGCGGCTGCGGCCTTGTCGCTTGCCGCCTGCGCTTCCCTGTCCGCCCAGGACTTCCAGCCCGGCGATCACGGGACGGTGACCCTGCACCTGAAAGCGGGCGATCTCGCCTTGGCCAACAATGCGGTGGTGCCCGCCTGGGGACCACTCACGGCAGCGGGGACCTCCCAACCGGTCTTCCTCCTCAGTGATCCTCTTTTCAATAACAAGCCAGTGGTCCGGTTTGATGGCGTCAACGATCTAATGACCAAATCCGCCGCCAACCTGCCGGCACGCACCATTTTCGCGGTCACCACCTCGGAGACCGGCAGCGCCAGTCTCTCCGGGCTGATCTCCAATGGAGCCGACGGTCTGAACCTCCGCCGCAACGGGACCGCCGCCGCCTACCGCTCCCCCGCGCAGGCCCAGGATGTCAATGACTTCACCGGCAACGGCACCCCCGCCGGCAATCTGATCGTGAACAATGGTCCCGGTGCCACCTTCACCCAGGGCGTGCCGCATCTCTTGGTGGCAACCGCCGGATCGCAGAAAAACTATTCCACCTTCTGGCTCGGCAATGCCAGCAGCAGCCTCACCCGGTATTGGAAAGGCCGCGTCGCAGAGATCCTCATTTACGACGGCACCCTCTCCGCCTCCGGCCTAAACGCGGTCGGTTATTACCTGCAAAGCAAATACAATCTCCCCACCACCTACACGTCGCCCGATCCGGTGATCACCAATTTCTCCGCCACCACCGCCGGCGGTATCAGCTCGGAAGGCGGAGTGCTCTCCCCAGCCGGAGGCAGCGTCACCCTGTCCTGGACCACCCACCAGACCGCCACCGTCAGCATCGACCAGGGAGTCCTCGCCACCGCTCCCACCTTGTCCGGCACCGCCATGGTCGCGCCGGCCAGCACCACCACCTACACCCTCACCGCCACCAACAGCATCGGCACCACGTCCACCAAAACCGTCACCATCCACGTGGGCGCCACTCCCCTGCCCCCCCGCCTGAATGAATTCCTCGCCGACAACGAAGGCAATCTGACCGGGACCGATGGCACCACCCCGGACTGGATCGAAATCTACAATCCCAATCCCTATGGCATCGATCTCCAAGGCCTGCGGCTGCGTGATTCCGGCACTTTTTGGGATTTCCCCGCCGGCTCCAGCATCCCCGCCCTTGGCTACCGCATCGTTTTTGCCAGCGGCATCAACCGGACCGATCCCGCCGCCGCTCTGCACACCAACTTCAGCCTGAACAATGCAGGGGAGGCCCTCTCCCTGGAACGGACCACCACCGGCGAAATCCTCTCTTCCTTTTCCCCGGCCTATCCTCCCCAGTATCCTGACATCTCCTATGGCCGGTCCGGGACCCCGCTCCAAGCAGGTTATTTCTCCGTCCCGACACCCGGTGCCGCCAACAATTCCAGCGTCCTCGGGTTCCTCGATCGCACCGATGACACCAAATTCACGGTCGGCCGCGGTTTCTACAGCGCCGCCGTCACCACCACCCTCTCCGCCGGCACTCCCGGAGCCACCCTCGTCTACACCACCAACGGCAGCGAACCCACCCTGACCAATGGCACCACGGTGGCCCCGGCCAATGCCAATACCCCGCCCTCGGTCACCCTGACCATTCATCCCGGCCCCATTCCAGCCGGAGCCACGGGAATGAATCTCGCCAGCATCGGCGGGGTGACCACGCTGCGGGCGGCGGCCTTCCTCACTGGGTATGCCCCCACCAACATCGACACCCAGACCTATCTTTTTTCCACCCAGGTACTGGCGCAGACGCCCGCAAATGCCACCGCCAAAGGCTGGCCATCCTCGCCCGTGAACGGCCAGCTCTTCAACTTCGGCATGGACCCGGCGGTCATCTCCTCCTTCACCGCCCCGGAGATGCTGGAGAGCCTGCATTCCCTGCCCACGCTCTCGGTGGTCACCGATCAGAACCACCTGACCCATGCCGCCACCGGCATCTATGTGAATGCGGACCAGCACGGCTCCGCCTGGGAACGTCCCATCTCCCTCGAACTGATCCACCCTCCCGGCTATGTCAGTCCGGACGGCAATGCGGCAGGCTTCCAGATCAATGCCGGCCTGCGGATGCGGGGCGGCTACAGCCGGAACGACCCGTTCTTCAAACACGGCTTCCGCCTCTTTTTCTCCGGCAAATACGATGGGAAATTGAACTACCCGCTCTTTGGCAAGGAGGGCACCAACGCGTTTGGCAAACTCGACCTCGGCACCGGCTCCAACTACGGCTGGTACCGGGAGTCCGATTACAGCAACGGCCGCTTCAACACCATGGTCCGTGATCCCTTCTGCCGCGATACCCAGGGCGCCCTCGGCCAACCCTACACCAAGAGCCGTTATTACCACGTCTATCTCAATGGCCACTACTGGGGCCTCTACTACACCGAGGAACGCGCCGAAGCCGAATTCGCCGCCAGCTACTTTGGCGGAGCCGATGAGGATTACGATGCCGTGAAGTGCGGGAATCATGTTGGCAATTTCCAGACCGAAGCCACCGATGGGACCCTAATCGCCTGGCAGTCCCTCTGGAACAAGACCCGCGCCATCGCCACCACCGGGGCCACGCTTGCCAAATACTTTGAAATCCTCGGACGGCATCCTGACGGCAGCCGGAACCCTGCCCTGCCCGTCCTGCTCGATGTCGACAACCTGATCGACGAAATGCTGTGCATCTTTTTCTCCGGCGACGGCGACGCGGTCCTCTCAAACTTCCTCGGCCATGACCGCCCCAACAACTGGTTCAGCGTCTACCGCCGCTCCGGCACTGACGGCTTCCGCTTCTTCCTCCGGGATTCCGAACATACCCTGGGCACACCGTCATGGGTGATTGATCAAACCGGCCCGTGGGGCGGGAGCTATGTGAACGATTTCACCTACAGCAATCCCCAGCGGATGCACCAGGACCTCATGTCCAGTCCGGAATACAAACTGCGCTTCGCGGATCATGTCAGGAAACATTTCCTCGACGGCGGGGCCCTCACTCCTGCCGCGACCCTGGCACGCTTCCAGGCGCGGGCCAACCAACTGGAAAAAGCCATGAAAACCGAGTCCGCCCGCTGGGGCGATGCCCAGGTGATCTCCGGCCTGCCCGCCGGTCATCCCCCGCGCTACATCGTGGCCGACTGGCAGAATGCCATCAATACCGTGAAAAACAGCATCCTCCCCGGCCGCACCGCCACCGTGCTGGCGCAACTCCGGACCGATGGCCTCTATCCAGCCCTCGCCGCCCCCTTATTCCTCACCACCAGCGACCAGCCCCACTATGGCGGCAGCTTTTCCGCCGGCACCACCGTCCGGCTCAGCGCGACCACCGGCGTGATTTATTATACCCTGGATGGCAGCGACCCCCGCCTCCCCGGCGGAGCCCTCGCCCCCGGCGCCCTCACCGGCACCAGCCCCTTCGATGTCCCCCTGACCGGCACCACCACGGTGCAGGCCCGCGCCTTCAATCCCACTGGCTCCGCGTGGAGCGCGCTCACCAGCAGCCAGTATCTCATCGGCACCCTCGCCAGCGCCTCCAATACCGTCATCTCCCAGATCCACTACCGGCCCGCCACCGTCGCCGGCCTGGAGGAGTATCTGGAAGTCATGAACATCAGCAGCAGTCCGGTGGACCTGACCAACTGCACCTTCTCGGCCGGCGTCGGCTTCACTTTCCCTGACAAATACCTCCTGCAACCCGGCGCGCGGATTCTGATTGTGCGTGACCCCGCCGCCTTCCAGGCCGCCTACCCTGCCATCCCGGCCGGGCAAATCGCCGGGGCCTTCACCGGTGACACCGCTCTCAGCAACGATGGCGAGCCGCTGGAACTGCGCGCCGCCGATGGCCTGCCCATCAAATCCTTCACCTACAACAACAAATCCCCCTGGCCCGAAGCCGCCGACGGCAGCGGGGCCGGCCTGGTGCTGATCAATCCGGCGCTGAATCCCGACCATAGCAATCCCGCCAACTGGCGGCGCAGCACCGCCCTGGCCCTCCCCGGCACTGGCGATGCCTATGCCTACCCCACCTGGGCCACCGCCAATTCCCTGACTGATCCTGATGGCTCGCTCGATCCCGACTCGGACGGCCTGCCCAATCTGATCGAATACGCCCTCGGCACCCCGCCCGGCTCCGCCACCACTCCTCCGCTGGTCCCCCTCCTCCAGCCGCTGCTGGTCGATGGCCTGCCCGGCTCCTGGCTCACGGTCGCACTCACCCGCCCGCCGGGCCGGGACGATGCCGCGCTCACGGTCGAGTCTTCCACCGACCTCACGCCGGGCTGGCTGCCGGCCCTGCCGGTCGGGGCCGCTATCCAAAATCTGGACGGCACCACCACCCAGCTCTACCGGCACCCTGCCCCCGCCGCGGGACCCCGCCAATTCCTCCGTCTCAAAGCCATCCGCGTCCCCTGACAGAGGTCCGGGGCCACCCCCGTTTATCT
>CAIZWU010000384.1 GCA_903936775.1 uncultured bacterium | reverse complement strand
CGCCGCCGTAGTCGATAATACCTAGGTTCATGGGATGGGTGATGGGGAAAAGGGGAGGGTTCCTGATACGGACTGAGCGGCAGGCGTCAAAGCCTTTGATGGGCAGCCCCTCCGGTCCTCAGCTACGGAAGTCTTCCCTGACGGGGAAAGTGGGTCTTTCAACCACGGCCACCGTGGTCCAACCGAAGCTGGTTTCATCGCTGGGAAAACCACCATGGCTGTCCAGATTGCGGGTGGGGAAAGTTCCGGGATTTTGCCCGATCAGGCCCCTGCGTGACGCAGCTCCCACCATCCCAGCTACAGCGCGTCCTTGGTGCTCGGCACGCCCACCACGCGGGGGTCGCGGCGAATGGCCTGGTCCAAGGCCCGGGCCAGACCTTTGAAAAGGGCCTCGGCCATGTGGTGGGCGTCCCGGCCGTAGAGGATTTCCGTGTGGAGATTGCAGGCCAGATTGAAGGCGAAGGCCCGCATGAACTCTTCCACCAATTGAAAGGGGAACAGCCCGATGGCATCAACGCGGTCCGGGACCCGGTGTTCCAGATAAGCGCGCCCACTGAGGTCGATCACCACCCGGGCGAGGGTTTCGTCCATGGGCAGCAGCATGGAGCCATAGCGGACGATACCATGTTTGTCGCCCAGCGCCTGACGGACCGCTTGCCCGAGCACAATGCCGGTATCTTCCACCGTGTGGTGATAGTCCACATGGAGGTCGCCTTTGGCACGGACTTTGAGATCAATCAGGCTGTGCTTGGCAAAAAGCGTCAGCATATGATCGAGAAATCCGATCCCCGTATCAATATCAGCGATGCCGGAACCATCCAGCGTAAGCGTCAGGGTAATGTCCGTCTCGGCCGTGCGGCGGGCGATGGTGGCGGTGCGGGGAGCGGGCATGGTGTTTTACTCGTCCGAAGCCGCAGATTTCTTTTTCGCCAGCATTTTGACAACAAGCAAAGTGATCAGCAGCAGCGCGGCGCCGCCAATCAGGAACATGGGAAGATTGGAGGAAGCTTCCGGTTCTGCGGGTTCCTCCGTGGTGGTTTCGTCCGGAGTGGACGAGGGAGACGGGGTTTTCTTCACGGGGGCTCCCCCTGCGGTTTTAGCGGGTTCACCGGTTTTTCCGGAAACAGGCTTGCCGTCTGCGGTTTTGGCGGCCGCGTCGGCCACTGGAGCTGGTTTGGCTGCGGTGGCTTCGGCATTGGCCCGGGCCGCTTCGGCCGCCGCTTTTTTGGCGAGGTCGGCGCGTTCCTTGACAAAGGTGTCTTTGGGGAAGGCCTTGGCCGCATCCTCGAAATTCTTCTGGGCGGACAAGTAGCTCTTTTCCGAGAAGTTCTTCAGCCCCGTCTGGAAGGCGGTAGCAGCCACCTTCATGGCGTTGAGATCCAGTTTGTTGATGCGGGCAGCCTCTTTGACTAAGGCAACCTTGGCCTCTGTGAGGGACTTGAGGTCGTACTCATTGAACGCGGGGATCCCCAACTTCATCTTCTTGTCTTCCTCAAGACGCAGTTTCAGGTCGGCCTCTTCCTTTTTGATCCCTTCATCAAACTGCTTCTTTTCGTCGGCGGACAGGGTCTTGGCACTGTCCGTCCGCATTTTAAGTTTCACGGGGTTTTCCAACACCAGCCGGTCAAGCGTGCGCTCCAATTCCGGAAGAGCCGCTTTGAAGAGTTCAAAACCCCGCACCGTTTC
Organism: uncultured bacterium; assembly: GCA_903936775.1. Taxonomy (GTDB): domain Bacteria; phylum Verrucomicrobiota; class Verrucomicrobiia; order Verrucomicrobiales; family V1-33; genus CAIZWU01. The sequence continues at coordinate 5,708 of CAIZWU010000384.1, read as the reverse complement.
TATGGAAGCAGGTTTGGCGGCCTCCAACTCTGCGAGAATGCGGTAGGCCGCCTCGGGTTTGCCGGCCTGCAGCAGTTTTTCCAATTCCACGCGCTGCAACCGGGCTTCAAAATTGTAGGCATTCCAATCCAGTTCAGCCGGGCTGATCCAGACGCCCTCCAATTTCTTGGCTCCCGACTGCGCTTTGGCCATCTCCTCCTTGTAGGTCTTGACGATCGCTTCGACATCGCCCTTGTAGGCGCTGACCGGGTATTTTTTCAGGAACGGCTCCAGCTGTTCCGTCAGAATATTCTGATATTCGGCATCGGACATCAGGTCCTTGCTCGGGATCAACTTGGCCAAGGCCGCTGACTCAATCTGATCGGGGGTGGCTTTGACCAACTCCGCGATGTCTTTTCGCGCTACTTTTTTGGTCTCCTTGATCCGGCCCACCTGAATCTCGATGGTGACTTCAGCCGGACTCTCGCTCAGAATTTTGCCGTCATATTTCTCGCCGGACTTCAATTTGATAATGTCACCAGCCATGGACAAACCGGCACTGGCCAGCACGGCCAGGAGGACAGAGGGGGAAAAACGCAGAGCTACGGGGATCATATAAATGGAGGAATCAAAAATGGAGCAGGAGGAAAACAGAATATACCGGAAACCGCTTCGGTCCAGCGAAGGGCATGTTGGACCGGAACAGCGGGGGCACTCAAGGGAAATCTACGGGAGAAGTAGGGTTTTCACTGAGCCCCCCACAAGGTCAGCCAGGAGGATTGGAAGTATCGGCCTTGGTATAGCAAACGCTGGCGCAAGGCAGATCCCAAAGGCGCTTCAGTTCAGGATCAAGCTTGGTGAGGCTGAGGGAAAATCCGGCCATTTCCTGACAGGTGACCAGCGGTCCGATGATGGTGTCATGGACTTTGAGGCCTTTATCGCGCAACAGAGCCTTGACCTTCCGGTTGATAATCAGGAGTTCCATCATGGTGGTTGAACCCAGACTATTCACGAAAAGCACCACTTCGTCCCCGGCGTTGAAGGCGAGGTCATCCTTGAAGATCAGGTCGAGCAGCATGGGGGCCAACTCATCAGCAGTGCCGAGCGGGATCAAACCCACGCCTTTTTCCCCGTGAATACCCATCCCCAGACCGATCTCGTCATCGCCAATCTCAAAGGTAGGCATGCCGGTGGCAGGAATCGAACCGGGGGCCATGGACACGCCCACGGAACGGGTGTTGTCGCGGGCCTTGATGGCGAGGCGTTCCAGTTCATCCAGGGAATCGACCGTGGCCGCGGCGGCTCCGGCGAGCTTCACGATGGGGACCAAACCGGCAATGCCGCGGCGGTCCTGTTTGCGTTCCGGCGGGGCGCTGCAGACGTCATCGTAAATCAGGACGGTGCGGACTTCGATGCCTTCCTCGGCGGCAAGTTCCGCCCCGATGTCGAAATTCATGACATCCCCGGCGTAGTTGCCGTAAAGATAGAGCACGCCCTTGCCACGGTTCACGGCCTGGGTGCCGTCGAGGACAATATCAGGAGGAGGCGCTGCAAAAATATCGCCACAGGCAGCTCCATCCGCGAGATTGTGCCCGACCAGGCCGTGGTAGATGGGTTCATGTCCGGAACCACCGCCGACCAGCAGCGCGGGTTTGTTATCCCGGATGTTGGTCATGACGATGCAGCCGCGTCCGACTTTTTTAGCTTCGCCATCGTAGGCTTCCACCAGGCCGTCGAGGAGTTCGGCGGCGCAGGCATTCGGGTCGTTGATGATTTTTTTGATCTTGGGCATAGGAACAGGAAATGTGAGTCTGGGGAAACGGGAAAAGGTGCGCTATTAGCTGGATTTGCGGCTGCTGGCAAAGGAATTCGCCTGCGTTTGCAGGGCCGCCCGGCCCACCAGGGGCGGACCAGCCATGGCGTCAGGGACGCGTGGAGAATTTATAAAGGGTGGTGGTGCGGTAGGTTTCCCCCGGGCGCAGCACGGTGGAGGGGAAGTCCGGATGGTTCGGGCTGTCGGGATAGTGCTGGGTTTCCAGGCAGAAAGCACTGCGGCGGACATAGGACTTGCCCCCCTTGCCCGCGATGGCCGGGCCTTTGCCATTCATGGTGTAAAGCTGGATGCCAGGCTCCGTGGTGAGGCACTCCATGACCCGGCCACTGACGGGACTGGTGACACGGGCAGCGAGGCGCAGGGTGCCCGGTTTGCCGTCGACCACGAAGTTATGGTCATAGCCATTTCCATACTCGATCGCCAAAACTTCGGTCTGATCAATCCGGGCGCCGATGGCCTGCGCCTTGGTGAAATCAAGCGGAGTTCCCGCCACCGGAGCAATGATGCCGGTGGGGATCAAATCCTTGTCAGTGTCGGTGTAATGCGAGGCCTTCAATTCCAGGACATGATCGGTGATGGGGCCGCTGCCGGCGCCAGCGAGATTGAAATAACTATGATTGGTCAGATTCACCACGGTCGGTTTGTCCGTGGTGGCCAAATAATCGATTTTGAGTTCGTTTTGCGCGGTCAGGGTGTAGCTGACGGTAGTGTCCAGCGCCCCCGGGAAGCCTTCCTCGCCATCCTTGCTGAGATATTGCAGCACGAGGCTCACCGCGCCATCCTTGGCCGCCGCCGTGGTCACTTTCCACAGTTTCTTATCGAACCCATCCTTCCCGCCATGCAGGCTGTGTCCGCCATGGGCAGCCGTGACTTGAACGGGGTTTCCCTCCAGCTTGAACTTCCCTTTGGCAATCCGGTTGCCATATCGGCCGACAATAGCCCCGAAATAAGGATGCCCGGCTTCATATTCCGCGAGGGTATCAAAACCCAGCACGACATCGTCCAGCTTGCCGGAGGCATCCGGCGTCTTCAGGCTGACCACGATGCCCCCATAGTTGGTGATGCGGGCTTCCATGCCGGAGGCATTGGTCAGCGTGTAGAGATCGACGGCGGCTCCCGAGGCGAGCTTGCCGAACGGCGCTTGTTTGATGGTGGCTTCCATGGCGTGTGCCGTGCTCAACAGGAACCCGGGCATCAGCGCAAGCAGGAGTGGTAAAAATCTATTCATGGTAAAAGGAGGGGACCTTGATGGCCAAGGCTATTAAAACCAAACTCTACCCTCGTCGCGCAAGACAAATTCCTTCCCGGCGCCCGTCCTCTTCAACGCCGCACCAGCACCGCCACCACCACGGCCCCCAGAATCAGGAGAGAACCGGTCAACCGCAGCCCCATGGCTCCATGGGCAGAGTCCCGCTCCCCATTCCCAAACCACCGCCGCCCCACAAACCAGACCAGCGCGATCGACCACAGCCCCCGCGTCCCATAAAGGATGTTCACCCCAGTTGGATCATTGGAACCCACGATGCAAAGCCCCATGGCCACGGTTTGAGCGTTCATCAGCGCCGCCCCCAGCCCCAGATGGCGCCGGGCCGGCCCTGGCACCCGGAAGGCGGTGGGCGCCTGCCAGCGGACCGTCGCCAGCGAGAGCAGCCCGATCAGGCCAAAAGTCGTCCCCAGAAAAGCCGGCCGTCCATACCCCGGGCCCCAGTGACCGATCAGCACATCCGCCCCCGCGAAGGTGACCGAACTCAACAGGCAAAGTCCCACCGCCGCCGCGTTCCCCTGCCCTTTTTTCAAGTCCCGCCACCCCAGCACCAGAACCCCCACCGTGGTCAGCAAAGCCGCGGCCCACATGCCCGGCGGAAGCCGGGTGCCCGCCAGGAAAACCGCCAGCAGGGCGGTCAAGACTACCTTGGTCCCCATCAGGGGCGTCACCAGCGACACGTCCCCCGCCCGGATCGCCGCAAAGGTGGTCAGGGTTCCTGAATAGATAAACCCCGCCGTGACCGCCGGCTTCCAGCACTCTGCCAGGGGCGGCCACTCCTTGACCCACCACAGCAGCGGAGTAAACGCCAGCAGGCTGCCAAAATTCATCCAAAAGAACGCATCCATCATCCCCGCCCCCTGCGCATAGGCCTGTTTGAAAAATAATGAGCCCACCGCATACACCCCCGCCGCCAGCAACGGCACCAATAAATACCAGGGAAACTCCATCAGCCTTCTCCCCTCCAACCGCCCCCGCCCCCACGCAAGCCCGCAACATGCCGCCCCCGGCTTCCCTTGCCATCGCCCCCAACCCGTGGAACTACCCTGCCCCATGCCTCAGGAAGAACCCATCAATGTCCGCTACGTCGCCGGACTCGCCCGCCTCACCCTCACCCCGGAAGAGGAAGCCACCTACGCCACCCAGCTCGATTCCATCCTCCATTATGTCGCCCAGCTCGACAACGTGGACGTGAGCCAAGTCCCCGAGCACACCCTCGAGGAAGGCGGCTGCGACTTCACCCGCCCTGACATCGCCCGCGCCCCGCAATCCCTCGAATCCGCCCTGCTCAACGCCCCCCGCCGCTCCGGCGACCAATTCCTCGTCCCCAAGGTCGTCGAATAACCGTTCCTGGCACCGGCACTGACTCCTTCCCTCCGCGCGGCCCACTTTTCCTCATCCATCATTTTCCCTTCCCCATGCTGCACACCCAGCCCATCGCCACCCTCCGGCAATTGCTCACCTCCCGCGAGATCTCCGCGGCCGACCTCCTCCGCAGTGTGGAATCGAGCATTGCCGACACCGACTCCGCCATCGGCGCCTATCTCCAGCGCGATTTCCCCACTGCCCTCGCCGAGGCGGAAAAAGCGGACCTCACCCAGCCCCTCGGCGGGATCCCCATCGGCATCAAGGACATCATCAACGTCAACGGCCAGCCCCTCACCTGCGGTTCCAAAATCCTGGCAGGAAAATTCACCAGCCCCTACGACGCCACCGTCATCACCCGGCTCCGCGCCGCCGGCGCCATCCCGTTTGGCAAACTCAACATGGATGAGTTTGCCATGGGCTCCTCCACCGAAAACAGCGCCCTCCAGGTGACCCGCAATCCCCGCGACCTCACCCGCGTCCCGGGCGGCTCCAGCGGTGGGTCCGCCGCCGCCGTCGCCGCCGGCACCGCCGTCGCCACCCTCGGCACCGATACCGGCGGTTCCATCCGCCAGCCCGCCTCCTTCTGCGGCATTGTCGGCCTCAAGCCCTCCTATGGCCGCGTCTCCCGTTATGGCTGCACCGCCTACGCCTCCTCGCTCGACCAGATCGGCCCCATGACCCGCAGCGTCGCCGATGCCGCCCTGCTCCTGCAAGCCATCGCCGGCCCCGACCCCGCCGACTCCACCTGCCGCCGCGATCCCGTGCCGGACTTCTCCGCCGCCCTCACCGGCGATATCAAAGGCCTCCGCATCGGCCTTCCTGACGAATACTTCGGCGAAGGCATCGACCCCGAAGTCCGCGCTGCCGTGGACCGCGCCATCCAGCTCCTCGAAGGCGCCGGCGCCGAACTCCACCGCGTCTCCCTCCCTCACACCAGCAGCGCCATCGCCACCTATTACATCATCGCCACCGCCGAGGCCTCCGCCAACCTCGCCCGCTTTGACGGCATCCGTTATGGCCACCGCTGCGAGAATCCCGAAAACCTGCTCGACCTCTACAACCGCTCGCGCGCCGAAGGTTTCGGCCCCGAGGTCAAACGCCGCATCATCCTCGGCACCTACCTCCTCTCCAGCGGCTACTACGACGCCTACTACCGCAAAGCCCAGAAAGTCCGCCACCTCATCCGTCAGGACTTCGCCCGCGCCTTTGAAAAAGTGGACGTCCTGCTCGGCCCCACCTGCCCCACCCCTGCCTTCAAATTCG
>CAIZWU010000383.1 GCA_903936775.1 uncultured bacterium | reverse complement strand
GGTTTTCAAAAGATTGCCGAACTTCCTCAGACCGGCTATGGTGTCAGGTATGTCCTTCCGTCCTCTTCTGCTCTCGGCCACCTTATTGGCGTGGCCTCTGACCTCGTGTGTGGTGGTGAAAATCGAATCGCCCGCTGGAGTCCGGATCAAGCCGGAACTTAAGCGGGGGATGTCCTATGCGGCGGCCCGCGCCGCGGTGGGGCGCGGTGGGGTGATTACGGCGGAAACCGAGCACCGCTTCACGGCCGGACGCCAGCCCGTCCTGGTGGGGTCCATCGGCACCCCGGCGGCCCCGCCCGATCTGAGCCCCCTGCCGGCCGCAGAGCGCGCCCGGGTGGCGAAGTCAGTCTGCCTCACCCGTTATTACGGAATCCTCGGACTGGATGACTTCACCCTGCTGCTTGATGCCAACGACCGGTTGTTGAGTTCGGATTTATACCCGGTCAACTAGCGGAAACCAGCTGCGGCAGGCCTACCGCCGGCGTTTACCCACCCGGAGGCGGCCACGACCGAGGTTTTCGGCGAGGGCTTTCTGAGCCCCTTTGCTGTCATCCAGCATCGTGGTGTATTGATATTCAAAATCAGGCAGGCGGCGGCGTTCCACGGTTTGGCCGATCAGGCGCTCCACGGCCTGGGCGGCGGGGAGTTCGTCGGCGGAAAGAATGGTAAAGGCGTCCCCTTCCTTCTCCGCCCGGCCGGTGCGGCCAATGCGGTGGACATAATCTTCCGGGCTATCCGGCACGGAGTAATTGATGACGTGGGTGACCCCGGTGACGTCCAGACCGCGGGCGGCGACGTCGGTGGCGATAATCACATCGAATTCCCCGGTGCGGAAACCAGCCAGCGCTTTGGAGCGGTCCTTCTGGGCGATGTCGCCATGCATCAGGGCCACTTTGTATTCGCCCTGGGTTTTTACGCGGGCCGCCAGCATGTCGGCGTCGGCCTTGGTCTTGGTGAAGACCATCACGCTCTTGAAGTCGGTCTCCTTCAGCAGAGCGAGGAAGAGTTCCTCCCGCTGGAGGCGGTTCACGGGATAGAAATAATGGCTCACCGTGGTGGCGGCGCCGCTGGGACGGCCGACTTCCACTTTGAAGGGATCCTTCAGCGCAAAGGCCGCCAGCGAAGCGATCTCCGGCGGGATGGTGGCCGAGAAAAACAGCGTCTGGCGCTTCTCCGGGCATTGCTGCACGATACGGCGCACATCCGGCATGAAGCCCATGTCCAGCATCCGGTCCACTTCATCGAGGACGAGGATTTCCAGATGCCGCAGGTCAATCGCCCGTTGCTGCATGAGATCCAGCAAACGACCGGGAGTGGCGATCAGCACATCCACGCCGGCTTCGAGGCCTTCGCGTTGTTTGCCGTAGCCCACCCCGCCGTGAACGAGGAGAGAGCGGATGCCCGCTTCGCCGCCGTATTTCAAAAACTGTTCTTCCACCTGCCCGGCCAGTTCGCGCACCGGTTCCAGGATCAGGACGCGGAGTTTTCCCGGGCCGCCGAGCATGGAGAGAATCGGGAGGGCAAAGGCGGCGGTTTTCCCGCTGCCCGTCTGGGACGATCCAATGACATCGCGACCGGTTAAAATGACCGGAATCGCCTGAGCCTGAATGCCCGTGGGGCGTTCGTAGCCGGCTTTCCGGACGCCGGCGAGGACGGCCTCGGACAGGCCCAGATCGGCGAAGGTGACGGGGACTTCCTGCGGAGTTTCTGCCGGGGAATCGACCGGCGCTTCAATAATTTGTTCTGACACAACCATCTGATGCCGCACGCGCCGCCCCGTCGCAAGCGCCTTTACGGTGGACGGGCGGCCCCGGCGGTTTCCCGCAGAATCCCTGAAAACCCGCCGTCATTTTCACTACCTATGCCTAAAATATGCTTTCTTTAAACGCCCGGACCGGTTAAGGGTCCCAACGCCCGTGAAACTCGACGCCCAGGAACTTCCCCACCTCATTATCGGGGCCTGCATGGAGGTCCATCGGCATCTCGGTCCCGGCCTGATGCCCGAAGCCTACCGCGACTGCCTGGCGCTGGAACTACGGATGCGCGAGATCATCTTCAAGCGCGACCACCCCCTGCCCATCGGCTACAAGGGCCACCGGGTGGACAGCGCGGTGCGGGTGGACTTTCTGATTGAGGACAGCGTGATCGTATCCACCGGCCAGTTGGACCTCGGCGAGGCCACCAAGCAGCACATGAAAAACGTCCTCCGCCTCACCGGCGTCGAAACCGGCCTGCTGGTGAACTTCAACGTGGACAACCTGCGTGACGGCGTGAAGCGGATCATCGTCTCCGAGCTGCCACCGGCTTTGCATTACCAGAGCTAAGCCAGAAATCCTTCCATGAACGCCACTCTAATTTTGGAAGAACAGTTGGTCAGACATATGACCAAGGAGTCCCAGTTGAGGGAGATCATCGATCAATCAACCTTGGACTATTATTTGGGTGTGGGATGCACTTGGCCGGATAGAATTATGCGCCTGATGTGGCTGCCTTTATTGTTCGCCGCGTTGTGGTTTTTGATGAAATACGCGGAAGTTCCTGCGTGGGGCGCTCAGCTTATCGGGGCTGTATGCGCCTATTCTCAGAACACCCATCGGAAAATAGCCAAACTTGAAGCTTCTCTTGAACTGATGGAATTGAAGAAGGAATTCCCGCGGCAAAACCGCGAGGAAACCTGAACCAAGGCTGATGGTGCCGCACAGAAAACTGTGCGGGCCACTCTCAGGCTATTCCTTCAAAATCGCCTCCGCCACCCGCATCCCGTCCACCATGACTCGGCTCACCTTCACAT
>CAIZWU010000382.1 GCA_903936775.1 uncultured bacterium | reverse complement strand
GGGGTCGGCAAGGAGCGCCACCTGACAGTTATCGATTTTCCCGGAACGGCGATTGCATTGGCGGGCCACGCCCACCGAGCGGTCGCCCTTTTTGTCAAAACAGGTCTGGTCGAGGTAATTGAGCGCCATGGGCCCATCGAGCCGGTGGGAAACTTCCCGCGCCACATGATCCACCACCGGCAGCGCCTGCCATGGCGAATGGGAGATAAATTGGTGCAGCCTGTCATAATCCGCCCCGGCCACTGCCTCCTCCATGCGTTCCATGTTTTTGGCGTGGGGCCGGGCCTGGATCAGGCCGTGCAGGCAGATGGCGGCTTGCGGTGCCGGATTGCCCGTGAGGGTGCGGAAGAGTCCGTGGAGGCTGGAGCAGAAGGTCACGAAACGCTCTGCCATGTCCAAAAGCGGAGAGGAAGGGTCATTTTTTGAAGGATGGGGTGTCTTTGCGCTGTGATCTCGCACTGACCTGACAGAGACCATCCTGAAAACACCATCCACCTCCCATCGGGGAAAATGGAAACTATATTTTACTATCAGTTTCCCAAAGTAGAATTACATCGGACGTCAAGCATCCTCGAACAGCGCCTCCAGCCGCTTGGCACTCACTGGCTGCGCCGTTCCCAGTTCCTGGGCAAACACGGAGACGCGAAACTCCTCCAGCATCCACCGGAAGGCTTCGTAGTTCGCCTCCGGCACCTGTGATTTCCAATCACGGAATGGGAGCAGGAGCCGCGCCCGCTCCGCGTCTTTGGCTGGAGTTTCGTAAGCCCGCTCCCCGCGCCGGAGCATGGCTTTCAAATAACGCGGCAGATGCGGCAGGCGGTCGTGCGGGGTGTGTTTCAGATAATCCGGCGGCACCAGCCTTGCGAGATCGTCCTCCAGGGACGGATACCGTTTCGGCGTGGTCCGGAGTTGTTGGATCAGCAGGTTGATCTGCGCGGCGGATTCCCGCACTTTGCCGGCCAACTGCGGCAGGCTGCGCCGGGCGGATTCCACCATTTCCTTGAAACGCACCTCTGTCAGGGGCCGCAACGGCTCCAGGCGCAGGGCATGCCGCAACAGGTGTTCCAGCGCCATCGCCGGCACATCGGACTTCGCATAATCGTCGCTGGAAAGCTGGGTGCCCACCCGCGACAAGGCATCCTGGAATCCGATCACCTGACGGGCCTTCACTGCCGGCGCGGACGCCAGCGATTTCAATTCCTTGAGCAACCACGCGATGTCCTTGGTGAGGGCCAGTTCCCCCAACCGGCGCACCGCCGCCGGGGAGCCCCGGTCCGCTTCCTCACGCGTTTTGAAAAGCCTCACCGAAACCTGCCCGTCCTTCGCCAGCAGCAAACCCGGCCAGCCGTGCACCGCCATGCCTCCGACCGTTTCCACCAGCACGGACTCCGGCAGGTCCACGAAGGACCAGGTCCCCACTTCCTGCCCCCACTTTTGCACCGCCGTCTCCCAGGCGGCAGAATCGCCGGCCTGCACCTTGCCTTCGCGGCGGACCGTGTCGAGATCGCGGCTGGAGGCCACCACCTGCTGCTTCCGGTCCATCACTTCCATGCGGGGACGCAGGTAATCCGGCAGGCTGTCCGGCGGCCAGTCCGCCGCCATCACCGGGATGCCATAACGATTCGAAATGAACTTCGACATCCCGATCAGGAAGTCGCCTTTCCCGGGATCGAACTGCTCCGCAATCTCCTTCATCTTGTGCTCAAACGGCATCAGCCGCTTGCGGATTCCCTTGGGCAGGGCCCGCATCAGGGTAGCCGCGATTTCCAGACGCAGGCCCGGCACCATCCACTGCATCTGACCACTGGTGAGGTGTGGGGCCACTTCGGCCGGCACCTGCACGGTGACGCCGTCCGCCTCGCCTCCCGGACGATAGGCATAACTGATCGGCAGCACGCTGTTCCCCAGCTGCACGGTATCGGGAAACTGCAGCGGATCGCACAGGTCTTCCTCCCGCCCGCCATTCAGGTCCGTCTCGCTGGCCATCAGGAAGGCCGGATCGTCCTTGATCCGGCTCTGCACCAGACGGTTCAAATCATGCACCGACGATACGCCGTGGATGCGGGCTTTGTAGAAATCGAACAGCGCCTCCATCACCAGGAAGGTCCGCTGGCTGCGGGCGCGGGCGAAGACGGTTTCCAGTTTGTCGCGCAGCTTCCGGTTCGCCGCATGGAAGCGATGGGTCACCGCACCGCTGTCCTCCAGCAGGGCATACCGGATAAAAATCTCCGTGGCAGCCTCCGGGTTGATCTTCCCGTAATCCACCCGGCTGCGTTTCAACTCCAGCCCATGCAACAACACCCGTTCCAGAGCCAGCACGCGGCCGGTTTTTTCATCCCAGAGCGGTTCGCTGTAGCGGAATTCGCAAAGGTGCCCGCCCACGTCGACCACCCACTCGGGCTGGATACCGGCCACTGTCCTGACAAACAACTGGGAGGTCTCCACGATCTCCGCGGCCATGATAAAGGCCGGCTGCCGGCTCTTTTCCGGCGTGGCGCCCTTCGCCATTTTTTTGCTGCGTTCGAACACGTGCGATCCCGGAAACACCTGCACCAGACGGTTCCCGGCCCCCTTGTAAACATTCCGTTCCTCCCGCCGCGCCACATGGCCCAGCAAGGCGGAGAGCACCGCGCGGTGCACCGCGTCAGCCTGCGGCCCATCGGCGATTTTCAGCTCATGACCATCCGCTCCGCGCACCCCCATGGTGTCGGCCAGCTGGCTGTGGACATCCCGCCACTCGCGCATCCTGACGAACGAAAGAAAGGATGTCCGGCACAGCTTCCGCAGGGCATTGCTGCTCTTCCAGGCATTGGCCGCAGTGGCTGCCTGCCAAATTTTCAGGAGAGATAGAAAGTCCGATGAAGGATGCGCAAAAGCCTGCTGCGCCTGCCGGGCGGCATCCTTGGCTTCCTCCGGCCGCTCACGCGGGTCGGGGATACTGAGGCCGGCCGCAATCACCAGAATCTCCGGCAGCACTTGCTCCTCGCGCGCCTGGATCAACATCCGGCCGAGGGAGGGATCGAGCGGCAAGCGCGCCAACTCATGACCCAGCGGGGTCATTTCATGTTCATCGCTCAGCGCCCCCAGTTCGTGCAGCAGTTCATAACCGGAGCGGATCGAGGCCGGCAGGGGTGGATTGAGAAATGGAAAGGTCTCGATCTCCCCGAGGCCGAACGCCTTCATGCGCAGGATGACTTCCGCGAGATTCGACCGCTGGATTTCCGGCTGGGTGAAACGCGGACGTTTTTCATAGTCGTCCTGACTGAACAGGCGCACACAGATCCCGTCGCTCAACCGCCCGGCCCGGCCGGCGCGCTGATTGGCGCTGCTCTGGGAGACTGCTTCGATGGGAAGCCGTTTGGTCCGCGTGCGCGGCGCATACCGGCTCATGCGCGCCAGACCGGTATCGACCACATAACGGATCCTTGGAATCGTCAGGGAAGTCTCGGCGATGTTGGTGGCCACCAGCACCCGGCGTTTCCGGCCCGGCGAGAAAATCCGCTGCTGTTCTTCTCCGGCCATCCGGCCATACAAGCCCAGCACCTCCACCCCGCTGCCGAGACTGCCTTCCAACAGATCGCGGGTCTCGCGGATATCGCGCTCGGTGGGCATGAAGACGAGCACATCGCCTTCGTTCGATTCCAAAAACACATCCTCGGTGGCCCGGGCGGCCGCTTCGATGAATTCCCCTTCCCCGCCCTCTTCGATCGGCCAATAACGGATCTCCACCGGATAGGTCCGGCCGCTGACTTCAATCACCGGAGCGCCTCCAAAGGCCTCCGAAAAGGTCGCGGTGTCGATGGTCGCGGACGTGATCAGGAGTTTCAGTTCCGGCCGCCGCTGCAGCAGACCCTTCAGGTAGCCGAGCAGGAAATCGACATTCAATGACCGCTCGTGGGCTTCATCGATGATGATGGCCGAGTAGGCGCGCAGCAGGGGATCGCTCTGGATTTCCGCCAGCAGAATCCCGTCTGTCATGAACTTCAGGACCGTATCCGGGCCGGTGTCGTCGTTGAACCGCATCTTGCAGCCCACCACTCCGCCCCAGGGCACGTTCATCTCCTCGGCGACCCGTTTGGAAATGCTCATCGCCGCCACCCGCCGCGGCTGGGTGCAGCCAATCCGCCCCCGTGCCCCCAGTCCGGCTTCGAGGCACATCTTGGGCAATTGCGTGGTCTTCCCCGATCCCGTCTCGCCCGCCACGATGAGCACCTGATGCTCCCGCAAGGCGGCCACGATGCGGTCACGCTGCCCGGAAACAGGCAAATCGGCGGGATAACGGATGAGAGGGGTCGGGGGCACGGGGGATGAGGGAGCAATGGCCAACTCACCCAAATCAAGGGAGAGCGGAAAAACGGGAAGTTCCCGTAGCCGCAAAACGCCCCACCCGCAAGCCGCCCGGCGCAGGCTTCATCCGTTCCCGTCCTGGGGGCCGCCCGCGCGGCCTCCCCCGTTATTTGAAGCTCTTCGCGAAGTCGTCGGTGACGGCGTGTTTCGGCGTGTGGGGCTTTTTGACGAAGGTGCTGGTGTTGATGCGGTGATCCAGCTCAGCCTGGTATTCGGCACTGTCCATCGGCAGGTCGATGGTGCGGTTTTTCCAGGTGGAGAGCAGGATCGCATTGGCCAATTCAATGGAGCGGATGCCATCGGCGGCGGGGGCAATCAGCGGGGTGCCATGGCGGATGGCGTTGGAGAAGTTCTGCAGGACTTCAACGTGGCTGGAGGAACCTTCGGGGACCGGGATTTCAATGGTCCAGTTCTCCGGTTTGGAGAATCCGCCCCCCGAATCATAACTGAACTGTGACATCGGCTGGCGGTTGCGCTGGAAGGTCAGGTTGCGGCCGTTGACGGAAAGCAGGCCGTTTTCGCCGGTGATCTGGAGCAGGTTTTTGCCGGGGGCTTCGCCGGTGCTGGTGATGAAGCTGGCGTGGCTGCCGTTTTTATAACGGAAGTAGGCGGTGACGTCGTCCTCCACCTCAATGTCGTGATACCGGCCAAATTGGCAGAAGCCGGTGACCTGATCCGGCACCCCGAAGAGCCACTGGTAGAGGTCGAGATTGTGAGGGCATTGATTCAGCAGCACCCCGCCGCCTTCCCCCTTCCAGCTGGCCCGCCACCCGCCGCTGGCGTAGTAGGTGTGGGTCCGGAACCAATCGGTGCAGTCCCACAGAATGCGGCGGATTTCCCCGAGCTCGCCCTCTTCGATGAGGCTTTTGAGCTGTTTGTAGAGAGGATCGGTGCGGAGCTGGAACATCGCCCCGAAAATTTGTTTACCCCCCTGATGCGCGGCGATGAGCCGCTCGCAGTCCGCCTTGGAAACCGAGAGCGGTTTTTCCACCATGACGTGCAGCCCGGCTTCCAACGCGGCGATGCCCATGGTGGTGTGGAAAAAGTGCGGCGTAGCGATCAGCACGGCATCGATGGTGCCGGAGGTGATCATCTGCTGGAAGTCGCTGAACTGATGCTCCCCCTCTTCCTTGGCCGGCAAACCGGCGGGCTGATCACAAATGGCGGTCAGCTGCAGCCCCTGCACCTTCCCTGCACGAAGACTGGCCCGATGGGCTTTTCCCATGTTTCCAAGACCGACGAGACCAATTCTGACGTTTTCCATAAGTGGCGAATCATGTCGGGCATCCGGGGGTTTTGTCAATTCCCCGGATGGGTGATGGATTACCAGCTCCGGATACTGATGGCTGCCTCGCCGCTTGGAGAATTGAGCCGGTCCATACCGGGATAACTAACCGTCCAAATCCCTTTCGAATCGCGGCTGATGACTGGAGCCGCGCCGTCCACCGGACTCGGAGGGATACTTCCGGCCAGTGCCGCTGGAAAATCACTAAGACTTTCCGGTACCCGCCCGCTGCGGGATCTGGTCTCCGCCGCCAGCAAGGCAATTTGGGTCAGCGCCCGGCGGATGTCCCTTACCAGAAAACCGGCGGCGAAATCCCCCTCCCCGTTTCCAACAAGGGCACGATACGGCGCAAAACCTTGAGTAGCTGCGGCGATGCTGGCGCGCTCGCGGGCGATCCGTTCCAAGGGTACCAGGGAGGTGTCGTGGGCGGCGATACGTTCTGAGCACAAGCGCATTTGCGAAGCGAATCGCTGTTTTTCCCATCCTTCGGGCAGGATGACCTGCCAAGCCTTTTGTCCAGGACTTTGTTTAAGGGAATAGCGAGACAGCAGCTGCTCCAAATACTCGGGCTCCATCATAGCACTCGCAGCGGCGACCCCATAAACTTGATCCCTTATCAGAACCTCCCGGTATTGGGAGAAAGCGCCCGGCCTTTGGGAAAGCTTTTCCACCACTTCCAGAAAGTTGGCCGAATGAGTGGGACTTAGCATGAGAGCATTCTCCGTCGTGTCCACCTCGGCATTTAAAATGGTCGAAGCGATTAAAAAAGTAAGCAAGTTGCCCTGCCCCCAATTCACCCGGTGCAAGTCGCCGACCCCTCCTGCTACTTGTAAAGCAGTCTCCAGATCCCCATCCATGGCTGCCCCAAGGGAAAGATACCTCCAGGCATTAGCAACCAGAATGATGGAAAACCCCGGCAACTCGTCCTGAGAAGTTTGGAGAACGGTGGTAATCCGGTGACGGCTCCCAATGTCAGGCCAACGGCAGGACGGGCGCTGGAGAGCTTGCCGGATCCCATCGAGTAAAAGTTGGTGCTGGGCAAGGCCACCGCGGAACTCAGCGACTTCGGCGGACAACCCGGCATGCGGCTCTACCTTCTTTTTAAGAAGGTTCACCATGGCTGAGTATCGACTTTTCTGCTGTCCGTTCCACTGACGGAACAAATCCCAATACGCCACCATCTCTGCATCCGCAGCATCCACCGGATCCCCGGCCAGTCGCATCGTCCGGGTACCGTCCGACTGAGTGAACATAAAGCACCGGAAGGCGGGATGCATGGCGATGTTGTCCTCGTCCGGCACCGGTGGGGGGAGTAATTTGACCAGATCAAGCTCCGCCCCGCTGGCCGCCAGTTCATCCAAGGTGTGAGCCCAGGCCCGGGAACCCCGCCAGTTTTCGACCGCATGGATCAGGAAAAAAAGTGTAATCAGAAAAATCAAAGCCATCCCCAAACGGCGGATCCATTTGAAGCGGAAAAAGCGGAGCTTGCCAGTTGGCGAGAGGGAAACATTCATCTTGGGAAAAGCTGGAAAGTGAGGATTGAAATGGCAGTGGTATCACCTCGAAGACATGGCGAGCAGAACGGCGGAAGAGTTACCGCTCAGCGCCATCACGGCAGCTTGGGCATTGGCGTAATGGGCGTAACGCGAGGTTTCCCGTTCAGCGCTCCAATTCAGGAGGAGGGTGGCCATCCAGCAGGCGGCGAGGCTGCCCCACCCATAAAATTTGCGCCGGCGATGATTGGAAGCCTGGTGGGAATCAGATGTCAGGGCGGCATGGAGGATTTCCTCCCGCCAGGCCGGATCCGGTGCGGCCAGCCGGGAGGCCTGCCGACGGAGGAGGGACTCGAAATCGGGATCGGGTTCAGGGGAGGTGTTCATCGGATTTCGTTGTAGAGGGGGCGCAGGTGATCCTGGAGTTTGACCAGCGCCAGGCGGTAACGGCTGGCGGCGGTGTTGCGGGAGATGCCGAGCATTCCGCCGATGGCATCAAAGGAGGTGTTTTCCCAGAGATGGAGGTGGACCACGGCGCGTTGTTCCACGGGCAGAATCAGGAGAGCGGCGGCGAGAGCATCATCAAACAGGGCGGTGTCAGGATCGGCAGAAGGAGTGAAGAGCGGTTGGGATTCCGAGTTCCAGCGGGTTTCCCGCGAGGCGCTGGATTTTTGTTGGCGGAGGCGGTCGAGCACCAGCCAATGGGTGAGTTTCAGGAGGCCGGATCTGCCCGGCGGGCCGCCGGGGGAACGGGCGAGACGTACAAAAACGGTATGCAGAATGTCCTTGGCCTCCCCCTCATCGCGCAGCAAATTC
>CAIZWU010000381.1 GCA_903936775.1 uncultured bacterium | reverse complement strand
TGCGGCTGCACACCCAGCCCCGTTTTTTGACAAATGAAGGGCTTCCCCCGCCCGGGGAAAGCAGTTTCCTCCCAGGAAAAGTAGCGCGGACTTGTAGTCCGCCCCTGCAACCCCAGCCCTGTGCCCGATATCTATCCTGGTTCTGACGATGCTCCGGGGCGGACTACAAGTCCGGGGGATCGAAGCGGCGGGCGGTGCGGTGTCCCGGTATTGCCGGCGTTGATCAGGGAGGCTGACTTGTCGGATGGTCATGCGCGACTGGTCACTCTCTATTCACTATCAGAATCAAGCAGCGCTTTGAGTGCGGAGCGCAGTCTGGCGTGAGGCAGGTCATCCTCCTGTTTTTCAAGGTAACGCACGGAGGTGATACCCAGCTTCCCTTTGACCAGCACGTTTTTTTGATCGTGGGAGAAAATCAGATCGGCGACCAGTTGTGGGTCGCCGGCCTCGATAAAGAGATCGCCATGACCGTATTTGACGGTCAGCAGCGGGCCTTTGATCGATGCTTTGCGAATGCTCCAGGAATTCCACATCAGGGTGGTCTCCGGATCTGAATCCAAAATGACGGTGAGGGGTCTCATGGGATATTGGTTGTCGATCGGCTAAGCCGACCCGGCCGTTGGGGCAGGGCTGCGGTTGATATGAGGGAGGGTGGGCCGGAAATACGGGTGATCATCGGACGGGGGGCGCCGGTTGGCCAGGCATGTTTTGCTTTAGCGTTCAAATGGCCACGCGAATTGCGGGAGGCGTTTTAAGGACACCGCTTAATCCCAACTCCTGGGGTTGTCGTCTCAGGTGTCCCGATCGCCGTCTTTTCCGGCGGACCTGACGATGGCGGATTTACTGAGAATTACGGGGCGTCCTCGGGACGTTCAGGTGGTGGAAATGGCAGTTATTTGGATTTCTTCGTCAGTGATTTTTTTGTTCTTCCGTTGTCGATGCCAAATAATTGGCCGTCTTTAATAGGAAGCTTGAACACATTCGTCTGCACGGTCTCTTTGCCCTCAGTGAATGTGAATTTCAGTTCTTTGTCAGTCATTTCCCAGGTTCCGCCCAGGCCGCCCCATGACGCAACGAGAGTGCCGTCGGCCTTGAATTCCATATCCTTCGCCCATCCATTGCCGAGCGTCGTGATTACCCAAACACCCACGATCTCAGTTCCAGCGGCTTGCGGAAAGCGATTGCTGATCTGCTCTGACGCTTGCCTGATCTTGAGCGCGGCATCCAAAGCATTGGCTTGAGTGGCTTTGCGGCTTAGCTGTTCAAGCGATGCCTGGTAACGTCGATTGATCGGTTCAATGGCCGCCGCAATGTCTTTGTCACGTTGCTTTTGAAGTTGTTCGAGTTCTTTGACGAAGGGTGGGTCATCGGCGCATAGTTGGCTTGCGGTCATGGCGAATGCGATCATCGCGGCGGTAATTTTCATGGTTATGTATTTGCAGTTTGGGTCAGTTTCGGAAAATCTAACTCTCTATTTTGCCAAAAGGGGTATTGGGGCATCCATTTGAAGATGAGGTGTGTTTGGAGGGGTAAACCGTTGGTTGTCAATGGATTTTGCTGGATGTGTCCGACCATATCCGTGCCCGGAAGGATTTGCAAGAAATTCAGAGGAATCAGGCGGGGCCCCGATTTTCAGGATCGGGTGATTCTTTGAGGGGAGGCAAGTCTAAAAGGTGTGACGGGGAATGAGGGTAGTTAGGGGGACGTGGAAACCAATACTCCGGCAACTCCGCGGGAGCCTCGTCCAACGCTTGGCTGGATGAAAACCCCGGCGCCCGTAGAATCAGGCGATGCGGAGATTTTGGCAGGGAACCTGAGGCGGAGCGCTGACCTGGAAGGAGGCCTTACCGAAGGCCCGCCGGTGATGGTGTCACAGTCGCCTCCGGGGATCTTTGGGCCGGACGGGAGCGGCAGTCTCTGGTAGTCGGTTTGGAACACTTCTACGGTGTCGGCAATGGAGCGGGCAATGAACCGCGGGAATTCCAGCTTTAGTTTTTCGGATTCGCGACCCAGGAAAAAAAGGAAAAGGCCACCGAAGTCCAAAGAAAACCATCATCCAAATCCAGTGGCCGCAGCCCGGGGGCAATTGCCGTCGCTTCCGGGGCAGGCCGTTCGTCCCGGAGGTGGTGCGGGACTGCTCATGGCTAAGAGATATCGTGGGAGCTGCGACGCGTGAAGAGAATTCAGACGATTTTGGCAAGATCGGTTGGTTTCGAACCGGAGCATCCGGCGATGCCCTTGTTTGCAAAACCCGCTGGCAGAAGCGGCCCTGAGAGGCGTTTCTGGAGTATGAACCGTATCCGTCTTACCGCACGCAGCTTGAGATATTACTGGCGCTGGCAAATTGGCCTGGCGTTGGGGGTTGGCGTGGCGGCGGCGGTGATCGCGGGGTCGCTGGTGACGGGGGATTCGGTGCGGGCGACGTTGGCGAAGCAGGCGGAAGTGCGGCTGGGCAAGGTGGGCACGGCGGTGGCGGCGGCGGATGGGTTTTTCACGGAAGCGCTGGCGGCGAGGGTGCCGGGAGCGGTGCCGGTGCTGCTGGTGCAGGGCACGGTGTCGGTGCCGGGCGACGGACGGCGCGCCAATGGGGTGAATATCTTCGGGGTGCGGGATGATTTTTGGACGCTCGGCAGTGGGCCCGCCGCGGGCGGGACCGGTGGGTTGATCCTGAATGAAGCGCTGACCAAAGCGCTGGGGCTGGATGGGGCGGAAAAACCGGAAGTGATTGTGCGGTTTGAGAAACCCAGCCTGATCTCGCGGGATGCGCCGTTGTCCGGCGAGACGGATTTGACGGTGACGCTGAGGGAAGCCGTGGCGCGGGTGGCGGGGGAGGAGGCGATGGGGGCATTCTCCCTGAAGGCGCAACAGGAGCCTGCGTTGAATGTGTATCTGCCGTTGGCCAAGCTGCAGGAGGCGGCGGGCTTGCCCGGGCGGGCGAATTTGTTGTTATCGCCGGAAGGGAAAACCGGGGCGGTGTCGCAGGCGGTGCAGAGCGGGATGACGCTGGACGATGCGGGGTTGACCTGGCAGGCGGTGGGCGGGCAGCGGATTCTTTCCACGGGCCGGATTTTCCTGTCGCCGGAATCGGCGGAGACTGCCCGCGCGGCCTTCCCCGAAGCGAAGGGTGTCCTGACCTATCTGGTGAATCAGATCAGCAATAGCGCCGGCGGCATCACGCCGTATTCCATGGCCACGGCGGCGGTGCCGGGCATGGGCGGATTGCCGGCGGATTGGCCGGAGGGGTCGGTGGTGATCACGCAATGGCTGGCAGACGACCTGCAGGTGAAGGCGGGTGATTCCCTGACCGTGAAATATTTCCGGGTGACCCGGGCGCGGCAGTTGGAGGAAGCGGAGGCCAGCTTCCCGGTCCATGCGGTGCTGCCGATGGATCATGCGGCGGTGCGGCGCGAGTGGACGCCTGACTTTCCGGGGGTGACGGAATCGGAAAACTGCCGCGACTGGAAACCGGGCATCCCGATCGATCAAAGCCTGATCCGCGACAAGGATGACGCCTACTGGAAGGAACGGAAAGGAACGCCGAAGCTGTTCCTGACCTTGAATGATGGGCAGAAACTGTGGACCAACCGGTTTGGCAATCTGACCAGTCTGTGGGTGGAATCGGAGGCCCCGGTGGAGGAATTGGCTAAAACTCTGCAGGCGAAACTGACGCCGTCGCAGGCCGGGCTGGTGACGGTGGGGGTGAAGGAAGCGGCAGGCAAGGCAGTGTCGGAGAGCATGGATTTCGGGGCGCTGTTTGTCAGCATGAGTGCGTTTCTGATTGGCACGGCGCTGCTGTTGGCGGTGCTGCTGTTCCTGTTTGGGACGGGTCAACGGGCAGGGCAGATTGGGCTGCTGCGGGCATCCGGCTGGACGCCGGGGCAGGTGAAACGGCTTTTCCTGACGGAAGCGCTCTGGGTGGCAGTGCCGGCTGCGGCGCTGGGCACGGCCCTGGGGTTGCTCTACACCAAGTGGACTCTCGGCAAGCTGGAACGCGACTGGGCCGATGCGGCGCTGGGGTTGAAATTCATCCTGACGATCCGGCCGGTGACCTTGATCACGGCGTGGCTGGTCACCTTGTTATTGAGTCTGGGATCGGTCTGGTGGGCAACCCGGCGGCTGGGCCGGGCGCGGCCCGGGAAGCTGCTGGCCGGAGGGAGCCTGGCGGCGGCGTTGGAATCTCCCGCCGCATCGGGCGCGGCGGTGCGGCGGTGGCGGCTGTTGCCTTTGGGCGCCATGACCCTCGGGGCGCTGGCCATGCTGTATCTGTCCCCGCGGGTACCGCAGCATATTCAGCCCATGATGTTTTTTGGCGCGGCGGCGCTGCTGCTGGCCGATGGGTT
>CAIZWU010000380.1 GCA_903936775.1 uncultured bacterium | reverse complement strand
TTTATCCTCGGTCCCTGTGTGATGGAATCGGAGCCGTTCGTGTGGGAAATGGCGCGGGCGATTCAGAAAATCACGGACGAAATCGGGGTTAAATTTGTCTTCAAAGCCTCCTACGACAAGGCGAACCGGACGTCGGGCGGGGCTTACCGCGGCCCCGGTTGCGAGGCCGGGTGTGCCTTGCTGGCGGAGGTCGGCAAGGAATTGGGGGTGCCGGTCACGACCGATGTGCACTCACCGGAGGAGGCCATGATTGCCGGCAAATACATCGATATCCTGCAGATCCCGGCGTTCCTTTGCCGGCAGACGGACCTGATCCTGGCAGCGGCGGAGACGGGCCGGGTGGTGAATGTGAAAAAGGGACAATTCCTCGCGCCGTGGGACGTGAAAAACATTGCGGACAAGCTCAAGGCGGCCGGAAATGAACGATTCTTTTTTACTGAACGTGGCGCGAGTTTCGGCTACAATGCCCTCGTGGCTGACATGCGCTCGCTCTATTGGATCCGGGAACGGGGTTACCGGGTGGTTTTTGATGCCACGCACTCCGTGCAGCGGCCGGGAGGGCTGGGCGGCAGCACCGGTGGGGATGGACATCTGGCCCCGGTGCTGGCCCGGGCCGCGGTGGCGGCGGGCTGTGATGGCATTTTTATGGAGACGCATGTGGACCCGTCCAAGGCGCTTTCCGACGGGCCGAATCAAGTGCCGCTTTCTGATCTAGGCAAAGTCCTGCGCACGCTGCGCTCCATTCACGAATTGGTGACCTCCTGATTCCCCCCTCCGCCTGTCATGCGCCGTCTTTTGATTTCTTTTACCAGCACCCTGCTGGTGGCCATGGCCTGCGCCCAGGAGGTGCCTGCCGGAAAGGGTGACTCCGCGGCGGCGAAGGCCGCCCAAGCGATGGCCGCGATGGATGAAATCGTCGCGCCCTCCCCCAGCAATGAAGCGGCTCCGAAAGTTGCCAGCGATGTCAAAACGCTCAAGGCCCCAAAAGCCCCCAAGCCGGAGGAGGAAGCGGACGAATCCGGCACCGGCAATCCCCCTTTGCTCCCTGCCTCGGAGGCCGGGGGATCTCGGGGTATGGGCATGTTGAGCCGTGCCCGGTTGGATATGATGATTCCGGCAGGCCGGAGTCACCGGGGAGTCCACTATCCCATGTACCGCCCGCTGGACGGGGAACGCGCTCCAGTGGCAACGGGCCCGGGCGCGATCACCGGGATCAAGGCTTCCTTGGACTCCCTGTTTGAAAGCGAAGTGGTGACCCGGTTGGATGAGGATCATGTGCAGTTCGACCGTGCCAAATGGGTGCAGTACGACACCAAGCCTGCGGCGGACGGTAGCAGTCTGCCCAAAATGAAGCTGGAAATCGAACGGGGCGTGTATGATTTGAAAAACGACATCCTGATGACCAACCAGCCGGTGCGGATTGAGAACCAGCAGTTTGTGATCGAAGGGGATGCCATGCTGCATGACCGGGCCTCCGGCCTGACCCGCCTGACCGGCCGGGTGAAAATGACTTTTTTCAACGAAGACCCGGACCCCGCCCCTGCTTCGACACCCTCCACACCAGCCCCGGCGGTATCCCCTCCGGCCCCAAGTCCTCCCCCGACCCGTTAGTCATGAAGCCAATTTTTCTCCGCGTGCTCCCGCTTTGGAGCAGCCTCCTTTGCCTGGGTGCCGTCACCGCGGCGGCCCAGGCCCCCAAGCCCACCCCCGACGCCCCCAAGCCGCCCGTCCACAAACCGGAGCAGTCCATCCTGAATCGTGTGAAGCAGGATGAGCGTTCCAAAAAGCAAATCAGCGACTCTGCGGAAAAACTCCGTGAAGCAGCCAAACGCACCGAAACCGGCGAGAAGGAACTGAAGCGCATCAATCCCAAGGACCTCATGGAAGATCCTGGCAAGGTGATCGAGTCCATGAAGGACAAGCTGGATCCGGCCGCCCTCAAGGAACTGCAGGAGAAAGCCAAGGAGGTGCTCGACAGCGAAGACGGCAAAAAACTCATCGAAGAGATCAAAAAGAAGGCCAATTCCTCCAAACCCAAAACCGCCACCACCACGCCGCCTGGCAAGTTCGGCCCTTCCACCTTTGATCAGGTGCCCTTGCCGGTGCCGGCGGCAGCCGATGTTCCCCAGGCCAAACCACGCACTCCAGGTGCCGTGGTGAACGGGGATTCCATCATCTTTCCGCCCTCCCAGGATCCGGCGAATCCAGAGCGCGCCCTGCCGGCCTCCGATCCCCGCAGCCGCACCTATGTGATTGTCGGCAGCGCCCAGGTGAAAACCGCCAGCCTGGTCCTCGATGCCGACCGTATTGAGTGCATCACCAGTCAGGAGAGCGGTGCGGAAGGGATTGGCGGCCTCGGCGTTGCCCCTGAAAAAAATCCGGCCAAGTCCAAAACCAAGGCCATCGACCCCGTCAATGCCGGGGCCGGCAAAGCTGCCAAAGAGGGGGAGAAAGCCGATCCCTTTGAGATGATCATCGCCACCGGGCGGGTAAATATTGTCAGGATCGACAAGGGAAAGGTCGTCACCGGCAAAGGCGGCTCCATGATTTACAGTAAAAAAACCGGCGAAATGATTCTTACGGACTGGCCGGAGGCGAAGGATGGAAAAAATGTGCTCGTGGCCCGTCAGAAAAATGCCAAAATCGTCCTCGTGCCGAAAGGCCAGCCCTACAGCGAAGGATGCCAGTTGGTGACGGTGGACGAGGCCAAATCCAGTGAGGCAGTCACCAAACCAGCGGCTCCGCCCCGCGCCCAGCCTGTCCAATAATACCACCTGCGCCCGGTTACTGCCGGGATCCTGACTTTACTTCCTTCTGATTTCCCGTTCATGTCCGCCCCGTCTCCCGTCTCTGCCCCTGCTCCCCCGTCGCGGGTGGAGGAAAAGCTCATCCTTTCCACTCACGGTCTGAAAAAAGTATACGATGGCCGTGCCGTGGTGAATGGGGTGGATATCAACGTCAAGCCGGGCGAAATCGTGGGACTGCTCGGCCCCAACGGCGCCGGCAAAACCACCACTTTTTACATGATCGTCGGCCTCGTGGTGCCGAATGGCGGACAGGTGCTTTTCAACGGGGAGGACGCCACCAGCCTGCCGATGTATAAACGAGCCCGCCTCGGCATGGGCTACCTGCCGCAGGAGGAATCCATCTTCCGCAAGCTCACGGTCGAAGAGAATATCATGGCGGTGATGGAAACGATGGATCTGCCCCGTGCCGAAAAACGGGAGCGCTGCGACGGGCTGCTGGAGCGCTTCGGCATCAGCCACATCCGGAAGAGCATGGCCCTTACCCTCTCTGGCGGGGAAAAGCGCCGTCTTACGATCGCCCGCAGCCTCGTTACGGAACCCAGTTTATTAATGCTGGACGAACCCTTCAGTGGGGTTGATCCTATTGCCGTGAGTGAGATTCAGGAGATCGTCCGCAGCCTCAGCGAGGCTGGCTTGGCTATTCTCATCACCGACCACAACGTCCGGGAAACCCTCTCCATCGTGGACCGCGCCTATCTGATTTTTGAAGGACAGGTCCGCCGGGAAGGCTCGCAGGAATTCCTCGTCAACGACCCCCTCAGCCGTCAACTTTACCTGGGCGAAGGATTCAGTATGTGACGCCCCTATAACACTCTCCCACCCCGGGCGGCCCCAGGCCGGCCGGATTGTCAGAAACAACGAACCCAACCCACGCCAGCAATGCAAACCGTCAATGTCGATCTGAACATCACCGTCACCGGCCGCCATATGGAGGTCACCGACGCCATCCGTGAGTATGCCGTGAAAAAAATCGAGAGCCTCCGCCTCGACTACCCGCGCATCATCGAGGTCAAAGTCATTCTCGACGTGCAAACGCATCAGCGGCAGATTGCCGAGATCGTGCTTTTCTGCGCCAACCACATCACCATCGAGGCCAGCTCCACCTCGGAGGTGCTCTATGCCGCCATCGACGAGACGATCAGCAAGATCGCCCGCCGCATGCGGAAGCACCAGACCCGCCTTCTCAAAAACAACCGGCCCCGCTACGGGTCCATCCGCCACATGGATGAAAGCGTCTATCACTCCGAGGTCATCGACAACCACGAGACCGAGGAAGTCGAGCCCCTCATCATCCACAAGGAGAACTACCGCATCCGCCCGCTCTATCCGGATGAAGCCATCACCGAACTCGAAATCGGAGAGAGACCCTTCATTGTCTTCCTCAATCAGAAGACCCATCAGCTCAACATTGTCTTCCGCCGCAAGGACGGCGATTACGGCATGATGGAACTCCCGGACAACGCCGCCAGCGCGGCCGCCTGATTCCTGACAGAATCCCAGCCAGGGGAAGCCGCTCCGCCCGGGGCTGCTTCCCCTCTTTACGCCGCCGCCAAGCCGTTTTATTGGGTAATTCGTTCCCCCCTCAGTCATTCCCCACCTACTCTTCCTTCCATGGCCCTCGAAAAAGTCCTCACCGTTTCCGGAACTGGTTGCTGCGTCCCCGGCTCCGACATCGATACGGATCGTATCATCCCCGCCCGATTCATGAAATGCGTCACCTTCGACGGCCTTGGTGAATACCTGTTTTACGACGTCCGCAAGCACGAGGACGGCACCAACAAGGTGCATCCCCTGAACGACCCACGCTTCAACGGCGCTAAAATCCTGCTCTCCGGTGTCAATTTCGGCTGCGGTTCCTCCCGGGAACACGCTCCCCAGGCCCTTTACCGGTATGGCTTCCGCGCCGTCATCGCGGAAAGCTTCGCGGAGATCTTCTTCGGCAACTGTACCACCCTCGGCATCCCCTGCGTGACCGCCACCACTGCCGACATCGCCCTGCTCGCCTCCCGCATCGAAGCCAACCCCGCCCTCGAAGTCACCGTCGACGTGGAAAAGAACCGCGTCTTTTTCGGCGATGAAAACTTCACCGTGCACATCCCGGAAAGCGCCCGCGAAGTCCTCATCGCCGGCCACTGGGACCCCATCGCCGACCTCCTCGACGCCGAGCCCGCCGTGGCCGCCACGGCCGCGAAGCTGGATTACATGAGCCGCTGAGACGGAGCGCGCCGGGGCATCGTGGTGTGGGTGTGTCACAGACCACCTGTGAGCGGCAGCATGGGGCGCATGGAGACCGGGGCACTGCACACGGGTGGTCTGCGGGGCGCCCATGCTCCGGTTCTGTGCAGCACTGAAAGGAGCCCGGCCGCGCCGTCGTTTCAGCCGGACCACCATGCACCTGCCGCGCCTGTTACCTGCTGTCCTCTCCCTCGTCTTCACCTGTCAGGTCCGCGCGGCGGATGACTATCAACTCGGGCCGGACTCCCTGCCGAAACCCGGCGTTCCGGCCGGCAAGGAGGAGAAGCTGGCCCTCCCCACCAGCAGCATCTTCCCTGGCGCCGACCACGAGGCCTGGGTGTATGTTCCGGCGCAATATGATCCCACCAAACCCGCCTGCCTGATGATCTTCCAGGACGGCGGCGGTTATGTGAACCGCGATGGCGGCTGGCGGGTCCCGGTGGTTTTTGACAACCTCATCGCGGCAGGCCAGATGCCTGTCACCATCGGGCTGTTCATCAATCCCGGCGTGGTTCCCGCCACCAGCGATCAGGCCCTCGCCCGTTATAACCGGAGCTTCGAATACGATGGCCTCGGCCCCGCCTATGCCCAATTCCTCATCGAGGAAGCCATCCCCGAACTCAAAAAGAAATATAACGTTTCCGACAACCCGGACGACCGGGCCCTCGGCGGGGCCAGCAGCGGCGCCATCGCCGCCTTCACCGCCGCCTGGGAACGCCCGGATGCCTTCCGCCGCGTCTTCAGCACCATCGGCACCTACGTCGGCCTGCGGGGCGGGAATGAATATCCTACCCTGATCCGCAAGTTCGAACCCAAGCCCCTGCGGGTGTTCCTCCAGGACGGTTCCAACGACCTGAACATCTACGGCGGCGACTGGTGGAATGCCAACCAGGCCATGCTCAGCGCCCTCACCTTTTCCGGTTATGATGTCACCCACGTCTGGGGCGATGGCGGGCATAATGGCAAACAGGGCGGATCCATCCTCCCCGACGCCCTCCGCTGGCTCTGGCGCGACTACGGCAACCCCATCCCGGCCGCCGTCAATGACCGGCAGCCGATCATGAAAGTCCTCGCCCCCGGCCAGGACTGGCAATTGGTCAGCGAAGGCCACGGTTTCACCGAAGGTCCGGATGCCGCTCCCAATGGCGAGGTGTTCTTCGCCGATGCCGCCAAGCAGAAAATCCACCGCGTCGGTCCCGATGGCAAGGTGACCACCTTCGCTGAAAACACCGGCGGGGCCGACGGCATGGCCTTTGGTCCGGACGGCCGGCTCTACGCCGCCTGCAACCGCGACCGTTGCATCGCCGCCTGGGACATCACCACCGGCGAGCGCAAGGTTATCGCCTCCGATCTCGATCCCAATGATGTCACCGTCGCCCACACCGGGCATCTCTGGTTCACCGATCACAAGAACCGGAAAGTCTGGCACGTCGCTCCGGACGGCACTAAAAAGGTGGTGGACGAAGGGTTGAACATGCCCAACGGCATCACGCTCAGCCCGGACCAGTCCCTCCTCTACGTCGCCGACACCCGGGGTCAGTGGGTGTATTCCTATCAGGTCAAGCCGGACGGTTCCCTGCAATACAAGCAGCCCTATTTCCACATTCACATGCCCGACGCCGCCACCGGCAGCGGAGCCGATGGCCTCGCCACCGACACCAATGGCATGCTCTACGTCGCCACCACCCTCGGGGTCCAGTATTGCGACCAGGCCGGCCGGGTGAATGGGATCATCAAGCTCCCACCCAACGGCCGGGCGGCCAACCTCGCTTTCGGCGGACCCAATCTCGACACCCTGTATCTCACCGCCGGGGACAAAGTGTGGAAACGCACCCTGCAGGTCAAAGGCGTGCGCCCCGCCAACGCCCCCCTCAAACCCGAGAAACCCCGGCTCTAAAAATGAGAAGGAGCGCGGACGTGTAGTCCGCCCCAGTGCCTTGGCTTTTTTCAACACCCCGGCTATCGTCCAATCCCCCCCCACCTACCTCAATGAAAACTGCTGCTTTCCTCCTCCTTGCCAGCCTTGCCCTCACCGCCGTCACCCCCCTCCCAGCTCAGGAGAAAAACGGAGCCAAAAAGGAAACCGCGGCGCCCAGGGAACCCGCCAAACCCGCCGCCCCGGCCCCTTCCGCCGAGGACCTCGAAGCCGCCTTTGTGCAGACCCTCGCCGGCGTCCTGTTCCAGGGCCGCTGGTGCACCGTGGAGAATGGCGTCCTGGGCGAGGCCAAGCCTGAGCAATATGAAATCGTCGGCGTCATGAAAACCGGCGGCGACCGCTGGGTCATCAACGCCCGGATCGAATACGGCAAGGTCAACCTCGTCGCCCCCGTCCCCGTTCAAGTGAAATGGGCGGGCGACACCCCGATCATCATCGTCGATAAATTCACCATGCCCGGAGCCGGCACTTACTCCGCCCGCGTCATGATCTTCGAGAATACCTACTCCGGCACCTGGACGGCCGGTGACCACGGGGGCCTGCTGCACGGCCTCATTGTCAAAAAGCCCCAGCCTTAATCCGGCCCGGCCACGGGGCAGGCAGCCACAGGGAAGGGGCAGGGCCCCAGAATTTCCACGTGCCCGTTTGACGCCGCCGTCCACACGGACACGGTCTGCGTCCGCTGTTTATTCACGTTCTTCCCGGACTTTCCTGTGCGCCTTTCGGACCTCAATGCCCCCCAACGCGAAGCCGTCACCACCATCAAAGGTCCGGTGCTCATCCTCGCCGGGGCCGGCACCGGCAAGACCCGCGTGATCACCACCCGCATCTGCCACCTCCTCGAAAAAGGCGTCCGCCCGGAGCAGATCCTCGCCGTCACCTTCACCAACAAGGCGGCCCGCGAAATGGTGGAACGCGTTGAGCACATGACGCCGAAGGGCACCGTCAAAAAGATCACCATCTCCACCTTCCACAGCCTCTGTGTGAAGATCCTGCGGCGCGATATCGACAAGTTGGGCTACAAGAAAAACTTCGCCATCTACACCGGCAGCGAGCAACTCAGCCTCGTCCGCCGCATCATCGTGAAGAAGGCCGGGAAGGGCGAAAAGCTGGACCCCGACGTCGCCATCTCCCTCATCAGCCGGGAGCGCAACAAAGGCATCCCCGCCGCCCCCCAGGCCGATGCCCTGATCAATGTGGTGAAACACGAATATCTTCACCAGCTCAAGCTCCTCAACGCGGTCGACTTCGACGACCTGCTCCTCCTCGCCGAGAAGATCCTCCAGAAGCACCCGGAGGTGCGCGAGGCTTGGCAGAGCCGTTATGAATACCTCATGGTGGACGAATTCCAGGACACCAACCGCCTCCAGATGGAGCTGATCCGGCACCTCACCGGCCCCCATCATAACATCTGCGTGGTGGGCGATGACGACCAGTCCATCTACGGCTGGCGCGGGGCGGAAATCGCCAACATCCTCCAGTTCGAGCGCTTCTTCAAAAACCCCTCGGTCATCAAGCTGGAGGAAAACTACCGCTCCACCGACGTCATCCTCGGCGCCGCCAATGGCCTGATCAAAAACAACCTCGACCGCCGCGCCAAACAGCTCTGGAGCTCGAAAAAAAGCGCCGACATGGTGCGCCTCATCTCCATGCCCGGCGAGCAGGAGGAGGCCGACTTTGTTATCGAGGACATGATGGTCATGAAGGACCGGGACAATCTGAAGTTCGACGACTTCGCCATCCTCTTCCGCACCAATGCCCAGACCCGCGTCTTCGAGGAGGGTCTCCGCAAAAATAAGATCCCCTACCGCATTATCGGCGGCCGCAGTTTTTTCGACCGGCGCGAGATCAAGGACGTCATGGCCTATCTCGCCATCCTCGTAAATCCGGATGATGATATCAATCTCCTCCGCATCATCAACACCCCTCCCCGCGGCCTCAGTGATGTCATCGTGGAAAACGCCACCCTCGCCAGCCAGGAGCGGAAGGAGAGCGTTTACAAAACCCTTGTCAGCGATGCCTTCCAGTCCACTCTCTCCAAGCGGGCTCAGGGCGCCATCCAGGCCTTCCAGGAGTTTGTCAGCAAATGGCAGGGCTTCCTCTCCGAAGGCTACCCCACCCTCGCCGAGATGACCCAGGACATGGTCCGGGAAATGGATTACCTTCCCTGGCTGAAACGCTCCTGCAAGGACGAGGAGGAAGCCACCCAGCGCGAAAACGGCATCGGCGAGCTGCTCGAAAGCATCCGCAGCCGCCCCGTCCGCACCGAGCCGGAACTGATCGATTTCCTCGGCAGCGTCTGCCTTGATGACGAGCGCGATACCGGCAAGGACGACCTCGAAAAACAACAGGGCGTCACCATGATCACCCTCCACGCCTCCAAGGGCCTCGAGTTTCCCCACGTCTATCTTCCCGGGCTGGAGGAAGGTATTCTTCCCCACAAACGCAGCGTCGAGGAAGGCACCCGCGATGAAGAGCGCCGCCTCCTCTATGTCGGCATCACCCGCGCCC
Organism: uncultured bacterium; assembly: GCA_903936775.1. Taxonomy (GTDB): domain Bacteria; phylum Verrucomicrobiota; class Verrucomicrobiia; order Verrucomicrobiales; family V1-33; genus CAIZWU01. Next base: position 9,712 of record CAIZWU010000380.1, on the reverse strand, counting down.
GGGAGCGCCTCACCCTCACCTGGTGTGCCGCCCGCACCAAATGGGGCGACCGCCTCCCCAGCCAGGGCAGCAGCTTCATCCGGGAGCTCGACGAAAAGTTCGTGGAACGCTCCTCCTGGAGCGAACTCCGCAACCGCCCCGTCTCCCTCGACGAAGCCAAAAACCGCTTCAGCGCCATGCGCCAGATGCTGGGAGGCTAGGCGCCTTCAGGCCGCCCGGGATTTCCCCGGATGATTTGCAAATCCCGTTCGCGCCGGATAGAGTCAGGCCGCTGCATCGGCTCCCCACCCTTTGCCGGCCACCCATCGCTCCAGCTTCGCCATCGCTTGAAATGAAGCTCTCCTCATCCCTGTTGGCAGAAAAGGAAGTTCGTCCAACCCGCCATTGGGTATGCGTTTACAGAGACTAACCGAAATGGCATTGACAAGGCCGGTCCGGGCAGGCTGCTCGTGGCAGGGTAAGCAGGGCTCGATCCAGGCGATGCTGCCGGGCGATTTTGGATATGTCAGGGTTTCCGGGTCAGCAGGGCTTCCATGGCGGCGGCTTGTTCCGGGGTGTCGATGCCGGGGCTGTCGTGCGAGGTGATGACGCAGTGGATGGCCGCGCCGTTTTCCAGGGCGCGGAGTTGTTCGAGGCCTTCGGTGAGCTCCAGCGGGGACGGGGGCCAGGCGACAAACTGATTCAGAAAAGCGCGGCTGTAGCCGTAGAGGCCCATGTGGCGGTAACCGGGGAAGCCCGGCTGCGGATTTCTGGGATAGGGCAGGGGGCTGCGGCTGAAGTAGAGGGCGCGGCCGGTGTGATCAAGGACCGCTTTGACGATGTTGGGATCGTGCTGGAGGGAGGGGTCGTGCAGGGGGTGGACGGCGGTGATCATGCCGATGCGGTCATCGGCAGCGAGGCGGGCGGCGAGTTCGCCGATGAGGGCCGGAGAGATGAGGGGTTCGTCGCCCTGGACGTTGATGAAGTGGGTGGCGGTGGGGTCGTGGGTGGCGGCTTCGGCGAGGCGGTCGGTGCCGCTGGGGTGGTCCGGGGAGGTGAGGACGGCTTCGGCCCCGAATGAGGCGGCGGCATCCATGATGCGTTGGTCATCGGTGGCAATGATGACGCGGGCGAGGTCAGGGCAGGCGATACAACGCCGCCAGGTGCGCTCGATGAGGGATTGCCCGGCGATGAGGTGCAGGGGTTTTCCCGGAAAACGGGTGGAACCGTAACGGGCGGGGATGATGGCGATAACGCGTGACATTGGGGCAGGGGAGAGGGGGGCAGCGGGCAAAGGTCGGCGGTCGGCGGTCGGCGGTCGGGGGTCGGCGGTCGGGGGTCGGGGGTCGGCGGTCGGCGGTCGGCGGTCGGCGGTCGGCGGTCGGCGGGCAGCGGGCAGCGGGCAGCGGGCAGGCGCTTCTGCTCAGGTTGCTTCGTCAAGGGGTTTTGGGGCGCGGTGCTGGCACCAGGCCAGGAAGCCCCAGAGGGCACCGGCGATGAGCAGCACGCCGGGGAGGATGAGCAGGGCGCGGGAGAGGCTGCTCCAGTGGTCGGAGAGGGTTCCCACGATGCCGGGGGACCACATATCGCCGAAGAGGTGGATTACAAAAATGGAGCCGGCCATGGCGCTGGCGCGGAGGGCGGTGGGGGCGGATTCGAGGATGAGGGTATTGATGGGGCCGGTGCCGAGGAAACAACAGAACATGGCGATGGCGAGGGCCGTCATGCTGGTGGTAGGGCTGGGGGAGGTGAATGCCACCCAGGCCGCGGGGGCGCCGAGAAGCATGGAAAGGGCGAGGGTGCCGGCGTAGCCGCTGCGGTGCCGTTTTTGCCAGGCGGTGGCAGCGAGTCCACCGGTCATGGTGCCGATCAGACCGGCTCCAACGAGGACGTAACCGAAGAATTCCGCCGCCTTTTTGACCTCCATGCCATGGGCGCGATGGAGGAAGCTGGGACCCCAGTGAGCCATGGCCCCGAGGGCGAAGGTATAGGCGGCATAACCCCAGACGCTCAGGTTGTAATCGCGGTTTTTGAAGAGGCCGAGCACGTCCTTGAACCCCGGCAGATGTTGGCCGGCGTGGGTGCCGGTGCGGGCGGGTTCCCGGAAGGGCAGCAGCAGCAGGGCCAGCAGGAGGCCAGGAGCGCCGGCCCAGATGAAGGCGTGGCGCCAGCCGTAGCTGGCGGCGATGACGCCGCCAATCACACTGCCGAGGGCGGCCCCGATCGGAATGGCGGTGTAAAAGATGGTCAGAGCGTTATTGCGTTTTTCCGGCGGGTAGACATCGGAGAGCCAGGCGGGGCTGATAGTCGCATAACTGGCCTCGCCGATGCCGACCATGGCCCGCCAGAAGAGCAGGATGGCGAGGGTGCCGGAAAATCCTGTCATGACGGTGGAGGCGCTCCAGACGAAAATGCCGCCGGCAATGAGCCATTTCCGGGAAGCCCGGTCCCCCAGCCAGCCGAAAAAGGGCGAGGTAAGGAAGTAACCGAGCATGAAGACGGTGGCGAGGTGCCCTGCCTGGCTGTCGTCCAGTTTGAGATCACTCTGCAGCGAGGGCAGTACCGCTGAGAGCACGTAGCGGTCGAAGTAGTTGAAGAGATTGAGTCCGGTCAGGATGACCAGGGTCTGGCGGGGAGTGAGAGAGCGCACGGGTCTGTTGTATACGCAATCCCCGGAGGCGGCAAGACCTCAGCGGGAGGTGGATTGAAATTGATCATGGGCTGATGGCGTCTGCCGGGTTGAAATCCATGAGGTGCGGCCGGACGGATCGCCGTGATCCCTTTCCTGAAACACCGGCGCTGGACGCTCTGGGCTGCGCTGCTGCTGCTGGGCGGGACCGTCTGGCTGGGGGTGTATGCGTGGGATCAGGGCTTTACGAAAAAGTGGCGTGGGCTGATCGCCAAGGAACTGGCGAAGCATGGGCTGCGGGCGGATATCGGACGGCTGACCCTGGATCCGGTGGAGGGGCTGACGGCGCGGGATGTGAAGCTTTTTGATATGACCCACCGGGGCCAGCATCTGGCGGACATCGACCGCATCAGCCTCGATATTGATGTGGCCCGCCTATTGAGTCAGGAGGATTTTCTGAGGACGATTCACCTGCAAAACGCGGACGTGACCCTGCCGGTGGATCCGGCGGATCCGGGCAGCGAACTGCTGACGGTGAGGGATTTGAATGCCAAACTGGTATTCCAGCAGGACCGGATCGAAATCGCCCGGGCCGAGGGAGTGGTGGCGGACATCCTCGTGAAGGTCTCGGGGATGGTGCGCAAGCCCTTGGCGAAGGGGGCAACCCGGGAGGAAACGGACCGGCTGAAGGAGGAGCGCACGCGCCAGCTCCGGGAGATGCGGGACCGGCGGGGAGCTTTCCTCTCGGTGCTCCGGGTGATCGGGCGCTTTAAGATTCCCCAAGTGGAAGGCGTGCCGGCCCGTCGGCACAAGGCAGAGCTGGCCGTGGAGCTGGAGGGGGATCTGTCGGACATCGACCGGATGGAGATCCGGGGAGCGCTGAGCGGTGGGCCTCTGGAACATCGTGGTGGTCTCGTGGACGGCTTCAAGGCCAGCGGGTTGCTCTCGGAAGGGACCCTGACCCTGCAACAACTGGAGGTGAGGGACCGGCATGGAGCCTTGCATGCGGCGGCTTCCTGGAAAATCCGTCAGGCCGCTGCGGTGGAGGTGACGGCGGATTGCACCCTCGACCTCCAGGCCCTGCTGCGCACGGCTCTGGATGATGCGCCGTGGCTGGGGGAAGTGGTTTGTTATACGCCGCCGGATCTGCGGTGGGATGGGCGCTGGCTTCTGTTCCCGGAAGCGGGGCAGTGGCCGTTGGAAGGGCAGGGGAGCCTCAAGGCCGGACGGTTCCTGACCCGGGGGGTGGTCTTTGATGGGCTGGAGGCCAAAGTGGCGCTGAAGCCGCAGCGTCTGATTTATGTGAGGGATGCGGTGCTGACTCATCATACCGGAGCGGTGCGCGGCCAGGGGATGCTGGGGCCGGGCGGGGAGCGTTATGAGGTGGATTGGCAGATGGCGGCGGGGCCGGTGATTCCCTTTCTGCCCGAGGGGGGCGCGAGGTCGTTGCTGGAGCGATTTGGCTTTGATGCGGCATCCCGGATCGCGATACGGCTGCAAGGAGACCGGGTGGAGGGGGCAGACCGTTGGCGCCATGCCGGGAGGCTGCAGTTGCGTGATTTTTCCTATCAGAATACTCCGTTGAGGGAAGTGGCCGCGGAGGTGATCGCCAATGGCGCGGCCGAGACGCCGCTGATCTTCCGGAATGCAGTGCTGGAAATGGAGGAGGGGCTGGGCAAGGCGAAGGAGGTGCGGGTGGATCCCCCGCAGAAGCTACTCTGGATCGTGGGAGGCGAGAGCACGCTCCGGCCGGCGCCGTTGCTGCATTTGTTCCTGCCGGCGCTGGGCCGGGAGTTGGAGAAATACCGCTTCGTCAAACCACCGGATGCCCGCATGGAAGGTGTGATAGATCTGAAGGGGCTGACCCGCAGTGACTACCTGATCCACTTACGCACCCGCAGCCGTTGCGGGCTGGAGGTGGCCGGGCAGGCCATGGAATTTGACCAGACGGCAGGCACGGTGCACGTGAAAGGACCAGAGCTGACCGTGCGGCTGGCCGGGACCACGGTGCCGGAAATGGATGTCTTCAAGTTATTGCAGTTCGCGGAAGCGTCCCCGGCTTCCTTTGAAGGGACTTTTCCCCTGGCCCGGGGACCGGGCAGGCTTCCGTCCTGGAAAGTGGCGGTGCGGTCCCCGGGCCGGGTACACCTGAACGTGCTGGGCCGCAGCTGGCCCCTCGATCAATTTGCTGGAACCTTGCAGACCCAAGGCGAAGGCCTGGTGGGCACGGGAGGGGCGCAATTGTTCGGGGGAAAATTCGGCGCCAGTCTGGATTTCCCGAAATCAGGGAGCATGGCGCATGGCGGCAGTCTGGTCCTGCAGAATGTCCCGTTCGGTTCGCTCGCCGGGGTGTTGGATCCCAGCCGGCGGACCGAAGGGCGGCTGACGGGCAGTTTTTCCTACCGGATTCCGTCCCCGGATCCGGGCTCGCTGGAAGGAAAGGGAGAGTTCAAACTGGAGGAGGGCAACCTATTTGCCCTGCCGCTGCTGGGGCCGCTTTCCTCCGTGCTCAACGCACTGATTCCCGGTGAAAACGTGGGCTACAGTGTAGCCCGCACGGCCACGGCCACGTTTCAGGTCGCGGGGGGCAAGGTGGTTCTTCCTGACTTCTCGGCGGCCACCACCACTTTTAAACTGATGGTGGCGGGGGAGGTGGACTATCTGAAGGACCGGGTCGATTTCCTGGCACGGGTCAATCTGAACGGGCCGCCGGGCATGTTGCTGTTCCCGGTCAGCAAGCTCTTTGAATATGCCGCCGACGGCACCATGGCCGAACCCGCCTGGCATGCCCGGTTTTTTGCCGGTCCCTTCCGCGGCAAACCCGGCGATGAAACCCCGCCGGAACCGCCCCGCGCTGCCGGCAGGGCCAATGGCCGCCGTTAGCTGATATGGGGGCCGGAGGAGCCTGTGGTGGAAACGCGATGACGGGCCGGATGGTGGAAATCAGTAATCCATATCCCGGAAATTCGCCCGGGTGGTCTCGGTCTGGCGTAGCATGGTTTCGCTGGTCTTGCGGAGGCGCTGGCAGAGTTCCTTGCCGAGGGCGGTGACCAATTCCAGTCCTACCAGGGGATCCTGCTGCACCATGGCCTGGAAGTCCTCCCTCGAGATGGTGAACACCACGGATGGATCCCCCACCACGACGTCCGCCGAGGCCCGGGCCACCGGATCCAGCAGGTTCATTTCCCCGACCGTTTCTCCGGGCTTTACGATGGCCACCTCAAGAATATCGGCGTGGGAGTGGACATAGACTTTCATGCTGCCGGCAATCACCACGGACATGGTGTCGTGCGGCTGTCCCTGGGTGGTCAGATAGGCACCGTGGGCGAGGGATTCAAAACGCCCGGCGTTGGCCAGCAGCTGGCGGGCCCGCTGGCTCACGTCCTTGAAGACGCCGATGGCCGGCAGGGTGACAAGGGCAGTGGCGGAAAGAGGATCGGAATTCATAAGAGTGGCCGCGAAACCATGTGCTGCAGATATACTACCCAAACCACTGAAAGGCAAGCTTGCCGGCAGGGCAGGCGTTTCCCGTTGTCTGGACATGGCAAGAGAACCGGCCGGAGTGCCAGTGGCGTGAGCCCTCCACCGCAGGGTTCGGCGAAACAATCGGGCTGCCCGGTCGGTATGTATGGAAATCCCCTGATGACCTTGCCGATGAATCCCGTTCATTTCCCTTCCGCCCTGCTGTGGCTGTTGGCGGGAACGGCATGCCTGGGCGCGGCGCCCGATAACAGGGAGCCGGCCATGGCGATGAAAGTGCTCAGGTTGAACTGTGTGCCTTGCCATAATGAGGAGAAACGCAAAGGAGGCCTGCTCCTGACTACCCGGGCGGGACTGCTGGAGGGGGGCGACGAGGGAGTAGCCATCCTGGAAGGGAAGCCGGAAGAGAGCCGGCTGATCCAGTCCCTTGCGGCCGGAGTGGAATCCCATATGCCGCCCAAAAAGCAGCTTCCGGCGTCCCAGATTAAACTTCTCGCCGATTGGGTGCGCGCCGGGGCCTTGTGGGATGAGGCCGCCCTGGCAGGAATGGCTCCGGCTCCGCGGGCGGTGGCCCTGGCGCCGGTGCCGGCGGCTTATCGTCCGGTGATGGCTCTGGCTTTGTCGCCGGATGGATCGCGGCTCGCGGTGGGCTGCCGGAACGAGGTGGTATTGTTCGAAGTCGGGCCGGACAGTTTGAAATTCCTCGATCGGGCCAGGGCACATTTGGATCCGGTGCAGTCGATCGCGTGGATGCCTGATGGCAAGCAGTTGGTCACCGGGGCCTTCCGCCGGGTGGTGGTTTGGAATACCGCGCCCTTCCGTCAGGAACGGGAGATCAGCACCGGTCTCACCGACCGCATCACGGCACTGCGGGCGCTGCCGGATGGCCGGCAAGTGCTGCTGGCCGATGGGCAGGTGGCCGAAAGTGGAATTGTCAGAGTGGTGGACGTGCCGGGTGGAGAAATCGTCCGTTCCTGGCCGGCGCATGATGACACGATTTTCGCCATGGCCCTGAGCGGGGATGGAAAACTGCTGGCCACCGCGGGCGGGGACAAACTGGTGAAGCTCTGGGACGTGGGGGCGGGGACGGTTTCGGCCAAATTGGAAGCCCACAGCACCCAAGTGCTGAGTCTGGGGTTCAATCCTGACAGCAGCCAGTTGGTGACGGGAGGGGCAGACCGGCAATTGAAAGTCTGGGACGTGAAGACCCGCGAAAACACCACCGCGCTGGCCAGCAAGACCACCGCCTTCAATGCGGTGCTCTGGAGTGCGGCCGGGCCTGCCGTTTTTGCGGTCACGGATGATGGGTCCCTGTTGCGTTATACCGACCTGAAGACCCACACCGGCGCCCAAAGTTCCGATACTGGCAATGAGCAGGTGCTGGGCAAGGCGGAGGTGGCTCTCTATTGCCTGGCCGCAACGGACAGTGGAGAGCGGATCTTTGCCGGTTCCAGTGATGGACAGTTGCTGGGCTGGAACAAGGATGGAAAACTGTTGGATAAAATCGATGTGGTGACCGCCCAGCCTGTTGCCCCTGCTCCCCCATGAAACTGCCTGCCTGCCATTTGATTCTCCTCGCGGCGCTTGCCGGTATCCCCACAGGGCCCTGCGGGGCCGAGGAGGTTGCACCCGCGGCCGGAGCGGTAGACGGGAATGCCATCACCGCCCTGGCCAGTGAGCCGGCCACGGTGCGTTTGGCGGCGGGCGCCCGGGCCGCCTTTCTGATCACCGAACGCCGGGCTGATGGCTTTGAGGTCGATGCCACGGAAACGGTGGTGCTTTCCCTGAGCGGGCCGGACAAGGCAGTCCTGGAGGCGCCGGGAGTGCTGCGGGCCCGGCAGGCCGGTTCACTGCTGGTGATCGCCACCAAAGGGACCCATCGTCTGGAGATCCCGGTCGAAATCACTGCCCCTTCCACGGAACCGGTTTCCTTTGTCAGGGATGTCCTGCCAATTCTGGGCAAGAGCGGCTGCAATGCCGGGGCCTGCCATGCCAAGGCCGATGGCCAGAACGGTTTCCGCCTCAGTGTCTTTTCCTTCGACCCGCAGTCGGACTACCGGAATATTACAGGAGGCGCGCGGGGGCGGCGGATTTTCCCGTCCGACCCGCCGGAGAGTCTCTTGTTATTAAAGGCGACCCAGACCATTGCGCATGAAGGCGGGGAACTCTTCGGGCAGGACTCGGATGCCTACCGCACCCTGGTGCAGTGGATTGGCTCGGGCATGGCTTACAGCCACGAAAAGGAAGCGGCCCTGAGCCGGGTAGAGGTCTTCCCGTCCGCCCGCCGCTATCGTAAAGGGGCGGCTCAGAAATTGATCGTAAAGGCGCACTACTCCGACGGCTCGGCCCGCGATGTCACGGCGCTGGCGCAGTTTGATTCGAATGATAAACAGATCGCCACGGTGAGCGGGGAGGGGCGGATCACGATCGATCAGGTGAGCGGCCAAGCGGTGGTGGTGGCCCGGTTCATGGGCATGGTAGGGGATTCGCAGGTGATGGTGCCGGCCGATCAACTGCTGCCGGATGCGGCCTATCAGGGTCTGCCGGTAAACAATTTTATCGATGAACTGGCCTACGCCCGGTTCCGGCAGTTGGGGGTGTTTCCCTCGGAGCCCTGCAGCGATGCCGAGTTCCTCCGCCGGGCCTCGCTCGACACGCTGGGGATCCTGCCCACCGCGGAGGAGGCCCGGCAATTCCTCGCCGATCCCGATCCGCAGAAGCGGGCCGGGGTGATTGACCGGCTGCTCCAGCATCCGGCTTATGCCGACCACTGGGCGGCCAAATGGGCCGACCTGCTCCGCCCCAATCCTGACCGGGTCGGGGTCAAAGGCGTTTTCATTCTGGACCAGTGGATCCGGGACAGCTTCCGGCAGAACAAACCCTACGATCAATTTGTGAGGGAAATTGTCACCGCCCAGGGAAATACCCATCAGGACGGGCCGGCGGTGATCTATCGCGACCGTCGCGAACCGGCCGAGCTGACCACCATGTTCAGCCAGCTTTTCCTCGGGGTCAGGCTTGACTGTGCCAAGTGCCATCACCATCCCAATGAGAAATGGAGTCAGGAGGACTTCTACCGGATGGCCGCTTTTTTTGCGCCGCTCAAACAGAAGGGCGGCGGAATCTCAACTCCGATTTCCGGAGGCAATGAAACGTTTTTTGTGGTGGCGGGGGGCTCGATCAAACACCCGGTCACTGGCGAAGTCATGCCTCCGCAGCCGCCCGATGGCCCGCCCGCTGCCGCCGAGGGCGAGGCCGATCCGCGTCAGGCGCTGGCCGGTTGGATGCTGGACCCGGCGAATCCATTCTTCGCGCGCGCCATCGCCAACCGGATCTGGAGTCATTTTTTCAGCAAGGGCATCGTCGATCCGGTGGATGATTTCCGCCTCTCCAATCCGCCGGCCAATCCGGCGTTGCTTGATGCCCTCGCCGGGGAATTGGTGCGGGCCAAGTACGACCTGAAGGCTCTGATGCGCGCCATCCTGACTTCCCATCTCTATCAATTGAGCAGCCAGCCGAACGGAGCCAATGCGGCGGATACCCGGAACTTTTCCCGCTTCTACCGGCGCCGCATGGGAGCGGAAATGATGGCGGATGCCATCGGTGATGTCACTGGTGTGCCGA
>CAIZWU010000379.1 GCA_903936775.1 uncultured bacterium | reverse complement strand
GGCGGATTAACTACAGGGACGCACCGGGCAGCATAGCTTAGCTTAGCCAGTCGGTGGCCGGACTTCGGGGTCCACCTTATTTACGCTCCTCCTCCTCGCTGCTCCAACGCTCTCCGCGCAGGTCCTCTGGACGGTTGGAACAGATGATGATGCATGGCCTTCCGGCACCGGTGGGGGCTCCAACACCAGTTTTGTGCAGGAAGGAGGGGTCAACCCGCTGCCCGGAAATCCCTTCAGCACCTCTCTGGACGGGGGAGCGGACGATGACTATTATTTCGCTGGCGATTACTCCACCGCGATCAGTAGCGTTATCTCATCTTTTGGGGATTACACCCCCCTCGGTCTGGTTGATTTGAACGAGGAAGCTGCCGAGCGCGCCTTTGCCGGCGCTGACAACGATAAGCGCTTTCATTTCAACCTACCGACCACATTGCAACCCACCGACCTGCTGTCGGTCACCTTCGACGCGCTTAATCTCGACGGGGAAAAAGCGGATAGCCGCTACGGTATCGAAATTTACTTCAATGGTGTCTTGGTGCAGCCTGAAATTATCATCCGCGCTCCCCAATTAGGGGTCGATTACACCACCACCCAGTTCAGTTTGGCCAGCGTCAATGCCGTGGTTGGTCCCGGGGCCGACAATATCGTAAGCCTCAAGGGCATCAATTACGGAGACAACGGTGGTGGCCAGTGGATGGGCATTGATTATGTCCAGCTCGAAAAAGCAGTCGAGATCATCCCGGCAGCGGTGTTCCCTTGGGCGGTAGGGCTTGATGATAACGCCTGGCCGGCCGGGAACGGTGGCGGGGCCAATACCAGCTTTGTTTTGGAAAACGGTGATACCAACCCACTTCCGGGAAGCCCTACGAGTCCAGAGGTGGATCTGCAGGCTGATAATGATTATTACCTGGCAGGCTCATATACGACCATTGTGGCCGGAAACGGCGACTACGTGCCGGTAGGTACGGTGCTGGTCAACGAGGAGGCTGCCGAGCGCGCCCTGACTTCCGAAAACACCGAATTGCGGTATCACTGCAATTTACCCAATTCACTTCAGCCCAACTCCCTCGTTGCGGTCACCTTTGATGCGTCTGCCTTGGATAACGGAGCCGACCCCCGCTATGGGGTCGAGGTGTATTTCAATGGGGTCCTGGTTCAACCTGAAATCCTCATCCGCACCCCCCAACTGGGTAAGGACTATACGACTCCGCACTTCACCCTTTCCAGCGTGAACGCCGTGATCGGCTCGGGTTTTGATAACATCGTGACCATCCGCGGCATCAATTACAGTGCCTCCGGGGGGGGCAATCGACTGGGGATCGACTATGTCCAGCTCAACCCAGTGACCACTCCGGTCCCCGCGCCCGTTTTGCCGTGGGCGGTAGGGATTGATGACAATGCCTGGCCCCAAGGGGATGGCGGTGGGGCCGACACCAGTTTTGTCCAGGAAAATGGGACCACCAACCCGCTCCCGGGCAATCCACTCAGCACCGAGGTGGCTGGCGGAGCGGACAATGACTATTATTTCGCTGGGTATTATTCCACACTCATCACCGGCAACGGAACTTACGAGCCTGTCGGTGCGGTTACCGTCAATGAGGAGGCCGCTGAACGCAGCTTGGCCGTGGGCGAAAATGAATTACGCTATCACTTCAACCTTCCTGCGGCGCTTAAACCCACTGACGCCATGTCGGTCGCCTTTGATGCCCTCAATTTGGATACAGGGGTAGCGGACGCCCGCTACGGCATTGAAGTTTATGTGAATGGCGTGCTGGTTCAGCCTCAGATCCTCATTCGTCCGGGACAGCTCGGGACGGACTACGCGACTCCGCCTTTTACCCTGGCCAGTGTCAACGCCCGGGTGGGGCCCGGTTTTGATAACATCGTCACCCTGAAGGGTATCAACTTCAGCGCCTCCGGTGGGGGGAATCGGATCGGAATCGACTATATCCGGCTCAATCCGAAACCGCCGGCGGTCTTCCCTTGGACCGTAGGGCTCAACGATAACGACTGGCCAACCGGCAACGGGGGAGGCGGCAATGCCAGCTTTGTGCAGGAGAATGGGGTGGTCAACCCGCTGCCAGGAAGCCCGAACAGTCCGGAGGTTGCCCAACAAGCCGACAATGACTACTACTTCGCGGGCGATTATTCGCGCATCATTCCCGCCAATGGGGATTATATTCCGGTCGGTACCGTACTGGCCAATGAGGAGGCTGCAGAACGGGCTTTTGCGGGCGGTGACCTCGATCTGCGGTATCACTTCAACCTTCCGGATACGCTGCTCCCTGCTGACCTGATGTCGGTGAGCTTCGATGCTTTGAATCTGCATCAGGATGCCACCACGCCTGACGCCCGCTTTGGCGTCGAAGTGTATTTCAACGGGGTGAAGGTCCAAGACGAAGTCCTGATCCGGCCTGCAGATCTGGGGACGGTTTACACGACTCCCGGGTTCAGTCTGGCCAGTGTGGGGGCGGAGGCCGGGGCAGGAGCCGACAATATCGTCAGTCTGCGGGGCATCAGCTACAATAACGAAGGCGGCGGCAACTGGATGGGCATCGATTCGGTCCAGCTAAACCCTGCGGCTCCCCCTGAGCCTCTGGTCTTACTGCCGCCCAGCGTGAGCAATGGGCAGATCACCCTGAACTGGACTGGCGCCGGGCAACTCGAATGGTCGTCCACGCTGCTCAACCCCTGGACCCCCATCATTCCCGCCCCAGTCCCGCCATATTCCGAACCACTCGTACCGGCCGGAAAGCGCTATTACCGGTTGAGGAAGCCGTAGTTACGTTGGGTTCGTTTCCCGTAATCTGATTCAAGCGGATCTGCCCGGCAGCTCTCAACGTGGCTGGGATGGGCATGGGGTTGGCGGCAGGCCGGACTGGAATCATTTTCAGGCACGGGCTGGTCACGACTCAAGTGAATAAAGAATCCCTTGCTTTTTTCTTGCCACTTCAGAAGTGAAGCCTCATAATCCAACTTTAACGTATCGAAGTAGTCCAATCAGCAAAAAATTATGAGCAAAAAAATAACATTGTCTTTGGGGATGCTCGCGGCATTTACCCTTTCGGCGAACGCGGCACTGGTGTGGACCGTTGGTATGAAAGATAATGCTTGGCCCCTCACCGGAACTACCGGTGGCGCCCAGACAAACTTCTGGCAGGAGAATGGTTCCATCAGTGCTCTCCCTGGCAGTCCCACCAGTCCGCAGATTAACCAGCAATCTGATAACGACTATTACTTTGCAGGCACCTATTCCTCAGTAATCAGCACCAATGGAGCTTACGCCCCGGTGGGAGTGGTGGCGACCAATGAGCTGGGCGCAGAGCGGGCGTTTGCTGGCGGTGATCTCGAGCTGCGCTATCATTTTAATCTTCCCGGCACTTTTACGGCGGGTGATTTACTGAGCGTGTCATTCGACGGGATAAATCTGGACACTTCGGGGGCGGATCCCCGTTTTGGTGTCGAAGTCTACTTCAACAACATCCTGGTGGCCCCAGAGGTGATCATTCGTCCGGCCAATTTTGCAACCACGTATACGTCTGCTCTCTTCTCGCTCGCGAGTGTGGGGGCGGTGGTGGGGTCTGGAGCCGATAATATCGTCTCTCTCAAGGGGATCAGCTATAATGCTGCCGGTGGGGGCAACTGGATGGGCGTTGACTACGTGCAACTCGACCATACCCCAATTCCAGAGCCCAGCAGCACGGCCATGGTCTTCCTGGCGGGGATGGCAAGCCTTGGTTTTCTTGGCCGGAAACGATCCAGGAAATAGGCCTCCCTGAAAACAGGGTAGATCATGATAACCGGCCGGGTGAAAACCCGGCCGGTTTTTTATTGGAGAGACGACTCTGCCATCGCTGATACCGGCACCCAGCCTTCAAAATTACTGGGAGCAGGGCTGCGGTAATTTCAGCAGGCTGGTATTGGCAGGGCCGGATGTTGGTTTGAAAATCCGGCAGACGCGGGTCCCTCCCTGGCGGAGGGGCCGATGTGCTGCTGGTCATTGTCCCGGGCATGGCCTTTAAATAGCCGCTCTCAGCCCGCCTGGTATTTTTCCACTATCGGGCGGTGATCTTATGTCCCATTCCCGGTAATAGCATGGAAAAAGTTTGCTCCCCCGGACCTGAATTCGTAACCTGGCGTAGCGCATGAAAATCCGACTCCTCCCTTTTTGTTTCTCTATGCTGGCGATGCAGGCTCTTCCGGCCCGGGCGGCGCTTCTCTGGGTCGTCGGCATCGACAATGCGGCGTGGGATTTTGACGCCACCACGCAAGGTAATGGCGGCGGGCCAAACAGTAGTTTTGTGCAGGAGAATGGGGTCGTCAATGCTCTGCCAGGGAGTCCGGCGAATGCGGAAATCAACGGACTCTCGGATAACGATTATTATTTTGCGGGGTCCTACTCCTCGATCATTTCCACGAATGGCTCCTACGCGCCAGTGGGTGCCGTGGCCGCGAACGAGGAGTCCGTGGAGCGCGCGTTTGCCGGTGGCGACACGGCGATGCGCTACCACTTCAATGTGCCTGCCTCCTATGGCCCCAATGACCGGGTCACGGTCTCGTTCGACGCTCTGAATCTCGATACTTCCGGCGCGGACCCGCGCTGGGGTGTGGAAGTTTATATCAATGGAATTCTGGTCCGGCCCGAGGAGATCATCCGGGCCGCCCAGTTCGATGTGGATTATACCTCTCCGCCTAAAACCCTCGCGGAAGTGGGAATCGTTACCGGACCGGGGGCGGACAATATCGTGACCTTGAAAGGGATCAGCTATAACGCAGCTGGAGGCGGTAACTGGATGGGGGTCGATTACGTGAAAATGGACATCGACAACTCGGCCTTGGTCGTCAGTTCGTTCACCACCAGCGATCCGCTTCTGCGACCGGGTGAAACCGCGACCCTCACATGGGTGCTGGCGGGACCGGGGGCGACGATTTCCATCAATCAGGGAATCGGGGATGTCACCAGCCTGACCACCGGCGGGACCGGAAGTATTGTGGTCAATCCAACGGTCAATACGACCTACACCCTGACCGCGACTTCCGGGGCGCAGACGCAGACGAAAACGGTGACGGTGAACGCAACGACCTGGAATGGAATCTTTGAAGCAGGCGTCGACAATGCCTCCCGGGCCGAGTTCAGCCATGAGGATGCCGCGGACGATGATTATTATTTTGCGGGCAATTATACTTCGGCTGGAGGCCCCAACCAGTTGGCGAACGAGTCCCTCAATGACGACACCAACACGGATACCGTCGCGGGCCGCAACGGGAATCCCGCCATTGGCTTTGAGCGGACGGTGACAGAACTCGACCCCATTCTGAATATCTGGTTTGTGCCTCCGCCGGCCTTGGTGACGCCGGAGGCCAGCATCCGGATCACGGCCGATGTGCTGACGGTCAGCGGGGTCAATGCGCTGGAGTTCAGCATGAACGGCAATGTCCTCCATACCCGTAACAGCATCAGCGGACCCGGGGTGGTGCAAATCGAGGTCACTGGTATTACCTCCAGCATGGTCAGCGGGCCGAACAAGCTCACGATCCGTCGCGTGGGAACTACCCTCGGCGGCAATGTGGTATTCGATTATGTCATGCTGGAACAGCTCCCCGGCACGCTGCCCGCGATCAGTGGGGTCACCCATGACAGCATCCTCGGCACCCACACGGTGAATTGGACTGCGGTGCCCGGGAAAACCTACCGGGTGCAGAAAAGCGCCGACTCCGGGGCCTCCTGGACCCAACTGACCCAGGGCTTTCCCGCCGGTGGAGCCTCCGTCACCAGTCTCTTTTTTGAAGACCGGGTGACGCCATGGACCGACCCGGTTCCCGCCTACCGCGTGCTGCTGGAGTAAGCCCCGGATGAAAACCCCAAGCGCTCTATTCCGCGGAACTCCGACGCGTCCCACCCCATTTTCCCACGATCATAGTGCCATGTCCCATCATTCAACTTTTTTTCATCAGCCCGGCCCCGGGCACTTTATGAAATCCGGTGCTTCCAGATGGGCGCGGCCTCTTTCCCTGGTTTTGCGGCTCATGGGTGCATGCGGCCTGATGCTGGCGGCGTTCCCGG
Organism: uncultured bacterium; assembly: GCA_903936775.1. Lineage (GTDB taxonomy): Bacteria > Verrucomicrobiota > Verrucomicrobiia > Verrucomicrobiales > V1-33 > CAIZWU01. The sequence continues at coordinate 19,345 of CAIZWU010000379.1, read as the reverse complement.
CACCGCTGCATGCCGTGCCGGTGATTTCCGAGTTCCTTGCCGACAATGATGGTGGGCTCAAGGACGAGGACGGCGAAGACCAGGACTGGATCGAGATCTACAACCCCGACAATAACACGGTGGACCTCGCCGGCTGGAGGCTTACCGATGACATTACCAAGCCTGCGAAGTGGGTTTTTCCAGCCTACGTGCTGCAGCCGGGGGCCCGGCTGATCGTGTGGGCTTCCGAAAAGAACCGCAACGCCGGACAGTTGCACGCCAACTTCCAATTGGATCCGGACGGGGAGTATCTCGCCCTGCTTTCACCCGCTGGCGTGGTGGCCAGTGCCTTCGCCCCGTTTCCTTTTCAAACCAAGAATACCAGCTTTGGCACGGGTTTTTCCGGAGCTGTCACCGTGACGGACGGCACTCCGGCCGTGCTGACCGGTGGAACCAATTACAGCCGGGTTAAACTGAGCGGCGTCGGGACCGCTTCTCAGGACAGTAACTCCCTGAACGTTTTTGATGACGGCTTGGGCCAGCCGGAGCACCAGCAGTATCTCTGGTTCGATTACAGCAGCCGCCTCAGTGCCATCCCGGCCGGCCAGAATGTCGTGGAAGCCACCCTCGAGTGGAATGGCCGGAATCAACTTTTTGCTGGCGTTTCCGGCCTCAATACCGTGACCACGCCTGTGGGCGTATTCATTCAGCCGAATGATGGAAATCGTGGCATCCCCACGATCGGCACCGGTGCCGACGGCAACGATCTCGTCGATTTTTTTGCCGCTACGACGGCCTACGCCAGCGTCAGCATCCAGCAGGGCGAAACCAAGAATTTCGTGTGGAATGTCACCCAGCTGGTCAAGGACTGGCAGGCCGCCCCTGCTGCGGGCAACTATGGTAAATTCCTTCTGGTGCCTGGAGCCCACCCCACTTGGATGGCCTGGGATCAGAACCGGTCCGGGCCCAAACTGACGATCCGCAGCCAGGTGTCCCCGACTCCGGTCACAGCACTTGGCTTTATGACGCCTAGTCCAGGCGCGTCCAATACTGGCGTGACCGCCGCAGGTCCGCTGCTCCGCCAATTGACCGAAAACCCTGCGTCGCCACCGCCTGCGGCCGCGTTTCCCATCACGGCGCAGATTCTCCCCGCCCAGGGCGGTGCTATCACCACGGTCAACCTGATCTATCGTAAACACTACGATGCCGAAACCACGATCCCCATGGTGGATGATGGAACCAAAGGCGATGCCGCAGCCGCCGACGGCATTTACACCGGGTTGGTTCCGGCGGCTCAAATGGTGGCCGGTCAGATGATCCGCTGGCGGGTGACGGCGCTCGATACCGCCGGCTACCAGACCAAGATGCCGCCATATCGTGACCCCCTCGACTCGCCGCAATATTTCGGAACGGTTACCACCAACTCCACCATCACTACCCCTCTCTTCACGGTTCACCGCTTTATCCAGAGTCCCACGGCGGCAAATTCCGCCGGCGGAACCCGCTGCTCCGTCTTTTTGAATGGGGAGTTTTACGACAATGTGGGGATCAATCTGCATGGTCAGAGCACCTCCGGCTCGGCCTTTCTCAAGAAGAGCTATGATATCGACGGCAACCGCGGTTACCGCTTCAAATGGAGCCTGGATCCCCTCCAGCCGCGCGCCAAGGACATCAACCTGCTGACCATTTTCGCGGATAAAACCAAGCTGCGCCATGAACTGGCCTACGAGATGGAGCGGGAGGCCGGAGTCGCGGCGCACTATTGCATCGCCACCCATTGCCGGCTGAATGGGGCCTTCGACGGCATCTATAATTTCGTGGAGGATGGTGACGACGTGTATCTGGAACGGGCCGGGCTGAACAAGGACGGGGTGCTGTATAAAATGTATAACAATATGCTCAATCCGGCGACAGATGCGGTTACAGGAGCTGAGAAGAAGAGCCGTAAATTCGAGAACAACAGCGATCTTTATCTCTTCGAAGTGGGGATGAATCTCGCCGACGCCAATGCGAGGAAAGCCTTCCTTTTTGATAATGTGGATATCCCGAAGATGATCAATTTCATGGCGGCCAACACCGTGACCGGCAATGTGGACCTGCACGCCAAAAACTACTATATTTACTGCGATACCGGCAAAACCAATCTCTGGACGCTGCTCCCGTGGGATCTTGATCTCAGCCAGGGCCGTCTCTGGACGAGTGCCAACAACTACTTTGATGACGGGATGTATCTGAACGCGGGCGGCACGCTGAGCGGGCAGGGCCAGGGGTTGGTGGCCAAAATGTATGCGGTTCCCGAATTCTCCAACATGGCCAAGCGCCGCATCCGCAGCCTCCAGGACCAGTTTTTCAAAGGAACTATCACTCCGGCAGTGACGCGCGACCTGACCCGCTGGTATGACCGGCGGATCAACGAGAAAGCGACCATCATGGGAGCGAGCTGGACCGTCGGGCAGAACGACACGCCGGGCGGAGATGCCGCGCTCGATTACGCGAAGTATCCCGCGGCCCTGTGGAAGAATGCCGCCCCTTTGACCACCGCTTCACCACAGGCCTCGTACACCATGTCCAAGGAAATCCAGCGGCAGATGGACACTTACGTGATCCAGCGTATCAACACGATCAATGCCGATTCCAACGTCCCCCCGGCCTACAATCTCAGCACCCTGACCCCGCTCACCTTCAGCACCGTTGAGCACTCGCCCTCCAGTGGGGACCAGGACCAGGAATTTATTGCCATCACCAACCCCAACAGTGTTTCCCTCGACCTCTCCGGCTGGCAAATTACCGGCGGCGTGACTTATACCTTTGAGCCTGGTACCATTATCAACGGCACCGCCACGGCTGGCGCCAACGCCAACAAAATTTATGTCGCCGCGAGCCGCAATGGGTTCAGGACCCGGACGGTCTCGCCCAAAGGCGGGGAGAGCCTCAACGTCACCGGCGGATTCCAAGGCCACCTCAGCAACCTCGGCGAAACCCTCATCCTGCTCGACGCTGCGGGCACCCAGCGCGCCACCACCACCTACTCCGGCACCCCGACTCCCCATCAGCAGTGGCTCACGGTCACTGAAATCATGTACAACCCGGGCGGCGATGGGCTTGCCGAATATATCGAACTGACGAACCTCAGCACCACGGTGACGCTGGGCATGACCGGGGTTCATTTCAATACCGGTGTGGACTTTGACTTTACCGGGAGCCCCATCACCAGTCTCGCTCCTGGTGGGCGGGCGATCATCGTGCGCGACCTGGCCGCATTCACTGCCGCACACGGTGCGGGCCATCCGGTGGCGGGCATCTTCGCCAATGCCACCGCCCTGAACAACGGAGGCGAGCCGGTCAAACTCGAAGACCCTCTCAGTAACACAGTGAAGGAATTTGCTTATTCCAGTCTACCTCCCTGGCCCGCCGCGGATGGCACGGGTGCCAGTCTGGTGCTCCTGCGCCCGGAAACAAATCCCGACCCTGCTCTTCCGGAAAACTGGCGGGCCAGCGCCGTGGCGGGCGGCAATCCCGGCACGGATGACGCCCTTCACTTCACCGGCAATCCTGGGGATGACGGCGACCGCGACGGTCTGGCCAAACTAATGGAATACTCTTTGGGAACCAGCGACAGCACCGCCGGCAGTCTCAATCTCCAACCCCGGAACGGTACCGACGCTGGTCAGCCCTTCCTTGAAATCACTGTCACCCGCCAAATGAACGCCGACGATGCCGTTTTCCTGGTCGAGTCCTCCACAAATCTTGGTGCCTGGAGCAGCGCTGGCGCGACTCTGCGCACCTCGACCCCAGGCGCCGCCGGAGCCGTCACCGAAGTCTGGCGTCTCAGCGCTCTTGCCCCCGGTGACCGTCTCTATGTCCGGTGCCGGAGCACGCTTCGCTAACCTCCGGCGTGGCGATGGAGCGGAGGGATGAATGGCAGCGGGCAGTTTTTCCTCCTGGGCGTCGTGTTGCCTTGGCTGCTCCATCACAAGCAGTATTGAGTTACGGCTGATGACTGGAAGTAAAATGAAAACCCTCACTCTTGCCATTGCGCTGCCGGACGAAAAATGGTTGTGGGAGATCATGCTTGGAGAGTGAAGGGTGCCTGGTGGTCCCTGCGGTCTTCAAAACCGACACCGGTCCGTTCTGCGGGCCGGGGCAGGTTCGATTCCTGTCCTCTCCGCCCCTCCTTCCGCCCCATTTTCCCTGCCGACCAAGTGAACCCGCCGCGGTTGCGTTCCATCCCTGCCGTCGATGCCGTCTTGCGGTCACTAGGCGCCGTTGACCTGCCTCGCCCGGTGGTTGTCGCGGTGGTGCGGCGCGAGTTGGCCGCGCTCCGCAAAGAGACGGAAATACCTGGGCCGGAGGCCGTCCTGCGGCAGGTGCGCCGTGGCCTCGCCGGACTCCTCGTTCACAAAATCCGTCCGGTCATCAACGGCACTGGGATCATGCTGCACACCAATCTGGGCCGCGCCCCGTTGGGACCGGCCGCGGTTGATGCCCTCCAGGCGGTGGCGTCGGATTACTGCAATCTGGAGATCGACCTCACAGGTGGCGCCCGGGGCGGCCGGGCCTCCTATCTGGAGCACAATCTGGCGCTCCTTTGTGGTGCCGAAGCCGCCACCGTGGTCAACAACGGCGCTGCCGCGCTGGTGCTCCTCGTGCGTCACCTGACGGCGAAACGGCCGGAAGTTGTTATTTCCCGCGGTGAATTGGTGCAAATCGGCGGCGGCTTCCGGGTCCCTGACATTCTGGAGGCCAGTGGAGCACGCCTGCGCGAAGTGGGCACCACCAATCAAACGACTCTGGATGACTATGCCCAGGCCATCGGCCCCGCCACCGGCATGATCCTGAAGGTGCATCGCAGCAATTTTTTCATGAGCGGCTTTGTTCAATCACCGGCCACTCAGGAGATTGCCCGGTTGGCACGGAGCAAACGTGTTCCTTTCGTCGAAGATCTGGGAAGCGGTGCGGTGATGGCCACGGAAAAGATCGGCGGATTGGAACATGAGCCCACCGCGGCGGAAGTGTTGGGGCAGGGTGCCGACCTCGTGTGTTTCAGCGGGGATAAACTGCTGGGAGGGCCGCAGGCGGGCATCATTGCCGGGCGGCAACGGGCGGTATCAGCCCTCAAACGGGAACCCTTCTACCGGGCGCTGCGGTGCGGCAAGCTTGTGCTCGCCGCCTTGCAAACCACCGTGGATCAATGCCTCGCCGGCGATGCGGGTCACCTTCCCGTGCTGGCGATGCTTCAGGCAGACGGTGCGTCGTTGGTCTCCCGCGCCGAAAAAATCGTCGTGGCCCTCGCCAACTTGCCGATGCGCGTATCGGTCGGGCAGGGCACGGCGCAGGTCGGTGGTGGCACCCTGCCGCGGAGTACGGTGGCTTCGGTGACGGTGGACCTCGTGCCCGGAGAGCTTCCGCTGGAGATCTTCAGCCAACGGCTGCGCCTGGGTGCGGTGCCGGTGGTGGGGAGTATCACGAAAAAGCATTTCAGAATCGATCTGCGCACCGTTTTCCCCCGCCAGGATGAGGCTCTGGTGCAGTCTATCGTGGCAGCGCTAACCGTGGCCCCGGGCCGCGAATAACCCCGCAATGAGATGATGACCTCAACGTCCTTTATCCTGGCAACGGCCGGCCATGTGGACCATGGCAAGAGTGCCCTTGTGAAAGCCCTCACGGGCACCGACCCCAGCCGCTTGCCTCAGGAAAAAGCCCGCGGCATTACGATTGATCTTGGGTTCGCCCACCTGGCGTTGCCGATGGATGGGCAGGAGTTTTCCGTTGGCGTGATCGACGTGCCCGGGCATGAGGATTTTGTCAAAAACATGGTGGCAGGGGTCGGCTCCATCGATCTCGCCTTGTTGGTGGTGGCGGCGGATGACGGCTGGATGCCGCAGACCGAGGAACATCTCCATATCCTCACTTATCTCGGTGTGTCACGGGCCGTGGTGGCGTTGACAAAGTGTGATCTGACAGACGCCGCTGCTGCCGGAAAAGCCCTCCGCCAGCACCTGCAGGGCAGTATTTATGCAGACGCTCCTATCGTGCCCACGTCCTCCCTGACCGGTTTTGGTCTTGGCGGATTGCGGGACTGCCTCACCCGCGAGCTGGCAAAACTTCCCCCGCCGCAGGACATCGGCAAACCGCGGCTGGCCGTCGACCGTGCCTTCAGCCTGCGCGGCCTGGGTACGGTGGTGACCGGCACGTTGACCGGAGGAAAATTGCAGGTGGGCGACAGTGTGGTGGCCCGGCAAGGCGGGACCCCGCTGCGGGTGCGCATGATTCAAAACCACCACCAGGGGGTGGCCGGGATCGGCCCCGGGCAGCGAGCCGCCCTGAATCTCCCCGAGGCGAATGTGCAGCATCGCGCTGGCGATGGCGGCCTTGCCCGTGGCCATGTCATCACCCTCCCGGACGCCGGGGAGCCCAGCCGCATTTTTGATGTGCAGCTCACGCGTCTGGCCCGGCTGCCTGCCGAGGCACCTCCCCTCCGGCACGGCGAACGGCTGCGGGTGCACCATGGCAGCGGCAGCTCCGCAGCGCGGGTCTATCTGAAAAATGCCGGGGAACTCCTGCCCGGTGGTTCCGAAGTGGCGCAGCTGCGGATGGAGACGCCGATGCTGATTTTTGCCGGGGATCGGGTAGTGCTCCGCGATGCCTCCGCGCGCCACACCCTCGCGGGCGGCCTGGTGTTGGATCCCGAAGCCAGTGCCCGGGGATTCCGTACTGAAGCCCAGCAACAGCTGTTGGCTGCCCGGACCGTGGCTCCCTGCGACCCTGCTGTGTTCGTGGCGAGTCATCTCGCCCGCCATCGGGTGGCGCAGCGATCTACCTTGCTGGCAAAGTCCGTTTTCAGTTCCCGTCAGGTGGAGGATGCGGTGAACGGACGGATCGCGGCAGGCGCCGTGATGGCCCGTGGTGACTTTTTAGCGGAGGCGGAATGGTGGAAAAAACTCGGCCGTGCTGCTGCCGCAATCATTGATGAGGAGCACCGGAAACATCCGAACCTGCAGGGGCTGGACATCGGCCGGTTGGCGGGCGCGCTGGGCAGTGAAGGGAAGGGACCCAAAGTTTTTGAGACGCTGATCGCGGATCTTTGCCAGAATGGTTTTGTGAAAGTGCGCCATGCCATCCAGCGGCAGGCGCACCAGGCCGCCCTGCCACCTCCGCTCCAGGCCGCCGGCGCACGGGTGCTGGCCGCACTCGCCCTCAAGCCCTTCGATCCTCCCTCGCGCAGTGAGGTCGCTCCGGACCTGCCCGCACAACAGGCGCTGCGGTTTTTCCGGGAGTCGGGCCAGATCATCGAGCTGAATCCTGACGTGGTGCTGACCGCGGAAGCCCATCAAAAAATGAGAGCGATGCTGGCGGCATTCATCAACCAGCAGGGCCCCGCCAAGGTGAGCGATCTCAGAACGTTATTGGGCAGCTCCCGGCGGATCATGATCCCTTTTCTGGAACGCTGTGACCGGGAAGGTTTTACGCGGCGGAATGGCGACCTGCGCAGTCTGGGGAGCGTCAGGAAAATGTGAGGACGGGGCCATGCGGCGGACCAGCCGTGATCTGTCCGATGATCGCTGCCTCCGGATAACCTGCGGCATGCATCGCGGCGAGGCAGCTTTCCATTTGAGCCGCAGCCACGCCGGCGAGCAGGCCACCCGACGTTTGCGGATCAAATAATAACGGAAAATGGGCGTGTTCCGCAAAGGGGGTTGATTCTGCGGAGAGCGCCAGGCCCGCGGCATTTGACCCATGGAGCGAACTGCGGATCCCATGACGGGAGGCCTCCAGGGCTCCGTCCAACAGGGGCAGGGCATCAAGTCGCACCATGGCCCCACCCCCTGAAGCGCGGAGCATTTCCTTCAAGTGTCCGGCCAATCCGAACCCGGTCACATCCGTGCACCCGCTGGCTCCATGGTCGCGCAGAATCCGGCTGGCGGCCAGGTTTGAACGCAACATGGATCGCTCGGCGGCATCGAGCCAACCCGCCTGCGCCAGGCGCCGCATGGCCGCGGCATAAAGCATGCCGATGCCGAGAGGTTTGGTGAGGATGAGCCCATCACCGGGACGCAGCCCTCCTTTGGCAAGCAACCGGCCGGGAGGCGCCAGCCCATTGCAGACCAGCGTCAGCGCCATGGGGAACCCCTCCGCGGTATGTCCGCCGAGCAGGCGGGCGCCGCTTTCCCGCAGCACGGTGAGCACTCCGGCCAACAACTGATAGAGCAGTTCCCCGGACAACGCCGCGCCTCCGAAAGGCACGAGGGCTGTGGCCAGACAACTGTGGGGTTCAGCTCCCATGGCAAAGACATCGCTGAAGCTGTGCAAGGCGGCGACCTGGCCAAAAACAAACGGGTCGTCCATCAGCGCCGGTAAATAATCAACGGTCTGCACCAACCGGTGTCCGGGGGGAATGCTGAAAACCGCCGCATCATCCGGTGCCTCCAGACAGACTTCAATGCCGCCCAGGTCCGTGCCTGTCACCACGTCAGGAAAATCTTTCTGCAGACGTTCCAGGGTAGCGGTCAGGGTCCGGGGGCCGATCTTGGCAGCACAGCCCCGGCATCGCAGGGCCGCTTGTTCGCGCAGCGATCCGGCCGGCGCGGGGCGTGGCCGGGGCACCTTCATTTCCGGCAAATCCTCAAACTGGCGCATGAACCGGCGGTCGATCCGGTCCTTGATCCGCCAGAGCCATGCTGACCGCAGTGCCCAAGGGCGCCGGCTGGCCACGGCCTGACCATCCGCCGTGCCGATCAGACTCAGGAAGGATCGTTGGGGGTGATAGGGCCGCAAGGCGGTGCCCGAGAAAAAGCGGCGCAGATTATCGACTAATGGCCGGGCCATGCGTACGGCGTAGACGCCTGAATGTGGCAGACGTTCCGGAAGGGCCGCTGCATCCCCGACCGCAAATACCTCCGTGTGACTGATGGATTGGAGGCAGGCCGAGACCTTCACCGCTCCGTCACTATCCACCGCCAACCCGCCCGGGGCCAGCCACGGAGCGGGCGAAACGGAGGTGACCCAAATCACAAAATCGGAATCCAGTGCTGGGTTTGCGGTGCCGCTGAGCAGGACCTGGTCTGCTTTGACTTCGGTGACTCCGACCGAGGTAATCACCCTGATGTTTCTTTCCTGCAGAACTGCGGTGAGGATGGCGCGAACCCGCGCCGGATGCGAGTCCATCAGCGTTTCACCACGATGAACGAGGGTGAGATCCGCCCTCTCCCCAAGTTGGCGTTTCATACAAAGCGCAAGTTCCACCCCGCCGGCGCCCCCTCCCACCACCACCACCCGCACTGGCCGCTCCTGCGCCGCGGTCCGGATGCGGTTCCACCCTTCCAATAATTGGGGCACGGGTTTGGCGGGAATGGCAAACTCTGCCGCGCCCGGGACCGATTCCAGCCGGGGAGTGCCCCCTGTATTGATGGACAGCACGTCATAGGACAGCGGCGGCCGCCCGGTCAGGAACACGGTGCGCGCGGCGGGATCCAGCCCCTCCACCGCCGCATGGATGAAGGTCACGCCCGCGGCAGCACAAAGCCGTCGCAGATCGATATGCATTTCCTCCCAGGAATAGACGCCGGAAATGTGTCCCGGGAGCATTCCCGAATAGGGCGCGGCGGAGACTTCCGAGACCAAGGTGACGCGGACGCCGGGCAACGGGCGCATGGCCAGCATCCGGACTGCCAGCGCATGGCTGTGTCCTCCGCCGAGGAGGATCAGGTGACGCGCCTGGGGATCAGAGGATGGGGGGTGCATGGAAGAGGGGAGAATATTCTGTTTCCCCCCCTACATCCAATGCGGCTTGCCCGCCCACCGGAGTTTTTCCGGCTGGGCGGTGAAATCCGGGTGGTCTCCCAAGTTACAGCCGCTTGACCCGGAAATACCTCACCGGGGCCCCCGCCGGCATCACTTCCGCATAGGTGGTCAGCGCTCCCGTGGCAGTGACGGTCGATACGTTCTGCCAAGTGTTGTTGAGCGTTGGATGGGCGGGGTCCATCAATTGGACGGTGTATTGCACTCCGGCGGTAGTGTTATAATTCAACGTGAAGACCCGGGTGGTCTGGTTGAAGTTGAAACTGCTGATCCCAAAGTCCCCGCTGCTGGGCAGCGGCGTGATGGACTTGCTAGCCAGCTGGCTGATGAAGGTGGAACTCAGCGATTGGTTCCAGACCGCCACGTCATCAATGCTTCCATTAAACCAGTTGTTCGCGGCATCCGAGATGCCCGCCCCTCCGATGTTGAAGCTGCCTCCCGTCGTGGCCGTGGGAGTTCCCACACTGCCGGAAGCAACCAAAACTCCTCCGATGTAGATCCGGCGGCCAGTGCTGTCGGCCGTGACGGCAATGTGCTGCCACGTTCCGCCTCCTGCAGGGGCCGATGGAGTATTGATCGCTCCGCCGGTCGGGTTCCACAGTTCGATCGTGGCCGCAGCGGAAAACGCGAACTCGACCACATCATTCTGACCGAAGATACCGGTTCTCGCTGCCTGGGCCGCCGTGAAGTTGAGCCAACCCGACATGGTGAACTGCTCCAATCCATCAAGGAGCGGTATACCGGTGGTCACTGCGGCATCGACGCCGTTGAATTGGATGGCGAAGTCTCCCGCGGCTCCGCTGTGGCCAGCCACATATGCTGTCCCGCCCTCGAGGTTTCCGGGATTGCCCCCCGGCGAGAGGTCTGCGGTGGTGGCGAGGCCCTGATCGTCGAAGGACCAATAACCGACCGGGTTGGGAAGCACTGGTTTGCTGGCCGCACTGACCGGGCTGGTGCTGGCCGCGATTTCCTCGCTGTCGCCGAAGCCATCCCCGTCGGTGTCGGCCTTGTTCGGGTCGGTGCCAGGGTTGGCGGCATCCACAAAGATGCCCGAGTTGTTTTCGACGGCATCGGACATGCCATCCGCATCCGTATCCGCCTTCAACGGATCGGTGCCGGTATTGGTGGCATTCAGGTAGGTGCCCGTCTTGGTTTCCACTCCGTCATTCAGGCCATCATCATCGGAATCATTGTCCTGCGGGTTGGTGTTGCGTTGGTATTCCTGAAGATTCGACGATGCATCGGCATCGGCGTCGGCCGCGGCATCGTTGACATTTTTATTGAGCCCGTTGGCATCTTCCCAGATGTCCGGCATCCCGTCGCTATCCGTGTCACCCGTGGCCCGCACGATTTGAATGGCGTTTACCGGGCCGCCGAAGTCATTGTTTGCGGTGGTGTTCACCACCGTCAGGGTCATCGTAGGTCCGGTCACGTTGCGGAAGAGCAGGTAGTTGCCGGCGGCACCGTTCGCCGCCGCCAGTTGGAAGATTCCGCCACCGGTATCGACCGGCCAGTTGTTGTTGTCGAGGATTCCCGAGAAGGTCTGGCCATTGACGGTGTAGTCCGCCACACGGTCGATCCCATCACTGTCGGCATAAACGTAAACGTCATAAGCCGGCGCGGAAATATTGCGCACGGTGATTTGGGTAGGCACCCCTTTGCGCGTTCTCAGCATTCCTTGCATCAGGTCAGCGTTGGCATCAGCCGGAGGCGCGCCGGTGATGACGGTGTAGGTGTCGTCCACCGTCCATTCCGCCCGCATGATGACCCCGGTGCCGGCCCCGTTCAGGAGTGCGGCCCCCTTGCCCGAGAGGTCAACCAAGTTGTTCCAATTCGTCTGCGGAACGACGCCCGCCGCGGTGATGACGGTGCCGCCCAGGGTGCCATCCACCCGTCCACCCACGAAGTTCAGGCCCAGGATGAGGTCTCCGGCGGAGGTGGGAAAACTGGCTTGCCCGCCGACCGCAGGATTGGTCCCGGCCGCGATTTCAGCCTGGTCCTCGAACTGATCGCCATCCGTGTCCCCTTTGTTGGGATCGGTCACATGGGGGTTGGCCAAAGGCTCACTGCCGTCGGGCAGCGTGTCGCCATCCGTATCCGCCACCAGCGGATCGGTTCCCAAATTAGTCAATGAAACGTAAATCCCGGTCTTGGTTTCAGCCCCATCTTTGGCTCCGTCACTATCGGTATCGGGATTCTGGGGATTGGTGATCCTGGCAAACTCCTGGGAATTGGGGGATCCGTCGTTATCCGGGTCTCCGGCGGCACCATTGGCGCCCGTCCCGCTATTGGGATTCAGGCCGTTGGCGGTCTCCCAGTCACTGGGCAGGCCGTCTGCATCCGGGTCCAGCGCCGAAACGGCATCCAACCTGACATTGTCGAAATGGGCGCGGCCCGCTCCTGACCTGTCTCCTAAAAAGACAAAGATCGTTCCCGTGGGGGCGGTGGCCCCGGTTTCAAAGGTGAGGGATAGATCCGCAAAACTGCTCAGCGCTTGAGTGGAGACGTTCTTGGAGGCATTGGCGATCGTCAGCAGCGGATCATTGGTGATGACTTCCGTCGCGGTTGCTCCCACGGGTGTCGTGTTGGTCAAACCAATGGCCGTCAGATTGGTGGCCGGGCTGAATCCCGCATTCCGCATGCCGACCCCGGCGGTGAGAGTGTAGCGGGTATTGGGTAGCCAAGCGACCTCCGTATCCTGATAAATGAAATAACCCACATCCATGCCGACGTGGGCCACCCCTTGGGAAAAAAAGCCCCCGATGCGCTCGATGAAGCAGGGTCCAACATTATTGCCATCCCGGCCCTGCCATTCGATGGTGGTGGCGGGGTTGTTGTCGGTGAGGTCGTTGGTCCAACTATTGGCACCGCTGTAGTTGGCACTTTCAAAGCTGGCATTGTTGATGGCGACCGGGGCCGCCTCAACCGGGGCAAGCCCACAGAACGCAGCGGCGGCGGCGAGGATCCGCCAAAGGGAGTATTTGCGGCAACGGGAAATGGCTTTCATAAGACGGGAGCAGATTAGGGCATTGACCTTGGGGGTTTCGGCAGTTTTAGAGGCGGGCGTGGTTTTTGGGAAGAAAATTATTAAAAGCATCTGAAAAAACTGATCCCGCCGCTCAAGGACGTGCTCTATCGTCCGTAGGCCCGCCCTTTGCGATAGAAGGACAATCCTTTGAGGATGCCGTCGGCCAAGGCTTGATTCCGGCCGGTTTTGGCCAAAGCCAGCGCCCGCTCCGCCGTGGCGACGGCATCAGGGAACCGCCCAGCCTGGGCATAGGCCGCAGCCAGAGTATCGAGGACCGATGGGTCGGTCTTCTGGGTCAATCCGGCGGCTTTTTCCGCCCAGCGGACCGCCTCGGCTGCGTCACGGAATTTTTCGTCAGGGTGCGATGCCAGTTGCCAGGCCAGATTGTTGAGCAGGGGAAGGCTGTTGGCATTCGCCTCGAGTCCGGTGGCGAAGGCCTCCAGCGCGGCTTTGGCTTCGCCCCGGGCTATCAGGCCATCGCCTATCCATGTCATGAGGGTGGCGAAGTCGGGATGTTTCGCCAATTCCGGCTGGACCCGGCTGACAAATTCCCGGGCGCCATCCAGATCGCCCTCGTCCATGAGGTCGAGGGCGATGGCCAGCGGGACCGGCCGGTTGGGGCGTTCGATCCAGGGGCCGGGGAAGGGCATCGCGGCGTCGTGGAAGCCCTCCGGGGCCAGCGCCGCCCGCGGCAAGTCAGCCAGTAACCGGTCGGCGCGCACCGGACCGTAATACAGGGCGATCAGACGGCCCTCTCCGTCCAGTAAAAGACTCGCCGGCACCGGCAGCGGCCATTTGATCCCCCATCCGGTGGAGCGGAGCTTTTCCACCCGGCGGGCGAGGGCCGGGGTGGCCCGGCCGCATTCGAAGGGCAGTTTCAGTTTTGCGGCGAGCGCGGCCGGATCACCCGCGGCGGCACCTTCCGTCAAGCCATCCACCGACAGCGCCACGATGCGGAGCCCCGCCTTTTTCAGCTCATCGTGATGGGCCGCGAGGTCCTTCAATTCCCCGAGACACGGCAGACACCAGGTGGCCCAGAGATTGACGAGCGTGAGTTGCCCCGATTTCCCGCCCACCGTCAGGGGTTTTCCATCAAATCCCAGCCCGGGCAGGCGGGGCGCGGCAACCCGGGAGCCGGCATAAGCGGTGACCGGCACGGCCGGTTCCGGCACCGTGGCCGGTCCGGCGGCCAGGGCCGGTGCCGTGCGGCGTGGTTGGGGTTGTGCCCTGGGGGTGCCTTCCTTCAGCACAAAATGCCCGCCCGGACTCACTCCGGCAAACGTTTCCTCACTTCTCCCCGGCCAGCGGACCTGCACGTGACGGATGGCCGCCTCCGGCCCCAGACCGAAGTGCAGCCACTTGCTTGATTGGCTGAGGAATCCTTCGCCGGCCTTCAATACCCGGACGATCTCCGTGCCATTGGCCAGCACCACCGTGACACGGGCGCCGATGCCATCACGGGCCCCCCGGGTGGCTTCCAGCCGGACTTGCACCCAATCCTTTAACGCGCCGGATTCGCTATGCGTATTCTTCAGGAACCGGAGCATGGGCGCCGTGCGGTTGCTGGTCCAGGTGTCGAGGTCGCCATCGCCGTCCCAATCCACCGGAACGATGGCCCGGGCATCGTCATCGAAGTCAAAACCTGACGCCGCGCTCACCGTGGCGAACCGTCCGCCGCCGGAGCCTGCCGTATTCAGGAAACACACGTTCCGCTCATGCCCGCTCAGCGAAAAGCCGCGGTCCAGCAAGTCATCCACGCCCAGGATGGATTTACGATACGGGCTCTGACGATCGTTGGCTTCAGCGATTTTCGTGGGATCCAGTGGTGAAGACGACACGACCTGCCGCCAGACTACGCTTCATAAATCACCCGGATCCCGCCCGGTCACGTACCCATTGGCCACGAGGAGGTCTTCCCATCCGTCGTGGTTGATATCGGCCGGCACCGCGCCCCAGCTCCAGCGGCCCATGGCCGTGCCCGAAGGTTCGCTGACATCGCTGAAGGTTGGTTTTTCCGCGTCTCCTCTGCCCAGGTAAAGGGTGTTTCCCCGCGCCATGTGCTGGAATTCCGTCACCACCGCTTCACTGGCCCCGGGCCGGAATTTTGGTTGCCGTGTGATCCGGCTCCCGGCCGCAGAGAACATATTGCCAAAGTAGAGATCCCGTTTTCCATCGCGGTCGAAGTCCCCCGTCGCCACCGACATGCCGAACCCGCCATCGACCAAGCCCATGGTCTCCGCTACCTCCCGGAACCGGGTTTTCCCGGAGGGCATCAGGTCGTTCAGATAACAGACCTTGCGGCCGAAATCATTGGCCACCGTCAAGTCAGGGTCGCCATCCCCATCCAAGTCATCCCATACCGCGGCGAAGCTGAAGCGGCGGTTGTTGGTGTCGAGGCCGGTCTCCTGCGTCGCATCATCAAAGTCCAGCCAGCCCCCATTTTTCGAAGGCCCCAGATTGCGCACGAGGTAGTTGGCTCCCCCATTCTGCGCATTGAAATACGGCACCGGCACCGCCAGTTGGGCCCCGTCCTTTTTGTCGGCATGATAGCGGCACACGTAGATGTCCACATAGCCATTCCCATCGTAGTCCGCCGCCGCCAGGGAATACCCGGCCTCGGCAACCCGCGACTTCACGCGGGGTTGGAAGCGGGCGCCTCCCAGGTTTTCAAAAAACACCAGCCCGGAGGGCATGGTGGTCACGAGGTCCTGGT
This sequence comes from uncultured bacterium, assembly GCA_903936775.1. GTDB lineage: Bacteria > Verrucomicrobiota > Verrucomicrobiia > Verrucomicrobiales > V1-33 > CAIZWU01. Next base: position 3,827 of record CAIZWU010000379.1, on the reverse strand, counting down.
CGCCATCATTGTCCAGATCGAGAAACAAGGCGCCTTGCGTGGCGTCCAGCAGGCCGAGCCCTGATGAAGCGGTGGCGTCCCGCAGCGTCCCGTCCGCATTCTGCAGGAACAGCCGGTTCGGCAGTCCCCCGTTCTGGCAGGAAAACAGATCGTCCAACCCGTCGCCATCCGCGTCGCCAATGGCCAGCCCGCAATAGGCGAACTTGAACATCCGGTTGAACGTCTCAATGCGTTCGCGCCACGCATCGGTGCCGGTCAGATATTGCTGGCGGACGTCGGCGGCGGTGGGCAGCACCGCCCCGGTGGCATCGGTAAACAGCGGCTGCGGGGCCGGGTGCAGCACTTCCTCATACGCCTCCATCCGGACGTCGGCCAGGACCGGGGCCGTGGCCCCGCCTTCCCAGCGCGTTTCCCAGGTGGCATTGATCTCCCTCAGCCCGCCTTCAACCGGGCCAAAAATGGAGACGTATTGGCGGGTGGTTTTCTCCGCGATCCCAAACACCTTGAACTTCAGCCGGGTGGGGCCTGATTTGGCGAAACCCGCCCGCACCGCTTCCAAAGCCGTCTGCAGGGTGGGCCGGGGAATTTTTCCGGAGACGATCACTCCCCGCTGCACGGAAAAGTCCGGCCCGTTGTACACTTTGGTGAGGGCCGCCGGCCGCAGTACATCCGAGGGAGTGGTGGCGTAGGCCGTGAGATCTCCTTTTTTAAGACGGTCCCCGAGTTGGTTCAGGGCTTTCCCTGCGTTCTCCGCGAAGGTTTCGCTGGCCCAGCCTTCGGCCATAGGATCGGGCAGCGTGTCTGCGGGCGAGGCCAGCACAAACATTCCGCTCAATAAAAGACCAAGCACCGGTGACAGGAAAGATGGCACAGGGTAAATTCAAAAAGGATTCCCGCCGGGGTGACAAGCAGAAAATGCCGGCAACACCGGTGGCTCCCCGCTTCCGGCAGGGCCCATCCCCGGCAAACCCTGCACTCCGGGATAAGGGAACCTCTCATTGCCACGGGTGTCCCGCCTATCATATCACTGCTTGTCTTCCTGCAACATGCTTGTCTTCCTGCAACAAAATGCTTACCCCCCTTCCCAATCCCCGCCTGATTGAGCCCCGCCTGGCCCCTCGCTTCCACGCCCTGTTGCACCTCCATCCTTTTCCGGACGACGAACCGCGGACCGACGAACGGGCAGAGGCGTTGATGGCGGACGCGGTGCAGTGGCAGGCCTCGGATATCCATATCGAGCCCGGTTCGCAGGAGACCCGCCTGCGCATGCGGGTATATGGGCTGATCTATGATGTGGCCGCTGTGCCCAATGACGCCGGCCTGCATCTGGCATCCTTCTTCAAAACGTTGTCCGGCATCGATGCCACCGCCCTTTCCCAGCCGGAGCACGGCTACGGCAGTATGGAGGCCGCGGGCACCCGCTTGGAGCTGCGCACCACCGCGGCTCCCACCCCGGTGGGCGAGATGGTGGGCGTGCGTATCGTGGATACTGGGCGTGCAGTGCTGAAGCTCGATGACCTCGGGATTCCGGAGGCCGATCAATCACGCCTCCGCACCTGGCCGGACGGCATGCAGGGCCTGCTGCTGGTGTGCGGCCCGGTCAGTTCCGGCAAGACCACCACGTTATACGCCCTGCTGCATCAACTGCAGACGCTGCCCCGCAGTATTGTTACGGTGGAAGATCCGGTGGAACGCCATCTTGACGGCATCACCCAGATCGAGGTGAATCCGAAGCGCGGGCTGACCTTCCCGGAAGCGGTCCGGGCCATGCTGCGGCTGGACCCTGACTTCCTGCTGGTCGGGGAAATCCGGGACCCCGGGAGTGCGCACGTCGCAGTCACGGCGGCTGGAAGCGGCCTGGCTGTCATGTCCACCATCCATGCGCGGGATGCGGTGGGTGCCGTCACCACGCTGCGGAACAACGGCGTGAAAAATTGGGAGATCAGCAATGCGCTGGAAATGTGCCTTTCCCAACGCCTCGTGCGGTGCCTCTGCCGCCAGTGCCGGATCAAAGCCGCGCCGACCGATGAGGAGCGTCAGTGGTTCAGTGGCGCCGGCCTCTCCCCGCCGGAATCCCTGTGCCACCCGAAAGGCTGCGATGCCTGCGCGGGCACGGGTTTCGATGGACAGATCGGCCTCTTTGAGTTTTGGCAGGTGGACGATGCCGCCCGGAAGCTCATCCTGCAAGGCGCGGACCACCTCGCCCTCCATGAACACGCGCTGGACCATGGCCTGAGCCCCCTCTCGCATGATGCCATGGAGAAGGTCAGGGCCGGTCTGGTCTCCCTCGCAGAAGTCCGCGCTCTGGGCGGCATCGCGCGCCCGCCCGGTACTGCCAGCCGCTAGGCCACCCGGGTAAATGCCTTGCTTTTTTATTGTAGTATAACAAAATCTCCCTTCGGCTCCGCATACCCCGCCACGCGGCCCCAGGCGGGAACGCCGGCGGCTTTTCCTGGAGGACCCTGCGGCTGGAGCTTCGCATCGTATTCCTGCCAGACCGCGGAGCCTCCCCGGTTCCAGCCACTGCCTTCCACCCAGGCGATCAGGATCCTGCCCTGCGGGCTGATCGCCAGCGCAGGGTGTTTGGCAGAGGAGGCCGCCACTGTCACCGGCGTGGAACCGGGCGCGGAAATCCATCCGGCCCGGATCTGACCAGCGGTCTCCCACACCCCCAGCAGCTGGTTTTGATAGGAGGTCAGGGCCGCCGAGGACATCGGGCACGCCGCGATCCTCCAGGGTTCGATGGCGCCGGTGGTCCAGCCGCCGGCCTTTTGGGAAAGTAGTGTCATGCAGCGGCTTTCCGTGGTGAGAGCATTCCGGAAAAAGATCCGCAGGCCGTCCTCCGGCCCGGCAAAGGCCCGCAGGGAACAGCAGGCACAAACCCCGGGCTGATCGCGGTTGGCCGGTTCCGGGTGGCCAAACGTTTCCCCTTCATCCGTGGAGGTGCGGACAAACACCAGCCGCTGTTTTTCCTCCGGTTCCCTGGTGGCCAGGTTGCCATGCCACACCACAAACACCTTGCCCCGGGCATCGGACGCGATGGAGGCCCCTCCGTCCAAAGCGACGGTGTCCCCCAACAAATCCCGCGGCTTCCCGAATGCACGGTCCCCGGCCTTTTTCCGCGCATACCACAACGGCGCCTGGGGAGCCTGCTCCCCGCCGGACACCCCATTCCATAACACATGGACGGTGCCGTTTGCCCCCAGCGCCACCTGGGGCCCCCGGATGCTGCCCACCGCGATGCCCTTCGCCGCAGGAGAATTAACCGGCTCACTGGTTTGCCAGGGCTCCCCCGGTTTACGCCAGGTGTAGCGCACGTCGGCCGCTTTGGCCTCCCCCCGCAGATAGATCAGATGGATCGTCCCCTCAGGCCCTGTGGCCACCTCCGGCTGCAGGCCCTTTTCCGGCACCTCCTCCACGCGGGTGGCTGCCGTGCCGGTCCAGGCGAGGCAGAGGAAAAGCAGGGCAGGGCAGAGGATTGATTTCATCAGCCGCCAGCATAACCCGGAATCCCCCCGCCGCGGAAGCCCTTTCTGGTTCAGGCTTTGCGGCGCAGGCGTAGCGCATTGCCGATCACCGACACACTGCTGAGCGCCATCGCGGCCCCGGCGATCATGGGGTTGAGCAGCCAGCCGGTCAGGGGATAAAGCAGCCCGGCGGCGAGGGGGATGCCCACGGCATTGTAGATAAAGGCAAAAAAGAGATTCTGCCGGATGTTGCGCATCACATCCCGGCTCAGCCCCAGCGCCCGCACAATGCCGCGCAGATCGCCCTTCACGAGGGTCAGTCCGGCGCTCTGGATCGCCACATCGGTGCCGGTGCCCATG
>CAIZWU010000378.1 GCA_903936775.1 uncultured bacterium | reverse complement strand
CGTGATACAACAGGCCGCGCCCGGCAGACAACAGAGGAGCGGCTTGGACCAAATCCTCCACAGAAGGCTCCCAAAACGGATGTCGAGAGCCCGGGCCGCATACCGTGGAAGCAGCACCAAACTGACAACCAAAGAAGGAATGGCGATTATCGCGCCCACCCATCTGAGATCAGCTCGGAAGATCAGCAGGGCGACACACGTCCCAATGACCGTAACGGCGGCGGCGGCCAGGTTCATTAGGGCGAGGCGGCCGTGCTGGTTCAGACCCATGAGGACACGAAACAGAGGGTAAGCGGCCGCTTCGACGAGCCCGGAAACCGCGAAGAGGGAAATCAATGCCTGGTCCGCATAGGCATCGCCCATCCAAATGCGGACGATATCCGCCCCCAGAATGCAGAGGACAATCATGACCGGCAAACAAAAGAAGGTGGCGTAACGCGACGCGGAAATCGCCAACTGCCGGATCTCTGCAACTTTCCCGGCGCCTTCCATGGCACTGACCATGGGCACCACCACCATGGCATTCGAATGGATCACGTTGGCCAAGGACCTCACAAGGCTGCGGGGCCTGGAAAAGATGGCGAGCGCCGCGACGCCGAAGGTCGAGGCGACGAGGATGCTGGAGGTTTGGTTGACGAGCATCTGGGCGATGACGTTCACATATCCCTTTCCCCCGAATCCAATCATTTCGCTGGCCACAGGACGGGAAAAGTAACGGAGCGAGATTTTTAGTTCAGGACACACCCGCCGCGCGGCGACCCGCTGAGCAAAACGAGCGAAAATCTCCGCCAGCATCATCATTCCAGCAAGGAATTCAATACCTCCTCCACAAAAGATAATGACAATCCCGCCTCCGACGGAAAGGAGGGTAGAAAGTGTTTTAATGCCATTCTGAATGGCCCAGCGATGGTAACCCGTGAGGACCCCGCCATAAACCGCGCCTTGAACCTGTACTGCCAGCGTCAGCCCTAGCAAAAGAACAACCCAGCTGGCTTCGGTCGTAAGGCCCGCCAGTTTGGAGCCCATCATTTGTGGAACAAACCATGCCACCGCGCAGGCAAGTAAGGCGATTACGATGGCCACACACTTCAGGACAAATCCGACCGAATTGACGGCCGTGTTTAGTCCATCGAAATCGCCCGCTGCGCGGTAGCGTGCCACGTAACGGTTTATCGAGGAAACGACACCCGCCTGAAGGAGTGTAAAGTAGCTCACGGCGGCCCATCCGAAATCCCACACTCCCAACGACCCGTGACCGAGTCGGTCGCTGATCAGCCGCGGCAGCACGAAACCTGAAACAAGCTGCAGCGCTTGGAACATCCAACCCGAAGCTAGGCTGCCGAGCAGCCGCTCTCGACCACTGTGGTCCTCCAACTTAACATTGACCGCGCCGGCTACCGGTTTAGGGGCAGATTCAAGTATAACGTCCAATTTCTTCATGAATAACCCGCGGGTTCAAATTAAAAGCGGATTGAGATTTGCTAGCGAACCTGCCAAAGCGAGGATGACTCGGATCATCCTTCCTGATCCATGTCCTGGGCGATCGCAAGCAGTAATCCCAAAAAGCAATTAGCGCCCGTAGAGGCCGTCACGAGCGCAGCGATGGCAAGGCGAAGCCTTGAGGGCGGAACGGGCCCTAATTGCTTTTTGGGCGCGCGGGCGGAGGGTTCAATTCAGGCGCATCAACTCCTGTGCCATTTTCTGCGGCGTCCAGTAACCCAGCACCCGTCACGCAATCCCGGTTCCACTTAGAATCTGAAACCGCCACCCTTATCGCGTTTGCTATTGCTAGTCCGTGACAGGCGTAAGTATTGCAAGATTGGTGGGAAAATTCAGCGGTACATTCGGCTCATGTAGCGCCGAAAATCTTGCGGAATTTACGAACAATCCGTCGCCCGATGTCTCGCGCTGTCGCACGCCAAGCTGCCATTGTAGGGGCCCAATCATCCAAGGCGAAGACAGCACAGCGATGCCGCAATAATAGTGTTCCCATGACCTGTTTCAGGACTCCGAAATTTAGGTTTTGACGGAATGCCGACCAACAACCATGGACGTCAATCCAAATTGAATCTTTCTGTGCTATATTGACGAGTTGGGATATATCATCTCTATTCGCGTCACGATAGGCAATAAGAGTTAGATCAATTCCGGCCGCTGCTGCCAAGCCATTGAATCGCTCGGGCCGAGCGCTCACTTCTATGAAGTAATATCGGTTGCTGCGCTCGCAATATTTAAACTCGACACCGATCAGGCCCTGGTAACCAAGATGTGTAATAAGGAGCCGCGTTAAATCCTCTAGATATTTGTTTGGCTCGGCCCGGCCGAGAGCCATTACACCACCACTTCCCTTGCCGCTTTGAATTAGCTTTCTGCCAGTGACTATGACACTCGTCTCTGAATTTGAACCTACAAAGCACATGGCGATGAACACGTTCTTATCAGCCCCATCTATGAAGTCTTGAACGAGGATATCCGACGGCCGTATGGAAAATGTTTTCAATAGGGAAACTAACTGCGGGCCATCGTTCGCGGAGATAACCTTGAACGGAAATGGTGAAGCGCTTCCTACATAGCGTGCTTTAGCAATCAATTTCCTATTCGTACCTGAAGGCAGTTGTTCAAGATCGCCCCATGTCGCCGGGAACCAACTTTCAGGGACGTTTAGTCCGGCGGTGGCGGCGGCTTGGTTCTGATTACGTTTGTCAAGAAAGCGCCTTACGATCGAAAATGGACTTGTCGAAATGAAAGGTTCTACGAATTCACGCTGCAGGGACGCAAGAGATGCCAGCATACGATCATTGTCAAAGTAAACTATCGGTTCACACTTATTATCCCGCGCAATTTTTTTAATTACGAGTTCCAATGCTTCAGGGGAGCCCTCGTTGAGGAGATGTTTCTCGACACAATATCGGCTAGACAGCGCGAGGTTGTTTGGCCCCTCCGCACTAATAACATGCACTGTGATTCCCGCTCGTCCCAACGAACGGACGACAGCGAGCGCATTCACACCCTGTCCCCTAGTACAGACAATCGCCCGGCGGGCAGTGGAACACAAATTTTCCTGAATTCCGGGAGCTGGTTTAAGATATATCATGGTAGGATCGCCACTGCTGTAGGCTGTGAACTGATGCTGACGGAATGCGGATCACCGCAGTTATCTCATGAGAGCGAAACATAATGATGGAAAAACAGCGACCGCGTCCGCAGGCGGCCAAGCTTCACGAAACCTGCCGCTTCGTGAGCTCTTAACGAGGGCAGTCTATCATCTTTTATCAGTGATATCAGGGTAATCCCGCCCAACTCCTGCGCCATCATAAAGAGTTCCGCAAACAACAACTTACTGATCCGCAATCCGCGAGCCCTTGGTGCGACGAAAAGACTCTTCACAAATCTCGCCTCACAGGAAAAAGGATTTCCCAAAGCTGCGAATTCGATGCCGACTTTGGACAGCCAGACCGCGCCAAGAACTTCATCGCCGTGGTGAGCAATCACACATTCCTGTCCGCTATTGAGCCGGTCCTCAAGCACGATCGGCAAATGCTCAGCTTGATATTGCTCCAGTTCCGGCGGCCAAACGGACGCCAAGCGGACTATCCATTTCTCTGCACACTGCGAATCAAGATGTAGAGCATTTACACCCTCGGGAAACTCGCTGGGAATAAATGGCATTGCATCAGGATGGCGAAGATAGACGATGAAATCAGTCGCCGAATAAATATCTTTGAGAAATCGTCGAATTGCGACCCTTACACCCCTCTGTTGTACATCCCGTCGCAGTTTCCTTATCCGCCCATGCCACGCCAGCAGCGGGCGGCACAGAGTTCTAATCACGCTGGAGCGAAAAGGCTTTGAGCCGGCGGACATCGTTTTCAAGGGCGAGACAAACTCAGCATTATTCCGATCGTCCGCGTTGCCAAGAATCCAGTCCCACTTACTCACTGTGGAGTACATCTCAAAACCCGATGCGGTATCGGACGCCTTCGCCGCAATACTCGCGGGCAAATCCTGACTTGTAAGCAACGGCATGAGTGCGCTGGCGAACCCAGCGCCCGTACGTTCGGGAACAAGGAACCCGTTGAACCCGTTCACAATAACTTCGCCAAGCTCGCCGACATCGGCGACCACACAAGGCAAGCCACAGGTCAGGGCTTCCATCATGGCAAGCGAGAGTCCTTCCGAATCCGAGGTGAGCACAAAGATGCGTGAGCGCTGCAGCCATGAAACAACATCAGCCTGCTGGCCGGCAAAGAGCAGATTTGCCTCCAAGCCGAGGGAATGCGCCTGCGCTTTCAGATCCGCTTCCAACTCTCCCGTTCCGACGATGACCGCCCGGAGGTCCGGTTTGGATTTCACCAGAAGGGCAACGGCGTCGATGAACAGATCCAACCGCTTCACCGGGGCGAGGCGGCCCACAAAAATCAAATCGAAATCCTTTGGCACGTCTTTTCCCGTATTGAATCGCGTCCGGTCGATTCCTCCGGGAATGACGTGGAAGGCGGACGCGACGCCGCGGTTTTGGTAAAAGGTCACGGTCCGGTTCCCCATACAGATGATGTGGTCGATGCGATTCATCGCTTTGAGGAGGCGTGTCTCGGCGACCAGGTCAGTCTCTTTGACACTTTCCAAAGCGCGGTTCCCCATGATCCCGCCGCCGAGGACCTCACGCGGCCCCCCTCCACAGAAATAGAGGGAACGAGCCCCAACGATTGGCGCCAGCAGAGTGACCAATAGTCCGTTCGGGATGAGGTGGAAACCGCCGATGAAATCCGGTCGGTTCTTCAACGCCACCAGACAGAAAATCAATAAACGAGCAGGCGTTTCCCCCAGAAGCCTGCAAAGCCAGCACGGGGGAGCAATCCATCTCACTTTTGGGGTAGGAGGAATGGGAAAGAGCGAGACCACGGTGGCTTCGCCACAGGCATCGCTGAGCGCCAGCGGCTTGAGGTGGTTCATGATCCAGTTCTCGGAAAAGAAGGTCCCGGTGAGAAGCACCGACCTGGGACGTCCGGGTGGCAGCCGTTTTTTCCGCCATGGGAGTTTCCCTGTAATCCAGAGCAAGGCAGCATGCCAAGCCAGCAGCCAACGGAACAGGATTCTGACCACTTGGGGGCGAAGCGGCTGGGCGGCGGACATGGCAGCAGAAGGCGGGGCGGGTTGAAGAAACAGGAACAGGCCTCCGATGGTATTTTCACCCAAGGTCAGGAAATTCCAAGCTGGACCGTCGATTTGGAGGAGCCCCTGGGAACTGACAGCTTGAGGCATCCAGCAGGCGGGAAGTCGTAGTCACAAGGATTCGGCCATCGTGATGGTATTCCGCGAGGAGGCGGAAAGCGGCGACGGCTTCCGGGCTGAAGGCCCGTTGATTCCGGTTCCGATTCAGTTTCCCCAGATGGGTGTAAAGAATGCAGGGAGCCCTTCGTTCGAGCAGACGGTCCAAAAAACGCGGGGTGAGCACCTGCTGGATTTCATCCCCCCGGTCCCCCATCCCGATCCCGCCCCAGGGGGGATTGCACCGGATGAATTCCTGGACCGGCTGCCCGTCCCGAAGGGTTCCGGGTCGGATCTGCCGGTTGCCGGCATGAAGGCGGTATTTCCGGTTCCCAAGGCAGGCGAGCGCTTGTTTGGCGGCTTCGGTAGCGAGGGTTTTGGCGGAGGCCACCGGATGCCCGGCATCGACAATCCCCCGCAGGCTGAAGGGCCGGTCCTGTCCGATGACACTGGTGACGCGGCCCCGCCAGACGTATTCGATCCCATAGGCCATGGTGAGGTCGGCATGATAGGCGGGGTGACCGGGCTGGTCGCCCTGCCCCTGCATGATATCCGCCCCGAAGTTGGTGATAGCTTGGGCGTGGTCGATCCAGACGCGGATCCGGCAGTCGTGTTTTTGCAGTTCCTCAAGGGCCCGCGCGGCGTGGGCCCGAGTGGTGGCGAGATCCCCAAAGGAGTGGAGACAATCGATGTGGCCACTGCGGATCAGGGCGCGGATTTTCTCCCGGTTGGGTTCGGTGGTATTCCAGTAGGAGAATTGGCCGGGAGCCATGTCGAAATAGATTGTGTTCCCAACCTCCAAGCCCACTCCAGTTCCCATGGCTGTTTGCTCCGTGGTGTTGAGAAACCGCATCAATTCAAAATAGGTTTCGGCATCAGGGGTCTCATCGAGGTCACTGCAAATAGCAACCATGGCCCGGGGAGCCGTCCATGGTTGCTTGACGGGGGATAGGGTATCAAGAGGCTGGGAGGAAACGGTCACTTGTAATGGGGGGATTTGGGAAGAGATGACACCGTGCTTCAGTTCAGGTTTGCGGTGGAAGTATCTGCAGGCCATTCCGGAGCAAACTCCATTTCCTCCTCCCATTCCTCT
>CAIZWU010000377.1 GCA_903936775.1 uncultured bacterium | reverse complement strand
CCCTCGCCGCGTTGGAGACTTTGGTTCATCTGAATCCACCGGTATATTTCAAATATGTCACCTTCCGGATCGGGTTCGATGAGGCTTTGGTGGAAAGGATGACCGCTGCCTCTCTTCCGCCCGGCTGGAGGGAAGAACCAGTCCCGCCCCTGACAAAGGAAATGGGAGATCTTTGGGTGAAGCAGGGGCGCTCAGCGGTGCTGGAATTGCCGGGCGCGATTATTCCTGGTGAGTCGAACTACCAGCTCAATCCTGCTCATCCTGACTTCAAAAAGATCACTCCCGGCAAACCCGAACGCTTCTCCTTCGAGCCACGGCTGTTCGTTTGAGCCATCCCATCTGCGCTAAATTGGATCAGCGGACTCACGGGATGACTCCCCCTCGTTTTTGAGTGATCCGCCATGAGTCCCAGCCTTGCAGCAGCATGCCGCGGAGCCGTCCTCAATTATTTACTGGTGAGGCGCTGGATGGAGCCGTTCCAGTCCAGCATGACCGGCTCTCCCTGGGCGTCCTCCACAAACGCGGTGGGCTTGAAGGTGGCCTGGCCTTTGGCGTCGAGGGGGGCTTGGAATAGTTGGGTATTGTCCACGACCTTGCCGGCGGTGTGGTCATAGTTCAGGGCCCAGATGCGGCCGTTGGCGAAGTCGCCATACAGATATTTGCCGGCGAGATCCGGGAGGGCCTTGCCGTGATAGACAAATCCTCCGGTGATGCTGAGGCCCTCGCTGTGATCGTATTGATGGATCGGGTCGATGAATTTGGCATCGGCTGGGGCGGGTTCCTGACGGATCACGAAGGGCTGCGCTCCCTCGCGCCAACTCCAGCCATAGTTGCCTCCTTTTTGGATCAGGTCGATTTCCTCCCAGATGTCCTGACCAACGTCGGCGCACCAGAAGAGGCCGGTGGTTTTGTCGATGGAGAGTCCCCACGGGTTGCGCAGCCCGTAAGCGTAGATTTCAGGGAGGACTGCTTCCTGCTTCAGGAAGGGGTTGTCCGAGGGGATGCCATAAGGGCGGCTGCCGGTGCGGGTATCCACATCGATCCGGATGATTTTTCCGTTATAGACAAAGCGGTTCTGGGAAAAACGGAAGGGGTCATCGCGTTTACCGCCGTCGCCGAAGGCGATGAAAAGCAACCCGTCCGGGGCAAACAGCATGTTGCCCGAATTGTGGTTCCAGAAGGGTTGGGGGACCTCGAGGAGGATGCGTTCCGAAGCGGGGTCGGCTTTGTCTGGATCCGCGGCGGAGACCTTGAATTCGCTGATGACACTTCGTTTTGGTTCCTGCTGGCTGTAGCAGACGTAAAACTTGCCGTTTTCCTTGTATTTCGGGTGAAAGGCGAATCCGATCAATCCTTCCTCAAACTGGTTCTCCTCCATTTTCCGGTCGGAGAGATCGAGGAAGGTTTTGGTTTCCTTGCCGGCCTGATCGGAGGGCAGCAGGCGGACCTTGCCCCGCTGCTCGACGAGGAACTGGCGCCCGGTGCCATCGGAGGGGGAGAGCAGGGTAATGGGACGGTCGACTTTGATGCCTGTCCAGGCAGGTTTCAGCTGGATGCCCTCCGCGGAAGCCATGGGCAGCACGGCGGAGAAGGCAATGGCGGCGAGGGAGCGTTGGAAAAAATACATGACGGTCCCCTCTTTACGCGTCAGCCGACCGGAATGGCAACCATTTGCTCCGGGGAATTTCACGGCACGGCGGGGCTCAGGGCCGGGTCATCCGTTCAGCGATGACCCATTGGTCGAATTGTTCGCTGGTGAGATGGCCGAGGGCGAGGGCGGCTTCCTTGAGGTTGGAACCTTCCTTGTGGGCCTTTTTGGCGATGGCCGCGGCTTTGTCATAACCGATGTGGGGATTGAGCGCGGTGACGAGCATGAGGCTCTCGGCGACATAGCGGTCGACCGTGGCCCGGTTCACTTTGAGGTCGGCGAGGCAGTAGTCGGCGAAGCTGTGCAGGGTGCCGGTGAGGAGTTCCACACTGTGCAGGAAGTTGTGGATCATAATGGGGTTGAACACGTTAAGCTCAAAATTCCCCTGGCTGCCGGCGAAGCCAATGGCGGCGTCATTGCCCATTACCTGGACAGCGACCATGGTCATGGCCTCGCTCTGGGTAGGGTTTACTTTTCCGGGCATTATGGAGGAGCCGGGTTCGTTTTCGGGGAGGGCCAGCTCTCCCAGGCCGCAGCGGGGGCCGCTGCCGAGCCAGCGGATGTCGTTGGCGATCTTCATGCAGGTGCCGGCCAGCGTTTTGAGGGCGCCGGAAGCGAAGACAAATTCATCGTGGGCGCTGAGGGCGGCGAATTTGTTGGGGTGGCTGGCAAAGGGCAGGCCGGTGAGTTCGGCGATTTTGGCGGCGGCGCGATCGGCAAATTCCGGATGAGAATTGAGCCCGGTGCCGACGGCGGTGCCGCCGATGGCGAGATCGTAGAGGCCGGGCAGGGTAGACTCGATGCGGGCGAGGTCGCGGTCAATCAGGCTGACGTAGCCACCGAATTCCTGACCGAAGGTCACGGGGGTGGCGTCCTGGAGGTGGGTGCGGCCGATTTTGACGATGTCGTTGAATTCCACGCGTTTGGCTTCCAAGGCAGTGCGGAAATGCTGGATGGCGGGGATCAGGCGGTGCACCACTTCCTCGGCGGCCGCGATGTGCATGGCGGTGGGGAAGGTGTCGTTGGACGATTGCGACATATTGACGTGGTCATTGGGGTGCACGGGGGTCTTGCTGCCCATGGTGCCCCCGGCCATCTCGATGGCGCGGTTCGAGATCACCTCGTTGGTGTTCATATTCGTTTGGGTGCCGGAACCGGTTTGCCAGATGCGGAGGGGGAAATGAGCGTCGAGGGTGCCGGCAATGACTTCATTGGCGGCGGCGGCGATGAGGTCGCAGGTGGGTGAGGGCATTTTGCCGAGATCCGTATTCACGAGGGCGCAGGCTTTTTTCAGGACGCCAAGGGCGCGGATGAGGGGGCGGGGCATCACATCGCGGCCGATCGCGAAGTATTTTAGGGAGCGCTGGGTCTGGGCGCCCCAATAGGCCGAGGTGGCGACTTCGATGGGGCCCATGGTGTCGGATTCAGTGCGGGTGGTCATTTTCGGAAAGTGGTTTTTG
>CAIZWU010000376.1 GCA_903936775.1 uncultured bacterium | reverse complement strand
TACTCGACGCTCAACTGACCTGCCCTCCGGCCTGACCCGTTTCCGCACAATTTTTACCATTGGTTTTCTCCAAGCATGAATCATCTCCTCTCCCTCGAAACCATGTCTGCCCCGGACATGCGCCGCGTGCTGGACCTCGCGGGGCATCTCAAGGCCACGCGCGACGATCAATCCTTCCAGCCGCTGGCCGGGCAATCGTGGGCGATGATCTTCATGAAGGCCTCCACCCGCACCCGCGTCAGCTTCGAAGTCGGGGTGCAGGAGCTGGGCGGCCGCGTGCTTTACCTCAACTCCGCCGACACCCAGCTCGGCCGCAAGGAGCCGCTCAAGGACACCGCCCGGGTCCTCGGCCGGATGGTCCACGGCGCCATCATCCGCACCTACGCCCAGCAGGATCTGGTGGAATTCGTGGAATACTCCAACCTCCCTACCATCAACGCCCTGACCGACGATGAGCATCCCTGTCAGGTTCTGGCCGACCTCCTCACCATGATCGAGCTCTGCGGCGGTTATGAAGGGAAAAAAGTGGTCTTCATGGGGGACGGGGATAACAACATGTCCAAGTCATGGATGTGGGCCGCTGAAAAGCTCGGTTTTGATTTCACTATCTGCGCCCCACCCGCCTACCAACCCAGTGCGGCCTACCTCGCCCAGTTCAAATCCGGCCGCATCAGGATCGAACCTGACCCCGTCCAGGCAGCCGCCGGAGCGCACGTGCTTTACACCGACGTCTGGGTCAGCATGGGGATGGAGGAGGAAGCCAAAAGGCGCCTCGCCGACCTTGCCGCCTGGCAAATCAATTCCGCCCTGGTCTCCCAGGCCGCTCCCGGAGCCATCGTGATGCATTGCCTGCCCGCCTACCGCGGACAGGAGATCAGTGAAGAATGCCTCGAAGCCCACGCGGATACTATTTTCCAGGAAGCGGAAAACCGTCTCCACGCCCAAAAAGCGGTGCTAACCCTGATCGCTCAATCAAGGTCATAGGCCGGCCCATCCCCAGCGTGGTGGGACAGACCGCATGGCTGGCGGGAGGCGCTTCCCTTGAACAATCCAAAGCGTTCCTTTCGTAGATTGCCAACCGTGCGCCCCTCCTCACTCCCCCTTTTTCTGGTCTTCCTGCTGCAAAGCTGGTCCTTCGCAGGACCCTCCGAAACGCATTGGCGTGAGCAGATCTGGCCAATGCTGGAATCCTACTGCATCGATTGCCACGATGCGGAGAGCCAGAAAGGCGGGGTCGATTTGGCGGCCCTGAAAAACCTTCCTGACGCCCGTGCCGCAATGCGGCTCTGGTGGCGGGCCAAGGATCAGGTGGAGTCCGGCCAGATGCCTCCTCCCAAAAAAGACCAGCCCGCCGCGGAGCAAAAACAACAGCTTCTGGCCTGGATCGCCGACAATGAGGCCTTCCTGCGGAGTGGCCGGGTGGAAGACCCCGGCGAACACCGCCTGCGCCGGCTGAACCGCACTGAATACGCCACCGCCCTGCAGGATCTGCTCGGGGTGCCGAAGGCCGTCACCAAGGATTTTTTCGCGGAGGAAGGGGCCGGTGGAGAGGGCTTTGACAATGTCGGGGATACCCTCTTCATTCCACCGGTCATGGCCGAGCAATACCTCGCCGCTGCCGAGGCTGCGTTGACGGATGTGTTCAGCAAACCTGAACTCAAAGCCCGGCTCCTCGCCGTTCCTCCGGACGACAGCCGCCCTCCCGCCGAGGCCTTCCGGCTGACGCTGCGCCCGCTGCTCCGCCTCGCCTTCCGCCGCACGGCGTCAGACGAAACGCTCGCCCGCTATCAAAGAGTCGCCGAGTCCCGTCTCGCGAGGGGCGGGTCCTGGGAGGATGCCGTCCGGGTGGCCGTCAAGGCGATCCTGTGCGCCCCGGATTTCCTGCTGCTCAGCGAGGAGAACCAGGACGCCCCCTTCTGGCGCGTCACCGGCCCGGAACTTGCCACCCGCCTCAGCCTGTTCCTGTGGAGTTCTCTCCCCGACGCCGCGCTGCTGGACGAAGCAGAAGCTGGCCGCCTCTCGGACCCCGCCGGCCTCGACGCCTCGGTCCGCCGTATGCTGGCTGATCCGCGGGCGATTGCCCTCGCCGAAAACTTCGCGGGACAATGGCTCCAGTTTGAGAAAGTCCTCACCACTGCCGACCCGGACCGCAACCGCTACAAGATCAAGCATGACCTCCTGCCCGAGTTTTACAAAGAAGCCGTGCGCTTCTCCGATCACATTCTACGCGGCGACGGCACGCTGCTCGACTTTCTGCACAGTGACTACGCATTTCTCAATGAGACCCTCGCCAACCACTATGGCATCCCCAACATCACCGGTCCGGAATTGCGGCAGGTCAAATTGGAAAACGGCATCCGCGGCGGTTCCCTGGGACTGGGGGCGGTTCTGACGGCCACTGCCCTGCCCCGCCGCAGCAGTCCCGTCCTGCGAGGCAAGTGGATCCTCGAACAACTGCTGGGTTCGCCCCCACCCGCTCCACCTCCCAATGTCGGCACCATCTCCGAAGACGACCAGAAAATCACCCATCCCACCATCCGCAAGGAACTCGAATCCCATCTCCGCCGTGACGATTGCCGCGCCTGCCATGCCCGGATGGATCCTCTGGGTTTCTCGTTGGAAAACTTCGACCCGGTCGGCCGCTGGCGGGATACCTTGAATGACCAACCCCTCGACGTCAGCGCCCGGTTGCCGGATGGGCGGACCTTTTCGGGCCCGGCCGAACTTAAAAAAATCCTCCTGACAGAACAGGACCGTTACGGGCGTAATCTGGCGGTCAAACTGCTCTCCTACGCCCTCGGCCGCAGCATCGAGGCGTTCGATATGCCCACCATTGCCAAGCTCGAGTCCTGCCTGAAACAAAACCAATTCAAAGCGGAACCCCTGCTCCTCGAAATCACCCGCAGCCTGCCTTTCACCCATCGCCGCCTTAAACCCCTGCCCATCCCCGCGGAATGAACCCCACCCCTGATCCCTCCCGTTTCACCCTGAACCGCCGCAATGTGCTGCGCGGCATCGGCGCCAGCATCACCCTGCCCTTCCTCGAATCGCTGGCCCCGCGCCCTGCCCGTGCGGCCGCCGCCGGAGCCACGCCCCCCACCCGGATGGCCTTCCTTTTCATGCCTAACGGGGTCCATCCGAAACGCTGGACCCCTGAAGGCGAGGGCATGGACTGGAAGCCCAGCCCGCTCCTCGAACCACTCGCCGCGCACCGCCAGGATCTGAGCATCCTCACCAATCTTCAGAATGCCCTCGCCGATGGCGGCGATGGCCACTACGCCAAGAGCGCCTCCTGGCTTACCGGCTACCGGGTGAGGAAAACCACCGGCCGCGATGTCGATGTCGGCGGCCCGTCCATCGACCAGGCCTACGCTGCCACCTGCGGCCACCATACCCGCCTGACTTCCCTCGAACTCGGGACCGAACCTGTCCGCAAGGGCGTCGATCTCCAGGTCAACTTCACGCAACTATACGGCGGCCACATTGCCTGGCGCGACCGCCACGTGCCGCTCCCGGCGGAGATCAATCCCCGGACCGCTTTCGACCGGCTTTTCCGCGAACGCGGCGAAAACGACCGCCAGACGGCCGAGGACACCCGCAGCGTCCTCGACCTCACCTTGGAACAGGCCAAGACCCTCCGCGGCAAAGTCAGCTTGGAAGACCAGCGCCGCCTGGATGAATATCTGGAAACCATCCGCGCCCTCGAAACCCGCATCGCCGCCGACATCGCCCGGGTCGCCAGCGGAGAGAACCTCGATCCGTCCCTCAAACCGGAACTCGACAAGCTCCGCGACCGCATTTCCGCCTTTGAATCCGCCAAGGACCCCGGTGGCCAGATGCGCCATGACCATACCGAGCACGCCCGCCTCATGCTCGACCTCATTGCCATGGCTTTCTGGAGCGACAACACCCGAGCGGCCACTTTCATGTTCGGGATTGATGTGAGCAGCAAAAACTTCAGCTTCCTCGAAGGCGTCCACGAAAGTCACCACGAAAGTTCCCACCACTCCGACAAGGAGGAAAAGCTGGAGCAATACGCCCGCATCAACCTCTGGCACATGGAACAGTATGCCTACCTGCTCGACCGCCTCAAATCGATGAAGGAAGGGGAAGGCAGCGTGCTGGATCACAGCATGATCCTCTTCGGCTCCAGCCTCCGGAACGGCAACGCGCACGAGTGGAAAAACCTCCCGCTGGTCCTCGCCGGCCGTGGCGGCAATCTCCGTCCCGCCGGGCACGTGGTCAGCGCCAAGGACACCCCCCTCTGCAATCTATATCTGAATCTGCTCCAGCGCGGTGGCCTGACACTGGATCGTTTCGGGGACAGCACGGGCAGCTTGTCAGGGCTGGGCTGATTCAGGTCCCCACTCCAGGCGGTGGGCGACCGGGCCGGACAAGGGATTTGCAACGGCCTTAAACCCGGTTCTACTGAATGAATGGCTTTAATGGGATACTTGCGCGGGATTTGGGCAGATGTGGTGAAATACCGGATGAGGCTGGCCATTGGACTGGCTTTTACCGGACTCCTCACGGTCGCCTGCATCCGGCTGCAGGAGCAGTTTCCTTTTTCGCATTTTCCCATGTATGGCAATCCACGGCCGAAGCCGGTGGATTATTTCTTTCTCACAGATGGCACCGGCACGCCTCTTTCCACCTTGGACTATGCGGGCATCAGTTCACCACAGATCAAAAAACGTCTTTCCACGCTGTTGAAAAAGGAAGATGGGGATTTGTTGGACCAGGACCTGGGGCCCACCGCCGGGACCCGGGAGGCAGCCCAAAAAGTCCTGGAGCAGATCCGCCGTGACGCGGCAGCCAGCGGCCATGCGAGGCTCCTGACATGGCCGGCCGGCGTCCAGTTGAAAATGGGGCTGATTCATACGCGGAAAGATGGATTCAACGAATCCTTCTTCACCGTGGCCTCCCTGCCGGATGCCGGACCGCCCATGAAAGGGAATCCCGAAGCCGCGGAAAAGGAGCTGGGTGATTCTGCGGTGGGGTTTTACCTCAGCCTGTGGAAGTTGCTCAGCCAGTACACTGCGGTGCTGGGATTGGCACTGCTGATCGTGATGCTGCGGCATCGGATGCCCGGCCGATGGCGCACATTTTTGCTGGCGGGGACGGATGGCCAACGAAACGGACGGCTGGAAGGATTTTGTATCCGGGCGGGCCTGGCGATTGTCCTCTGGCATTGCCTGCAGAACCGCGTGGGGTTTGAATCCCTGCCCCATCCTGCCGGCTTGGCAGTCTGGTTCCCGGATGCCGTGTTATGGTTCGGCCAGGCTGGCCATTGGGATTTGATGCTGCAATTTGCCGCCGGGCTTCTGGTCTGGTATGTCGCCGGATGGGGGATTCTTGTGCCGGTGACGGCGTTGACGGTTTTGCACTGCCTGGGCCGGTCGCTTTATGCTTCCCAGGGAGCTCCGCATCACGGGCAGAACCTGACCGCTCTGCTGTTCCTTGCCCAGACGATCGCCGCCTGGATGCAGCTGCTGGGGCGGGCGACCTGCCTGCTGCGGAAAAGATCCTTTCCGGACTGGCTGCGGCCCGGGAATTGGACGGCACACTGGCTGCTGATGGCGGCGACCATCGCAGCCGGTTACGTGATCACCTTTGCCACCAAATGGGAAAAGTCGGATGGCAACTGGATCAAAAATGCCCCCTACTTTGCCAATCAGATCGTCAAAACCCACCGGCAAAATTTTTACAATGATCTAAATCCGAGGTATCTGGATGGGACCGCTCCCAAGCCGCTGGACAAGCCGGATCCTGACAACGACCGCTACCGGCATCCCATCACGGCGAACGCGGCCTTTATGATGGAGCACCCCAGGTCCGCCAAAACCTTTTTCTCCCTCGGTCTCCTCTTGGAAGCGACAGCCTTTTTGCTCATCTTCCGCCGGAGTTGGGCCGCCTTGTATGGATTTGGCATCATCTCGTTCCACCTCCTGGTGCTGCACCTGATGGAACTCGCCTTCGTGGAAAATCTGCTGGTGGTAGGCATTGCCCTGCTGAATCTGCCCGGCTGGCTGATCTGGTGGTCCAATCGACGGAACCCGGACCCGGCACCCTCTGCGGATGCGGCGTAGGATTAGCGGTAAACCGCGTGTGGCGTGGCCCGACGGTCAGCAGGAAACGTCCGACTCCGGGAGATCGCCGGGTGGTTTGGGTCGCTTGACGCCATCGCCACGGGCTTCCCCGGGGAGAACCTCCGGCTCGTTCCTCGTCCACCATTTTTCCACAGCCATAAGCCACCGTCCGGGCGCGTGAGGCTGCCAACGGCTCCAGCGGGCCTGACGTGCGGCTTGTCTTTCCAAAGATTTGCGGGCCCGGTGGCGTCGCTCCCGCTCGAGATCCACTCCGGGCCCTCCCCGCACAGCGTCCTCCAGGTAGCGTTTACGCCATTCAGCCGAAATCCCATCAGATTGCGGCCGTGCCGCCACGGCGGGCAGAATCCATTCCGGCGGTTGGGGGAGACCTAGATGGCTGAGCAATTGGGCCGTGTTTTTCTGCGGGGCGTTCACAAAATCCTCAAACACCAACGTCTGGACCGGCGTCCCGTGCCGGCGGAATAACTCCACCCAGGCCGCATCCTCGGCGGTGAGTTTATCCACGTGCAGTTTGATCGCATGGAAATCGTAATCGCCCGGCTGCAACCGTTGCTTGCGGCCCCGGTCCAGATGCACCGTGGTGTAAAGGCCGGTCTGTTTGGCCCTTACCATGGAAATGGCCTGCAACACCTTGTCACGCCGGGTCACATGCACCACCATCGGATCCGGCATCAACTCCAGCAGCGTCTCCCATGCGGGTGTCCCGGGAAGGCGCTCCGAAGCCGCGGGATCCGCCAGAAACCGAGCGCGGATGCTATCCAGATGGCGCCACATGATCTTGGCCGCGAACACTCCATTGGACGTGTGCCATTTGGCCATAATCGCTTCATGATAGCGCAGGAACGTCTGATCCGGATCCGGAAATTGAAATTTAACCGCCAGTTCCCGCGACAGATCGGGACTGTAAAACTCCTTGGGTTTGCCCGCCACTGAGGAGGCCTTGAGATATTGCTCCAGCAGATTGCTGCCCGTGCGATGGGTGGCGCAAAGCAACAAATAGCGGTGTGGAACGGGCGTCATGGGAAACCAGAAAAACCAAGCCGGGCAGTCGACCGGCCGGAGGAGACGGAAGCAGAATTGGCGCAGATGCAAAGCCGGGAATCACTCCCAGAAACAAGCCCCTTCCACAAATTCCCCACCCACCTGATATCCCCTGATCAATTCCCCCATCTCCGGTCGGTTTTTTGGTGCCACCCATTCTGGGATTCGCCGTTTCCTCCAGTCAGTTTCAGAAAACTTCGGGAAACTTCGGGATTAACGGGGACGCGCCTGCCATCTTCCCATAAATTTAAGAAAAAATGAGGTATTTTCATAAATAGCATTTCCAGCGCGACTTTTATCCCATCCCGGCAGGCGTTCTGCTAATTTCCATCCTGCAATGCCCATCCACGTCGCCCTTACCCACCGCACCACTTACAAATACGACCGACCCACCGTGCACGGTCCCCACATCGTCCGCCTGAGGCCGGCCCCCCACTGCCGCACCCCGATCATTTCCTATTCGCTGAAGGTCGAGGGAGGCCAGCATTTCCTGAACTGGCAGCAGGATCCCTTTTCCAATTACCTCGCCCGTCTCAATTTCGAAAAACCTCTCACAGCACTCACCATTGAGGTGGATCTCGTGGCCGAACTTGCGGTCTTCAATCCCTTCGACTTTTTCCTCGAGAAGTATGCCGAGGAATTTCCCTTCACCTATGAACCGGCCACCGCCAAGGAGCTCGGTCCCTTCCTGGAAAAAAATACCAGCGGCCTCGCCTTTGCCAAATACAACGACTCCATCAACCGCACCAAACGCCGCACCATCGAGTATCTGGTCGATCTCAACGCCAGCCTCGCCAACGACATCCAATACGGTATCCGGCTGGAACCCGGCGTACAGACTCCGGAGCAGACCCTGACACTCCAGTCCGGTTCCTGCCGCGACACCGCCCTCCTCATGGTGCAGTTGTTGCGCCACCAGGGATTGGCCGCCCGGTTTGTCAGCGGTTACCTGATCCAGCTCACCCCTGACATCAAATCACTCGATGGCCCGTCGGGCACGGAGGTGGACTTCACGGATCTCCACGCATGGGTGGAAGTTTACCTGCCCGGGGCGGGCTGGGTGGGCCTTGATCCCACCTCCGGCCTGTTCGCAGGCGAAGGTCACATTCCCCTGGCCTGCACCCCCGACCCCAGCGCGGCCGCCCCGATCAGTGGAGCCATCGGGATCTGCGAGACGGAGTTTTCCCATCACATGGAAATCAGCCGCGTGGTGGAATCGCCCCGCGTCACCAAACCTTACACCGAAGCGCAATGGGCGGATATTGAAGCCCTCGGCCACCAGATCGACCGGGAACTCGTGGCCGGTGATGTCCGGCTGACCATGGGCGGAGAGCCGACTTTCATCAGCATCGATGACATGGAAGGCGAGGAGTGGAATTTCACCGCGGTGGGCCCTCACAAACGCGAACTCTGCGGCACCCTGCTGCGCCGGCTCAAAGCGCAGTTTGCCCCGGACGGCCTGCTCCACCATGGCCAGGGAAAATGGTATCCCGGAGAATCCCTGCCCCGCTGGTCCTATGGCTGCTGGTGGCGCCGCGATGGTCAGCCGCTCTGGCACGACGATGCCCTGCTCGCCGATATCAACAAAGACTATGGCCATACGGTGGATGACGCGCAGCGCTTTATCACCGCCCTGACGGGAACCCTCGGCATCACGGCTGAGCACATCCTGCCGGGCTATGAGGATGTCTGGTACTATCTCTGGCGGGAGCGCCGCCTGCCTGGCAATGTCGATGTCCTCGACTCGAAACTCGACGACAAGGAGGAACGTGACCGTCTCGCCAAAATCTACACCAACGGCCTCGACAACATTGTGGGTTACGTCATGCCCCTGCGGCGTGAAAAAAACGGGACCTGGGTTACGGGCTCGTGGTTCCTCCGCCGCGAGCACCTCTTCCTGATTCCGGGTGACTCAGCGATGGGCCTGCGGCTTCCCCTGGACTCTATCCCGTGGGTGTCCGACGAGGAGCATCCGCGCCTCCATGATGTGGACCCCACCATTCCCCAGGATCCGTTTGCTCCCTTTGTGCCGCCGCTGGAACGCCTCGCTGCCGGGCGGAATGCTCATCCCGGGATCCTGACTGTATCCGGCGAACCAGACCCGTCAGACGTCCGGGACGCCAGTGCGGTCACCATTGCCGAGCCTCCGAAGCTTTCCCCCCGCCAGCAGGTGCTCCAGGAAGCGGCGGCGGCTGAGGCAAAACCTGAATCTTATCCCGTCAAGGAACTCGCCGCCCGGCCCGTTGAAGAAGCCGTGGCCACCGATCCCAACCGCGAACCAGGTCCTGGCGAAAGCGCCCCGTGGATCTCCCGCACCGCGCTTTGTGTCGAGTGCCGCGAAGGCAAACTCTTTGTTTTCATCCCGCCGGTCCCCACCACTTCAGATTATCTGGATCTCATCTCGGCCCTCGAAGCCACCGCCGCCCAGCTCAAGCTTCCGATCGTTCTCGAAGGCACTCCGCCGCCCTATGACCAGCGCCTGCAGAACCTGAAAGTCACCCCCGACCCAGGCGTGATCGAGGTCAACATGCAGCCTGCGTTTTCCTGGGACGAGCTGGTACATAACACCACCATCGTCTATGAGGAAGCCCGCCTCACCCGGCTGGGTACGGAGAAGTTCATGATCGATGGCCGCCATGTCGGCACCGGCGGGGGCAATCACCTAGTCATCGGCGGCAACACTCCCGCCGACAGTCCACTGCTGCGCCGTCCGGATCTGTTGCGCAGTCTGATCAACTTCTGGCAGAATCACCCCTCCCTCTCCTTCCTTTTCAGCGGGTTATTCATCGGCCCCACCAGCCAGCATCCCCGGATTGATGAGGCCCGCAACGACTCCCTTTACGAACTTGAACTGGCCTTCCGCCAGATCCCGGAGAGCGGCCCCGTGCCGCCCTGGCTGGTCGACCGGATCTTCCGGAACCTGCTGATCGATGTCGCCGGCAATACCCACCGGGCGGAGTTCTGCATCGACAAGCTCTACTCACCGGACAGCGTCACCGGACGATTGGGGCTCTTGGAATTGCGCGCTTTTGAAATGCCGCCGCATGCCCGCATGAGCCTGGCCCAACAGTTGGTGCTGCGCGCCCTGATCGCCCGGTTCTGGAAGACGCCCTACCACGAGGAATTGGTCCGCTGGGGCACCTCCCTGCATGACCGCTACATGCTGCCCCATTTCGTGGAACAGGATTTTCACGATGTCCTGCGCGACCTGCGCGATCACGGGTATCAAATCCATGACGAGTGGTTCGCCCCGCACGTGGAATTCCGCTTCCCCGTCTGCGGCAGTATCACGCATCGCGGGGTGCATGTGGAAATCAGACAGGCCCTCGAACCATGGCATGTCCTTGGTGAACAGAATTCGGCGGGCAGCACCACCCGTTATGTCGACTCCAGTGTGGAGCGCCTCCAGATCAAAGTCACCGGTTTGACCGATTCAAGGCACCGCATCACCTGCAATGGCCACACCGTCCCTCTGCATCCCACCGGCACCGCGGGCGAATACGTGGCCGCGGTGCGATTCCGCGCCTGGGCTCCCCCCGAAGCCCTGCATCCCACCATCCCGGTGCAGGCTCCTTTGACGTTTGATCTGGTGGACTCTTGGAATGAGCGGTCCCTCGGTGGCTGCCAATATCATGTTTCCCACCCGGGCGGCCTCAGCTACGCCACCCTGCCAGTGAACAGTTATGAAGCCGAGGCCCGCCGCCTCTCCCGCTTCCTCCCGCTTGGCCACACTCCCGGAAAACTCAAACCCCTTCCGCCAGCAGTCTCCCGTGAGCATCCCCTCACCCTTGATCTACGCCTCACCGCCGTTCCCCAGCGTGGGTAAGGGGGATTTCCCTGCTTTCGGTGTTGCCCACTCCGGGCTTGATCCGTAGTGGGTCTTACCCTTTTTCAGCAATACCACAACCCGTGCCCCTTATTGCCTCATCTCTCCTCACCGGATATCCCAAACCGCGCGGCGTCTGGGACGAGATGATGGCGGCCGATGGCCAACTGCGTCCCCATTACCAACGGCTGGCAGCTACCCTGAACCGCCTGGGCCCTGGCGGGCTTGCGGCCTGTGCCGATCAGGCCCGGCGCTCCATCGCCGAAAATGGAGTCACCTACAATGTCTACGGCGACCCCCGCGGCATGGACCGCCCGTGGGAGTTCGACCCCGTCCCCTTTGTGATTCCGCCCCATGAATGGGTCACGTTGGAAAAGGGGCTGATGCAACGGGCCCGGCTGCTCAATGCCGTGCTGGCAGATCTTTACGGCCCCCAGCGGTTGCTCAAGGAGGGCGCTTTGCCTCCCGGGATCGTGCTGGGAAATCCCGGTTATCAATTCGCCTGTCAGGGCATCCGTCCCGCCGAGGACACCTGGCTCCACCTCTATGCGGTGGATCTGGCCCGCGGTCCCGATGGCCGCTGGTGGTGTTTTGCCGACCGCACCCAAGCGCCCTCCGGCTCCGGTTATGTCCTGGAAAACCGCATCGTCCTTTCGCGGAGCCTGCCGGACGATATCCGCGATCTCCAAGTCCAGCGCCTTGCCAACTTCTACCGGATTTTCCGCGATAATCTCTTGCGCGTCGCCCCCCATAGCCACCGCCGCGAGGTTCCCCGCATCGTCCTGCTCACGCCCGGACCGCTGAACGAAACCTATTTCGAGCACGCCTATCTCAGCCGTTATCTCGGATTCCCTCTGGTGGAGGGAGGCGATCTCACGGTCCGGGACCGCAAGGTTTATATCAAAACCCTCGAAGGCCTCCAACCGGTCGATGTCATTCTCCGGCGCGTCGATGACGGGTTCTGTGACCCCCTCGAACTCCGTCAGGATTCCTTCCTCGGTGTTCCCGGCCTGTTGGAAGCCATGCGGGCCGGCAATGTCTGTGTGGCCAATCCCATCGGCTCGGGCCTCGCTGAATCTCCGGCTTTGCTGGCCTTTCTCCCAGCGCTGTGCCGTCGTTTGCTCGGCGAGGAAATCCTCCTCCCCAACACCGCCACCTGGTGGTGCGGCCAGCGAAAGGAACGCGAACACGTCCTGGCGAATCTGGACTCTTTCCTCATCAAGGGCGCCCTTTCCGATAAATCGAGCAATCCCATTTTTCCCGCCACGCTCAGTGCCAAGGACCGGGCCGCCCTCGTCCAACGCATCCGCAAGGACCCCCAGCATTACGTCGGTCAGGAAAAAATAACCCTTTCCGAAGCTCCCATCTGGACGGGCGAAAAACTGGAACCACGTCCCATCGCGCTCCGGGTTTACCTCGCCGCCGCCGGCGACCGCTTCATCGTCATGCCCGGCGGCCTGACCCGGGTCTCGGTCTCACCCAATATTCCCATCGTCTCCATGCAAAGTGGCGGCGGCAGCAAGGACACCTGGGTCCTCTCCGATGGCCCCGTTCTCCACCAAAGCCTCCTGGCGCCCGGCATCCATGCCCCGGTCAGCGAACGCATCAGCAACGAACTTCCCAGCCGCGTGGCGGACAATCTCTTCTGGCTCGGCCGTTATGCCGAGCGCGCTGAAATTGTGGTCCGTATGATGCGCGTTCTGGTCACGCAACTGACTGACGATACCAGCGTGGAAAACCCGGTCACTGCGGGCCTGCTGATGCGGCTGCTGGTTCCCCTGGAGATCCTCGAAAAACCTCCCGCCGCCCCGCTGCTGCTGGAGAAATACGACCGCGATGCCCTGAACATCCTCTTCAAGAAGGAACAGCCCGGCGGCCTCGTCACCTGCATCAGCAATCTGCGCGGCGCGGCCTGGCGGGTCCGCGACCGGCTCTCCCTCGACACGTGGCGCATCCTGACGGAACTGCAGGCCGAACTCCCTCCTGAAGGCACCGTGTCGGAACTCGACGATGCCCTCATTCTCCTGAACCGCCTCATCCGCAGCCTCTCAGCCTTTGCCGGCATGGTTATGGAAAACATGACCCGCAGCCATGGCTGGCGGTTCCTTGACCTTGGGCGCCGCCTCGAGCGCTCCGCGGCGCTCCTCCTGCTGGTGCAGGGCACCTTGAAGGAAGACCCGGAAGGCCGGCATCTGCTGATGCCGCTGCTGGATATCGCCGATAGTGCCATGACCTACCGGCGCCGTTATTTCGCGCATGCCCAGACCGATGCCGTGCTGGATCTGTTGTTGCGCGAAAAAGAGAATCCCCGCTCCGCCCTCTTCCAAGTGCTCTCAATCGAAGAGCACCTCGCGCACCTCCCGGCCATGCTTGGCCGGACCGATCCTGGCCTCAAACAACGCCTCACGGCCGACCTCGCCTCACGACTCCGCGCCCTCAATTCCGACGTTCCCGCTCCGGCTCTCGCGGCCGAAATCGGGGACATCACCCAAGCCGTATACCGCCTCTCCGACCGGATTGCGCACGTCTATTTCAGCCATGCCGGAGCCAGCATCAGCTGAATTTGGCTGATGGGCCCCGGCGTGGCCGGTGGCTGATGAGGCCGAAACGTTATCCCTGCAGCAGCGAGCCCAGGCTCAGGCACTGAGTCCACCGCGGTCGATCTTCACCACCGCATCCCCATAACCCACGCGCGGGGTCGGGGTGTAGTTGAGCGGCGTCCATGCCGCATTGTTGGCGGAGGATTCCACCACCGCTTCGATGAAGGCCATGCCCGCCAGACCCTCTTCAATGGTGGGATAGTCGAGGTCCAACGGATTCGGGGCGGCTCCGGTGGCCACGGCGCGGAGATGATTGGTGAAGTTTTTGTATATATTGGCGAAGGCCTCCAGGTATCCTTCCACGTGACCAGCCGGAGTGCGGGTGGCCGCCGCAGCCGCGCTACCGAGATAGCCCATGCCGGTGCGGAAAATCTGCTTGGGCTGGTCCAGCGAGGTGACGATCATAGTGTTGGGGTCCAATTGGCTCCACTCGATGCCCCCGGTTTCGCCGTAGACGCGGAGACTCAGGTTGTTTTCGCAGCCCACGCTGACTTGGCTGGAGTGCAGCACGCCTTTGGCTCCATTGTTGAAGCGCAGCAGCACGTTGCCGTCATCCTCCAACTGGCGGCCTTCCACAAAGACCGTGAGATCGGCGGCCAGTTCCTTGATGTGCAGGCCGGTGACGTATTCCGCGAGATTGATCGCGTGGGTGCCGATGTCGCCCATACAACCGGCCGCACCGCAAATCTTGGGATCGGTGCGCCAGGCGGCCTGTTTTTGGCCGGTCTTTTCCAGCAGAGTGGCCAGCCAGCCCTGCGGGTATTCGACGACCACCTTGCGGATCTTGCCGAGTTTGCCCTGCTCGATCATCTGCCGGGCTTCGCGCATCAGGGGATAGCCGGTATAGTTGTAGGTGATGCCGTAAAGGAGACCGGTGGTCTTGACGATTTGGGCCAATTCCTTGGCCTCGGCCAGATTGAAGGTCGCCGGTTTGTCGGACAGGACATGGAACCCGTTTTCCAGCGCCATTTTGGCGGGCGGGAAGTGCATGTGATTCGGCGTCACGATCACCATGAAATCCATACGCTCCCCCAAAGGCAGCGCTTTTTCGGCCAGAATCATCTCTTCATAGGTGCCGTAACAGCGTTCCGCCGGCAGGAACAGATCCTCCCCGGAGGCCTTGGACCGCGCGGGATCGGAAGAAAAAGCCCCGCAGACCAGTTCAATTTGGCCATCCAGAGCAGCGGCCATCCGGTGCACGCCTCCGATAAAAGCGCCGCGTCCGCCGCCGACCATGCCCATGCGAATTTTCCGGTTCATATGTTTTGAGTGTGTTTGGAGTGGAGAAAAGAAGTGAAGCCGCTTGCCATAGCGAACAGCCCGCCCCGCCGCAAGTCCAATGCGCAATGGTCCCAGGATCGCCTAAACACTCTTGCCACCCCTCACCCCGCGTGCCAGTAACCGGTCGCTTTTCCCATTTTTCCCCATTCCATGCCCAAGGACACCTCCATCCGCAAAATCCTCGTGATCGGCTCCGGCCCCATTGTCATCGGCCAAGGCTGCGAATTCGACTACTCCGGCGTCCAGGCCTGCAAGGCCTTGAAGGAGGAAGGCTACACCGTCGTCCTCATCAATTCCAATCCGGCCACCATCATGACGGACCCGGAATTCGCCGCCCGGACCTACATCGAGCCCCTCACGCCCGAGGTGGTGGAAAAAATCATCGAACGCGAGAAACCAGATGCCCTGCTCCCTACCCTAGGCGGCCAGACCGCGCTGAATCTTTCCATGACCCTGCACCACACCGGCGTGCTGGCGAAACACAACGTCCGGATGATCGGAGCCAAACCCGATGCCATCGAGAAAGGCGAAAACCGCATGAAGTTCAAGGAGGCCATGATCAAAATCGGCCTCGACATGCCCAAGAGCGGTATCGCCCACACCATGGAGGAAGCCCGCCGCGTGGCCGATGACATCGGCTCCTTCCCGCTCATCATCCGCCCGGGATTCACCCTCGGCGGCACCGGCGGCGGGATCGCTTATAACCGTGAGGAATTCGAAACCATCTGCGCCCGCGGCATCGATCTGTCCCCGGTGAGCGAAGTTCTCATCGACGAAAGCCTGCTCGGCTGGAAGGAATATGAAATGGAGGTCATGCGCGACCACGCCGACAACTGCGTAGTCATTTGTTCCATCGAAAACCTCGACCCCATGGGCGTCCACACCGGCGACTCCATCACCGTCGCTCCGATCCAGACCCTGACCGACCGCGAATACCAGATCATGCGCGACGCCAGCTTCGCCGTGATCCGCGAGATCGGCGTGGAGACGGGTGGATCGAATATCCAATTCGCCACCCATCCCGACACCGGCCGCATGATCGTGATCGAGATGAATCCCCGCGTCAGCCGCTCCTCCGCGCTCGCCTCCAAGGCCACCGGATTCCCCATCGCCAAGATCGCCGCCAAACTCGCCGTGGGCTACACCCTGGATGAAGTCAAAAACGACATCACCCGCGAGACCCCCGCCAGCTTCGAGCCGACCATCGACTACGTCGTCACCAAGATCCCGCGCTTCACGTTCGAAAAATTCCCCACCGCCGACGCCACCCTGACCACCCAGATGAAGTCCGTGGGCGAAGCCATGGCCATCGGGCGGACGTTCAAGGAATCGCTGCAAAAAGCGCTGCGCAGCCTGGAAACGGGACGCGCCGGACTAGGCGCGGATGGAAAAGATCCGGTGAATCCGCCGAAAGAAGAAATCGTCAGGAAACTGAGCATCCCCAACGCGGAACGCATCTTCTGGCTCGGCGTCGCCTTCCGCGAAGGCTACAGCGTGGAGGAAGTGTTTGAGCTGACGAAGATCGACCGGTGGTTCCTGCGGCAGATTGAGGAGATTGTTTTGGCGGAGAAGGACTTGGCTTCCTGGGACATCCAACCTGACGCTTCCGGACTGGTTCACGCCCGGTCTCACGTCCGTGAAATAGCAGCAGGTTTGGAAATGCAAGGAGTGATAAAGAAGTGGGATAAAGTCGAAGGGACTCCGACCGCTGAGCTTGCTTCAGGATTGCGTCGTGTGAAGCGCCTTGGATTTTCAGACCAGCAGATTGCCTATTTGATGGGACGCACTGCGCTGGAGGTCAGGAAAGTCAGGGAATATCTCGGCATCATCCCCACCTACCGCCTCGTGGATACCTGCGCGGCGGAATTCGAGGCCTATACACCTTACTATTATTCCACTTACGGCGAGGAAAACGAAACCCGCCCATCCACGAAGCGAAAAGTCATGATCCTCGGCGGCGGGCCGAACCGGATCGGTCAGGGCATCGAGTTTGACTACTGCTGCGTCCATGCCGCTTTCGCGTTGAAGGAAATGGGCTTCGAGACCATCATGGTGAACTCGAATCCCGAGACCGTTTCCACCGACTATGACACGAGCGACCGCCTCTACTTCGAGCCGCTCACGTTCGAGGACGTGATGAACATTTACGAAAACGAGCAGTGCTGGGGCGTCATCGTGCAGCTCGGCGGACAGACGCCGCTGAACCTTGCGGCCAAGCTGGAGGAAGCCGGCTGCCACATCATTGGCACCTCGCCAAAAAATATCGAGTTGGCCGAAGACCGGAAGTTCTTTGCCAAACTCCTCGATGACCTGAAGCTGAACCAGGCCCCGAGTGGCACCGCCGTGAATGAGGACGAAGCCGTCACCATCGCCCAGCGCATCAACTATCCGGTGCTCGTGCGCCCCAGCTTCGTGCTGGGCGGCCGGGCCATGCAGATCGTTTACAGCGACGACGAACTCCGCCACTACATGCGCAACGCCGTGCAGGCCTCCCCCGAGCGTCCCGTGCTGGTGGACCGATTCCTCGAAGACGCCGCCGAGGTGGACGTCGATGTCATTTCCGACGGCGAGACCACGGTGGTTGGCGCCATCATGGAACACATCGAGCAAGCCGGCGTGCACAGCGGCGACAGCGCCTGCGTCATCCCCGCCTTCGGCCTTAGCGAGCCGATCAAGGCCGAGATCATGCGCGCCGCCAAGGAACTGGCGAAAGCGCTCAATGTGATCGGCCTGATGAACATCCAGTTCGCGGTGAAGGACGAGATTCTATACGTGATCGAAGTGAACCCGCGCGCCAGCCGCACCGTGCCATTTGTCAGTAAATCCATCGGCCGCCCGCTCGCCAAATACGCCGCCAAGATCATGGCCAGCGATGGCTTGAAACGTCAGGGCCTGACCGATATCGAAGCTGTTTCCCTGAAGTCGCTCGGGTTTACTACCGAAATCATTCCCACCCATTTCAACGTCAAGGAGGCCGTTTTCCCGTTCTCGAAATTCCCTGGCACCGACATTGCGCTCGGCCCGGAAATGAAGAGCACCGGCGAAGTCATGGGCATCGACGCCGACCACGCCATGGCCTTCGCCAAGAGCCAGATTGCCGCCGGCAACAGCCTGCCACTGAAGGGCAAACTCTTCATCAGCGTCAGCGACCGCCTGAAACCGCGCATCGGCACTATCGCCAAGGAATACCACGACCTCGGCTTTATCATCGTCGCCACCGACGGCACGCGCAAAGCCATCAAGGAAGCCGGTGTCCCCTGCGACATCGTTCACAAGATCGCCGAAGGCCGCCGCCCCAACATCCTTGATATGATGAAAAACGGCGAAATCGCCATGATCATCAACACCCCCAGCGAGAAGGAAACCCGCAAGGATGAAGTCCTCATCCGCAGCACCAGCGTCAGCACCCGCACGCCGATCCAGACCACCCTGCGCGGAGCCCGTGCCGCCGCCCATGCGATCGGCTCTCTGCAGAAGAACAAGCTGGAAGTAAAAACCCTGCAGGAATACCACGGGCTGTAAGGAGCGGAAAGTGGCGCCGCCACCGCCTTGGACTGCGGCAGCCTGCTGCCGCTTTGGGGTATTGGCAGCCCTGCTGCCGGGACAGGATAATCCTACCAGGCAACGCAGGCGAATGTGGAAGGGACCCTCTGGATCGAAGACTCCTCGTCGGATGGCCCTGCCCCTTGAGAAAATGCCACCGGGTCTGTGCTGATGCTCTGCTCCCCCGCAGCAGGGCTGCTTGGGTAAAGCGGCAGCAGGCTGCTGCAGTCCAAGGGCCTCCGGCGCTGCCTTGAGGAGGCTTGCCGGAATGGGTTATTTGGCAGGAGGCTTGCCGTAGATCCCGCCGGTTTCAGGCACGGAAAGCCGCGGATTGGAAGCCTCCGGTTTGTCCTCGGCGTACCACGTGTTGTTGACGAACTTGAACGTCTCCGGCGCGGTGTCAGGGCCGATGTTGAGCGGCGTCTGCACCTCGCTGCGACGATAAATGAAGGTGTTGCCGGTGAGGGTCACGTTGCGGGCGGGTGGAAAACCTTCGACCCTGGTTTCGGTGAGGATGCGGAAGAACCATTTGCGCGGCCGGATGACTGTATTGTCATTGAACTCCGCGCCATCCACACCAGTAAAGGCACAGGCGCAGTCGCCGCCTTCGATCCGGTTGTTCCGGATGATGACGCGGCGGGCTTCGTATTTCACGCCCAAGGGACGGAAATAGTCCATTCCGGTGGAACCGCCCGCCTGGATCGGGCGGCCGCCCGCGTCGAGGAAGGTGCATTTTTCCAAAATAACGTCTTCGCAGCCGCCTTTGAACTGGGGTCCAGTGTGCTGGGAGAAGCCGGGTTTCCCGAGAAAATGACACCCCGAAATCACGACCTGGTGGCAGCCCACCAAATCAATCGCCTGGCCGCCCCACCCGTGGATAGTGCAGTCCCGGATGGTCAGATCCGAGAGCCCTGAGCATTTGATGCCATCGAAATTCCCGTCCGGCCCAATGTCGCTGACAGTCAGGTTTTCGAGGGTAATGCCCGCCACATCGCCTTTGGCAGGGCCGCCGTCATCGAAGTTGAACCCATTGGAGGTCTGCCCCCGGCAGGCGAGGTGGCGCAGGGTCAGGCCGGGGCAGCGGGAGAATTGCCACGCGAGAGTGCCCCCTTGGAAAAGGGGCGGGTTTTTGGGGTCAGCGGCTTCAATGGTGAGTTTCTCCACGCCGGCCACATGATTGTGGCCCGGATATTCG